>NZ_CP015031.1:643769-965654 GCF_011455875.1 Basfia succiniciproducens | reverse complement strand
AAATCGAAGAAAAAGTAAGCCAGGTTGATGCGTTAGAGCTTGTAATTAAGAAAGACGACGGTAAAGAAATCGTTGTTGTTCAAAAAGCGGATGCTTCTTTGAAAGCCGGCGCTCGAGTTCGTATCGTTGGCGGTTCAACACTTAACGTATCTGCAATTTAATTAGAATTTTTAAGATCTTTAAAGGCTTTTGGTGTAATATCAAAAGCCTTTATTGTTTGGTTTGTTATGAGTAATAAAATGAGATCTTCATTATTTTCGGGAAAGTTTTCTTTAGTAGCAAAAAGTGCGGTCATTTTTTGCTGTTTTTTGAGTTCGGTTGGGTGTGATCGAATTAAGGATTTGCTCTCCGATACCAAACAATCCGTCTCCGAGCAGCCCGCAGAAAGTATGACATCAACCAAGCAAATACAGACTGAAACAGTGCCGGAACAACACATATTGAGCCGGGGAGTATATTCGGATTTAGTACTGAATATTCGCGATATAAAATCAAGCGAACAAGCGGATTTTATGCGAGACCTTTTTGAAGGCTTGGTTATTTTTGATATTCACGGCAATATTCAACCGGCAGTAGCGGAAAGTTGGGAAACCAAAGATAACAAAACCTGGATTTTTACTTTACGTCAGGATGCCAAATGGTCAAACGGCGAGGCCGTGACCGCTGAGGATTTTGCTCAAGCCTGGAAGTTATTAGCCTTATCTTCTTCACCATTGCGACAATATCTTGCCTTTATTCATATAGATCAGGCACAAGAAATTTTGGAAGGCAAATCAGATATTTCTCAATTAGGCATTAAAGCGCAGGATGAATATCATCTACAAATCAGTCTTGATAAACCCATCTCTTATTTGCCTGAAATGCTGGCGCATATTGCACTATTGCCGGCTTATTCCGGCGGAAATTCAAATAAGGGAGAGCTTATCAGTAATGGCGCATATAAATTGACAGGACAAAAGGCGGATACAATTTCGCTGGTAAAAAATGAATTTTATTGGAATGCCGAAAAGGTTAGTTTTCCACAGGTGCATTACCAAAAATTAGCCGACAATACGGATGTGAAAAAGGTAGATTTAGTCACTGATTTTCGTCAAATCAAAATGGAAAATGTCGTAAATTTCCCTAAATTATGTACGTATTTTTATGAATTTAATTTAAAGGATCCGAATCTGGCAAAAACTGCGGTAAGAAATGCGCTAAATTCTATGATTTCTTCTCATAATATTGTACGGGACAGCGGGTTATCCGGTTTTGCCGTCAGTTATTTTGTGCCGCGTAATATGGAATTTGAATCGGATGAAAGCTGGCAAGCGACGGTAGTGGAGCAAATTCTGCAACAGGCTGATTTTTCAGAGAAGAATCCGTTGCAATTTAAATTAACTTATGAACAGGAGGGTATACACCCGAATATTGCAAACCGTCTTGCGCGTAGTTGGTCTCAATCGGATTTGATTTCGGTAAAAATGGAGCCTGTGAATTGGTCACAGTTGCAGGAAAAGCGTGCAAAAGGTGATTTTCAGATTATTCGTTCGGGTTGGTGTGCGGATTATAATGATCCTTCGGCATTTTTAAATTTGCTTTATTCAAAAAATCCGGATAATAAAACCGGATTCAGCCAGGAAAGGGTGGATAAACTGCTTGAAAAAGCGCAGCAGACAATTTCTGAACCGGAACGAAACGAGCTTTATCGGCAAGTATTGCTTATTTCTCGCCAAGAACATTTGTTTTTGCCGATTTTTCAATATGCAAAAGCGGTATACTTAAATCCGACGTTACAAGGATTCGACATTCATAATCCCACTGAAGTGATTTACAGTAAAGATCTTTCACGCAAACCGATGCGGCAGAAAAATTAAGGTTTTATTATTGTGCTTAAAATTTGTTCTCAAGGGATAACCCGAAAGATGTATTCGTCAAAATTTAGATGAGTTACATTTGCCCGGCTTGTTGTAATTGATTAAAATGACAGGGTTTTTATTTTAAAAATTTTTTATGCGGGCATTTTGTCGGTTGGCGGCTAATCGGCAAAATAAAGTTGAGTGATTTTCTTACATGACAATTTTAGTTCTAGGTATTAACCATAAAACAGCGAGTGTGGCATTGCGCGAAAAGGTCGCTTTTTCTCCTGAAAAGCGGGATTTAGCCTTTCAACAAATCGCTCAATCCGAATTGGCGCAAAGCGAGGTTATTTTATCAACCTGTAATCGGACTGAAATTTATTTGCACAATAAACATATTTCTCCTGAAACTGATCAAGAAAATCAACGTTGGCTGGAACAATGTATTCAATGGTTTGCCGATGTGCATCAATTAGATGTCGATGAATTAAGAAATTGTTTATATATCAAACAAAATCAAAGTGCGGTTAACCATTTAATGCGGGTTTCCTGCGGATTGGACTCTTTAGTTTTAGGCGAACCGCAAATTCTCGGTCAGGTGAAGCAAGCCTATCAATACTCGGAAGATTACTGTCAGGCGCAGCATATGCCGATGTCCAGCGAATTCTCTCGCCTGTTTCAAAAAACCTTTTCCGTGGCAAAACGCGTACGTACTGAAACGAATATCGGCAATAGCGCGGTATCCGTTGCCTATGCGGCTTGCAGTTTGGCCCGTCAGATTTTTGAAGGACTGAAAGATCTCAATATTCTCCTCGTCGGTGCCGGTGAAACCATTGAATTGGTGGCGCGCCATTTGTTACGTCACGGTGTGAAAAAATTGATGATTTCTAACCGCACTTTGGCAAGAGCCGAGTTATTGGTTGAAAAATTAGAGCATAATAAATATATTCAGGTGTTGTCTTTGCAACAGTTGCAGGATGGTTTGAATCAGGCGGATATTGTGATTAGCTCGACGGGCAGCCCGATAGTTTTAATTACTGCTGAAATGGTCAAACAGGCTCAACAAAAACGCCGTAATGCGCCGATGCTGATTGTGGATATTGCTGTGCCGCGTGATGTGGACGAACGCGTGGAAAAACTGGACGGCGTTTATCATTATACCGTAGATGATTTGCACAGTATTATCCAGCGTAATCTTTCCGAGCGGGAAAAGGCCTCAAAAGAAGCGGAGACTATTATTGATGCGGAAGCGTCGGATTTCTTTGAGTGGATGAAGGTTCATCAGTTTTCTAATTTAATCCGTACCTATCGTGAAAGTGCGGAACAAATTCGACAAGATTTATTAGAAAAAGCGGTGCAGGCTATCGGACAAAACGAAGATCCTGAAACGGTATTGCAGGAGTTGAGCTATAAATTAATGAATAAACTGATTCATTCGCCTACTCAGGCTATGCAAACCATGATGAAACAGGGCAGTATTCAAGGATTACGCAGCTTTTCATCGGCCTTAGGCATTGCGGATAAAAAAGAGCGGAATCCGCAGAAATAGAAAATAAAAAAGTGAGTTTTTAAGCTCACTTTTTTTGTGTTTTTTACAGTACGATAGTTTTATTTTTATAGACGAAAACACGATCATGTAAAACCAAGTCCAGCGCTCGGCTCAGTACGGTTTTTTCTACGTCGCGTCCGGCTTTCATCATCGCATCTGCGGAATAGGTGTGATCGATATTAATGACGTTTTGCATAATAATCGGGCCTTGGTCCAATTCATTATTAATAAAATGGGCGGTAGCGCCGATAATTTTTACACCGCGTTCATAGGCTTGCTGATAAGGTTTGGCGCCGATGAATGCAGGCAAAAACGAATGGTGAATATTCACTACGCGATTTGGATAGCGGGCAACAAAGTCAGGGTTTAATACACGCATATATTTTGCTAAAACGATAAAGTCCGGTGCGTATTCATCAATTTTTTCCGCTAATAGCTTGTCATGTTCCACTCGGGTCAAGCCTTCGTGGCTCACGCAATGGAACGGGATATCGAAACGTTCGACCAATTCTTTTAAAGTCTCATGATTACCGACCACCGCCGCAATTTCTACATCCAGGCCGCCGTAATAGTTTTTCATCAAAATATCGCCGATACAATGGGCTTCTTTTGTTACCAGAATAACGACCCGTTTTCTTTTTTGTGCATCAATTAAGCGGAAATTAGCGCCTTCGGGAAGACTGAATTCTAAATCGGCACGTAATGTCGCTTCATTAAAAATACCTTCTAATTCACTACGCATAAAAAAATGTTTTGTTTCAAAATCTACAAATTCATTATTATGCAGAATATTAAGTTGGTGTTTATAACAAATGTTTGTAATTTTAGCGATTAATCCTTTATCGTCAGGGCAATCGGTAAGGAGAATTTTCTTTTCGATCATATTGGTGTGTTTACGGCAAAGTTAATAAATTAAATAGCAAAATCAGATAAACTTTTACCTGCATTTAATTGAAGTTGAATTGCTTTTGGCATACGCCCTTGACCGGTCCAGGTTTTTTGTTCGCCGTTTTCATTGATATATTTGTATTTGGCGGATAACGGCGCTCTTTTTGCTTTCACGGTATTGTTTTTCCCGGCAAGGATTTGTGCTAATTCGTCTGCGGTAATACCGTCTTCTTTTAATAATTCGCGATATTTTTCAAGACGATTTTTACGTTCTTCTTCTAAGCGTTTAATTTCTAATTCTTCCGCTTTTTTTTCCTCTATAACAAGTTGAAACTTTTCAATTATGTTTTCTAATTGTTCTATGGATAATTCTTTTGCCATAGAACGTAAACGACGCAGATTATTTAATGTTTTAATGACTTCATTCATTTTTATTATCCTTAAATGTTATTTAATTAAAAAATATGAAGCTAAATTAGCCAGGTTCTATAATATATAGGAAATTAAAAAAATCGTAAATGTAAAATTAATTAGAGCTAGTACACGGACTTTATTATTTATAATAAATTACTCGTGAAATAATAAGATCTATTACTCGTTAAAAAACAGGTTATAGCTCAAATAATAAACAAAGATAAACGGAATCTACATTTTATTAGCTAATTATTCTTGGCAATTTCATTGTCTTATTGTAATCTTTACAGTCCCTACACATGTAGAGGTGCGAATATTATAAGTATTTTTCCAGAGTGGATAACAATGAAGGAAATTGAAAGGAATATTTGCCGAAATCAGTTAAGCGTCATCTTAACTGGTTGGTAACGTCACCGAAAGGAACGTTACTGCCATAGTCATTTTTGATTAACTATGGAGCGCTACTCGTGGGTCGGTTTCTTTCTGTATTTTACCTGCCTTAATCATTGATTATTTAATCTAAGTAGCTCTTCCTAATAAATATTATTTTAGGTAAACCAATGCAACTTGCAGATTTTTCGACTTCTCTTTGGTCAATTCTACCACCGATTTTAGCCCTCACATTAGCGATTTTTACTCGTAAAGTATTGCTTTCGTTAAGTGTCGGGATCATTGTCGGTTCATTAATGTTATCTAACGGAAGTCTCGCACAAGGGGTTAGTTATTTATTTGACAGTGTGACTTCATTAATTTTTAATTTTGATGAAGAAAACCATTTCGTATTAAATGATAATAATGTAAATATTCTTGTTTTTTTATTATTGCTGGGAATTTTAACCGCACTTTTAAGTGTTTCCGGTAGTAATCAGGCATTTGCGGAATGGGCGCAAAAACGTATTAAAGGCCGTCGGGGCGCTAAAATTATGGCGGCGTGTTTAGTCTTTATTACCTTTATTGACGATTATTTCCACAGCCTTGCGGTAGGTGCGATTGCACGCCCCGTTACCGATAAATTCCATGTATCCCGCCCGAAATTAGCCTATATTCTTGATTCCACGGCGGCACCGATGTGCGTTTTAATGCCCGTTTCAAGCTGGGGGGCTTATATTATTACTTTAGTTGCGGGATTATTAGCCGAACATTCTATTACCGGTTATACGCCGATTGGCGCTTTTATGACCATGAGTGCGATGAATTTCTATGCGATTTTTTCTATTGTTATGGTGTTTATCGTCGCTTATTTTTCATTTGATATCGGGCCTATGGCGCATCATGAAAAATTAGCTATGGAACAAGCCAACAATGTGCAAGAAACTAATTCGGCAGTTCAGGGGCAGGTTAGAAATCTCGTATTGCCGATTGTGGGATTGATTATCGGCACTGTTACAATGATGATGCATACCGGTAATCAGGCACTATTGGCTGACGGTAAAGAATTCAGCGTATTAGGCGCTTTTGAGAATACAACCGTCGGAATTTCTTTAGTTGTCGGTGGTATGACTGCGGTTCTTATTTCCACAATTTTGATTGTATTGGCAAAAAAATTATCTTCCGGCAATTATGCCAAAGCGGTTATCGCAGGCATGAAATCTATGGTAGGCGCAATTTTGATCTTATGTTTTGCCTGGACAATCAACAAAGTGGTCGGCGATATGCAGACCGGTAAATATTTATCAAGTTTGATTTCAGGCAACTTAACGCCCGCATTATTGCCGGCTTTATTATTTGTTTTAGGCGCTGCGATGGCATTTTCCACCGGTACCAGCTGGGGAACCTTCGGTATTATGTTGCCGATAGCGGCGGCAATTGCGGTTAATGCCGCTCCGGAATTACTATTGCCTTGTTTATCTGCCGTAATGGCGGGAGCCGTGTGCGGAGACCATTGTTCTCCGGTATCGGATACCACCATTTTGTCGTCGACCGGGGCAAAATGTAATCATATGGATCATGTAACGACACAATTACCTTATGCCTTACTTGTTGCCACGGCCACAATTCTGGGTTATTTAGTGGTCGGTTTTACTGAAACACCATTATTTGGCTTTATCACTACGGGCATGGCGTTATTTTTGCTGATTTTCATCACTAAAAAACGTTAAAAGCGTGATCTTAGTCATAAATTTAAATAAAAATTTAATTTTGTATATTTTATAAAATGCGACATAAAGTCGCATTTTTTTTATATTTTATTATTTTTAATTTATAAAATTCTAAAATTTTAATTAAATTAGAATTTTATTCTGTTTTTATTGATGTAATTTAAGTAAAAATTGATAGACAATCCGTTTCGGATCGGTAAACTGTTTCCATTGATAAGTAATTTATCCATAGTAATCAACTTCCTTCTATGGGTATTTGAGAGGTGAAAATGAAAAAATTATCTGGTGCGGAAATGGTTGTGCAGTCATTGCGTGATCAAGGCGTTAAATATTTGTTCGGCTATCCGGGCGGTTCGGTTTTAGACATTTATGACGCGATTCATACTTTAGGCGGAATCGAACACGTACTGGTTCGTCATGAACAAGCCGCGGTGCACATGGCGGACGGTTACGCCCGTTCAACCGGTGAGGTGGGGTGCGTATTAGTGACTTCAGGCCCGGGTTCAACTAACGCGGTAACAGGTATTTTAACCGCTTATACCGATTCGGTGCCTCTCGTTATTATTACCGGTCAGGTGCGTTCCAATTTAATCGGTACCGATGCTTTCCAGGAATGTGACACTATCGGCTTAACCCGTCCGGTTGTTAAACACAGTTTTATGGTTAAACGTGCGGAAGATATTCCGGAAACCATTAAAAAAGCGTTTTATATTGCGTCTTCCGGTCGCCCGGGTCCGGTAGTTATTGATATTCCGAAAGATGTGGTCAACCCTGCCAATAAATATACTTACGAATATCCGAAAGAAGTAAGCTTGCGTTCTTATAACCCGAATGTACAAGGACACAAAGGCCAAATCAAAAAAGCGTTGAAAGCGTTATTGGTGGCGAAAAAACCGGTATTATTTATCGGCGGCGGTGTAATTATCGGCAACAGCAGCGAAAAATTAACCCAATTTGCCCAGTTGCTTAATTTGCCGGTGACTTCCTCATTAATGGGGTTGGGCGGTTATCCCGGCACGGATAAACAATTCCTCGGTATGCTGGGTATGCACGGAACTTACCAAGCCAACATGGCAATGCACAATGCGGATTTAATTTTAGGTATCGGCGTACGTTTTGACGACCGTACCACCAATAATGTAGAGAAATATTGTCCGCATGCAAAAGTGATCCACGTGGATATCGACCCGACATCCATTTCTAAAAATATCGCGGCGGATATTCCGATTGTAGGTAGCGTGGATAATGTATTAACCGAATTTTTATCTTTACTGGAAGATGACAATTTATCAAAATCACAATCGGATTTAACGGAATGGTGGAAACAAATTGATGAATGGAAGGCGAAAAAATGTCTGGAATTCGACCGCACTTCTCAAGCGATTAAACCGCAAGCCGTGGTTGAAGCGATTTATCGTTTAACCAAAGGTGAGGCTTATATTGCTTCCGATGTAGGCCAGCACCAAATGTTTGCCGCATTGCATTATCCGTTTGATAAGCCTCGTCATTGGATCAATTCCGGCGGCGCAGGTACAATGGGATTCGGTTTGCCGGCGGCGATCGGGACGAAATTCGCCCATCCGGACAGCCGGGTTGTGTGTATTACCGGTGACGGTAGTATTCAAATGAATATTCAAGAGCTTTCAACCGCAAAACAATATGGTACGCCGATTGTGATTGTAAGTCTGAACAATCGCTTCTTAGGCATGGTAAAACAATGGCAGGATTTGATTTATTCGGGCCGTCATTCACAGGTTTATATGAATTCGTTACCTGATTTTGCCAAATTGGCGGAAGCTTACGGTCATGTAGGGATTCAAATCAATACGGCAGACGAGTTAGAGGAAAAACTGACTCAAGCCTTTGCGGTTAAAGATAAATTAGTGTTTGTCGATGTACTTGTGGATGCCACGGAAAATGTATATCCGATGCAAATTACAGGCGGCGGAATGAATGAAATGCTTTTAGGTAAACCAGCGGAGAAATAATATGCGTAGAATTTTATCAGTATTACTAGAAAATGAATCGGGTGCATTATCTCGTGTGGTTGCTTTATTTTCTCAACGTGCATTCAATATCGAAAGTTTAACCGTAGCGCCGACCGATGATCCGACTTTGTCACGTATGACTATCGAAGCCTCGGGAGATGAAGCGATATTGGAGCAAATCGAAAAACAATTACACAAATTGGTGGATGTGTTTAAAGTCATTAATTTAAGTGATTGCGAACATGTTGAGCGTGAAGTCATGTTATTGAAATTGCGCGCTACCGGTTCGACCCGTGATGAAATTAAACGTTTAACGGATATTTTCCGCGGTCAGATTGTAGATGTAACAACCAAATCCTATACGATTCAATTAGCCGGTACAAAGGACAAATTAAACGCCTTTGTTAGCGCGGTAAAAGAAGAGACTACAATTATTGAGATTGTACGTTCGGGCTTAATCAGTTTGTCTCGCGGCGAGAAAAACTGTCTATAAGTTTCTCTTCTTTACTAAAAGTGCGGTAAAATTTACCGCACTTTTTTCTTTTTCTTCACCTTTCAACCTGCCACCCGGTTGCAAATTGTCATAAAAAATATGACTTCATCAATAATTAGTGAGAACTAGATCAAATATTTATAATTCCGTACTAAATATTTAACATTCAGGTGCTATAATCGTTTCAGCAGTTTCACGTTTTAAGGATAAAATAATGAAGTTAGAAGAATTGGCAAAATTGGCGGGTGTTTCTCGCACTACCGCCAGTTATGTGGTTAACGGCAAAGCTAAACAATACCGGGTCAGTGACAAAACCATAGAAAAAGTGCAAGCCTTAATAAAAGAATATGACTTTAAGCCCAATGCCATGGCGGCGGGGTTACGAGCGGGCAAGAGCAACACTATCGGTTTGATTATCCCGGATTTTGAAAATTTAAGTTATGCCAAAATTGCTAATCAGCTGGAAAAATCCTGTCGTGAGAATGGCTACCAGCTATTGATCACCTGTTCTAACGATAATGTGGCAAATGAACTTGAATGTGCGAAACATCTGTTTCAGCGTCAGGTTGACGCGTTGTTCGTTTCCACCGTATTGCCGGCGGATAATCATTATTATCAGCAAAATAACGCCATTCCGATTATCGGTTTTGATCGCCATATTGATTCCGAGGGGGTAGATAACGTACTTACCGACGATAAACATGATGCCTATGAGCTTGCCGTGTCTTTGTTTGATAAAGCGGATTATCAACGTATTTTATTTTTAGGCGCATTGCCTGAATTACCGATGAGTAAAGCCCGCGAGGAAGGATTTAAACAGGCGCTGGGCAAAAAGCAGCTGCAGGTTGATTATCTTTATGCGAGCCAATTCCGTAAGGAAAATGCCGAGCAATTAGTGAGCGAATGGATTGAGAAGAACGGAATCGTACCTGATGCTATTTTCTCCACGTCATTGACTTTATTGCAGGGTCTATTGATGTCTTTTATTAAACGCAATGAAGCTTTTCTGAAAGATTTGGTGATTGCCACCTTCGGGTGGCATGAAATGCTTGAGTTACTGGAAAATAAAATTGTGTGCAGCGTGCAGGATCACAGTAAGGTAGTGCAGGCGTTGTTGGATTTGGCGCTGCACAAAATGCGCATTAAAAAATTAAAACAGCTTCATCCCGTTATTCAGCGTAGATTGGCTTACCATAACTGGCAATAAACCTATTTTCCATTGATAAAAACTGCGGTAAAAATTACCGCAGTTTTTTTATATTGTCCGGCTGGATTTGTCGAGCCCGATAACCAAATGTTTGGTGTGGAATTGTTGTAATGTGCAGCGATGCCCGACACTCAGTATAATCATGCCCGGCAACGCCTGTCGGATCTTGCTGTATAAACTATGTTCCGTCGGCTCGTCCAGAGCGGATGTGGTTTCATCCAGAAAAACCACATCCGGTTTAGTCAGGAAAATCCGGATAAACGCCACCCGTTGCAGTTCTCCCGGGGAAAGAATCGCCTGCCAGTCATTTTCCTGATCGAGGGCGAAAATGTATTTATCCAAATGGCATTTCAACATATAACTTTCAAGTTCGGGATGGTGAGGGTCAATGTTGGGATAACAAATCGCTTCGCGTAATGAACCTTGCGGCATATAAGGGCGCTGCGGTAAGAATAAAATTTTGCCGTTGCACGGACGTTTTGAACGCCCGACGGTTTCAAAAGGATAAATACCGGCAATGGCTTTTAAAAGAGTGGTTTTTCCGGTGCCGGAAGCGCCTTGAATCAGTAATGCGTCGCCGGCGGAAAGTTCTAAATTAATTCCCTCGAACAGCACATTGCCTTTTGCATCTTTTAAACCGAAATTCTCTAAAGCAACGCGCTGGCTGCATTCAATAGGATTCGGGATTAAATGGGTGTCCAGTTCGTTTAATTTCCCCATAAAACCATACAAACGGTTCAGCCGCGCTTGATAAAGCGTGAATTGTTCGTAAAACAAACGGAAAAACGAAAGGGCGCGCATTAAGCGATTAAAGGCTTGTACTGTTTGGTGCATATCTCCTAATGTGGCTTGCCCGGCGAAAAATCGCGGTGCCTGTAACATTAGGGGTAAAATCATAGCGATTTGCGTTACCCCAGTGTTAAAACCGTCCAGCCCCAGCATTTGCCGCACGATTGCCCAACGGTTTTTTATGATGGCTTTAAATATTTCGTTTAAATATTGGCGTTCCTTTTGCTCGCCGTCGTAAAAGGCAATACTTTCCGCATTATCCCGGATACGGATTAAAGAATAACGGTAATCACCGTTCAGTTTTTCTTTATTGAAATTCAATTTAATCAGTGGATAGCCAATCCAGACGGAAAGGGCAGTGGCAATAATGATAAAGGTATAAATAAAAAATACGACGCCTTTTGGAATGCTGATATCAAATAATACAAGCAAGCCGGAAAGCCCCCATAGAATAATGGTGAATTCAATAATGGAAACAATGGCACCTAAAATACCATCCACTAGATCCACGGTCCCGGTAATAAATTCGCGGGCATCTTGTTCGATACGTTGGTCAATATTATCGGGCAGATCTTTTTCATATTTCAGCCGATAATAATTTTTATGATCAAGCCAGCGGCTGAGCATGTCGTCGTTGAATTTTTCCAGCCAGCGGATTTCAAATATCTGACGAATTAGGTAATTTATAATGGAATGGATGATTTTAAAGCCTACCAGCATGGCGTTAATTGTGGCGAAAAACCAAAAGGCATCGGCTTTTTTATCTTGCAACGCGCTATATAACCCATTATAGAAAAAGGAGTTTAAGACGCTGATGCGTACTTCCAATAAGATCAATAAAAATAGAAATAGTATCAGCCCGATGGTTTTAAATTTATTGGATTGCTCAATACAGGGTTTGGTTACTAACCAGAATTTCTCACCAAAATCCGTTTTTCTTAGTAATAAAGCAAAAAAAGTGAATGCCAAAGACACCCAAATGAGGGTGGTAATCAGCCATGAAAAACTGTTATTTAATTCTGTTTGCCAGTTCATGCATTGTTTTCCGAATAAGACAAAAGGGCAGTGAACTGCCCTTAGATTGGCGGTGATAATTAGAATGTATATTCTGCGGTTAGCCAGTAAGTACGGGGCATACCCACCACGGCAAAACTGCGGTCATATTTGCCGCGTTGTACCTGCCAGTAGTTTTTGTCGAATACATTTTCTACCGCCGCACGTAACGTCAGAGTTTGAGTTTCATTGAGCTTAATCAGATATTTCGCTCCCAGATCCACTGTTGTGTAAGCGGGTAGTTTATATTTTTTATCAATATCCTGATAGGATTTGCCGTAATACTGCAGAGCGGCGTTTAAGGTCAGATTCTCAATAAACGGCGTATCCCAGTCGATATTGGCTTTACTGATAATTCTAGGGCTTGCGACTTGGGTTCCGGTTTTAATTGCGCCGGCATAAGTGGAATAGTCGATTAATTCCCCTTTGTTATAGGTAATGCCTAAGCTTGGGCGTACTGTGTTGTTAAACAGGCTGGCATAAATATTAAATTCGATACCGCGATTGCGTTCTTCACCCTGTTCTTCGCCGACTGTTTTAGCTAAATTAGTCGTGACAGTACCCGGGCGACGAATTTGGTAAATGCTGGCGGTAGTGGTGAATAAATCTCCCCAGTTTTTACGCACGCCAAGTTCAATCTGGCGGCTTACTACCGGTTTTGCCATATTGCCGTCTTCATCCACATAACCCGGCTCTAAATCCTCCAGATAGTTACCGTAGAACACTAAATCAGGATTCGGCACATAAGCCAGCGTGACCATCGGGCTAAAGCGGTTTTTATCGCCTTTGCTATCGTTTTTATAATTGTGCTGTTTTATCCATTGGAAACGACCGCCAAGGGTTAAACGCAGACTATTGTCAAAGAAGCCGGCGGTATCCGCTAATGCCCAGCTATAACTTTTTAATTTAACATCCGTTTCCTGAGCCAGACCGTCTTGCTCAGGTGTACTGATAAAGACGGGATTATAAATATTAGTGCTGAATTTACCGGTTCGTTTTTTGCTCGGATTGTTATCGAAATCGCGCTGACGTTCGACTATATCAAAGGAAGTATTCCACATATGGTAAATCGAACCTGTTTCAAACTCGCCTTGCAGCTTTAAGTTTGCGCTTGTGGTGCGGGTGCGATAATCAATTAAGGTAGAATTTGCGGCACTGTAATCACCGTCGGTATTTTTCATGGTTAATTGGGTAAAAGAACCGTAATATTTAGATTCCATATGGCCAAGTCCGCCGGACAACATCATGTTATAAGGCAAATCATACTCAAAGGTACCCATAACGGTTTGATCTTCGGTAGTTTGTCCTGACCAGTTCGGAATTAAATTAATTTTTCCGTCCGGCGCTTTCGGCATGGCAAAATCAAGATTTTGAATATCCTGTACACGCGCACGTCCGCCGTTGGTGGCGCGTTTGGCGTACATATAGTCTATGGCTGCGCGAAATTTATCGCCGCGGTAGTCTGCGGCAACGGCAAATTCCTTATTAATCTCGTCATATCCGTGGCGGGCGGTATCGCCGTCACGATATTTACCGTTAACACGTACACCCCAGGCATTGTTTTCGCCGAATCGGCGGCCAAAATCAAAAGATTCCTGCAAACGGTTGTTACTGAACCAGCCAAAACCGATTTTATTAATCGGATTATCCGTTGCGTGTTTGGTTTCAATATTCATAGCTGAACCGGCGGAACCTTCAGGATCCATACCTGTTGTGGCGGTTGATGCGCCTTTAATTAATTGTGCCGAGCTGACTGCGGCGGTCGGCGAGTTGTAAGTGGAATAAAGGCCGGCTAAGCCGTTTACGCTGATTTGGCGCGCATCAAGCTGCAAGCCGCGCACATAAATTCCCGAAAGCGTATTGGTTTCGCCGCCAAAATTCATTACGGAAGCATCGGTTTTTGCAATGGCATCCACTACATTACGGGGTTGCTTGTCTTCAAAGGCTTTTTCGTCATAATTCACCACGGAAATAGGTGAGGTAAAGGCGGGTTGACGGCCTAATAAACTTAAATTCACAATGTCCTTTTGTTTATTGCCGGCAGCTTTTGCTTTTTCTAATTCGGTAGCGACGTTAATTTGTTCTAATTCGGTATTTACTTCCTGATTCGTTTCAGTTGCATAGGACGAAAAAGCAAGCCCGCTGAAAAGTGCGGTATAAATTAAGTTAAATTTAAAATTCATAAGAAACCTTAGATTATTTAAGATTATTAGGGTATTGATAAAAAATAGATACGCAAATTTATGCGATAAAAATTGCGGAAAGTATATAGAAAATCCTTATCTTATACAATAAGAATTATTTTTATTTAGATTAATCGGCGGGTTCATATGAAAAACAAGGCGTATGATTACGCCCTAAAATCAGATTATTTCAATTTTTCCAGTTTCGTTAATAATTGTTCATCGGATTGTTTTTGAATTTTATACATCCGGTAAAATAACAAAACGGCCGCTACCGTGAGGCTTACCACAAAAGCTATCCAGAATCCCGTAGGTCCCATGTGGGCGGTTATTAAATCCGTTCTTGATAAAATATAACCAATAGGCATACCTAACACCCAGTAGCAGAATAATGTGATGTATAAAATCGCTTTGGTATCTTTATAACCGCGCAATGCGCCGCCCACTACCACTTGTACCGCATCGGAAAACTGATAAAGGGCATTGAGCAATAAAAGGGAAGCCGCAAGGGAGATAACTTCCGTATCCTTAACAAAAATACCGGCGATTTGGTAACGTAAAACGACAGTTAAAAATGCCGTTAGGGTTGCAGTGGCTAAACCTATAAACAGGGCGACATAACTGATATCCTTAGCTTTCAACGGCGAGCGTTCACCAAGGCTTTGTCCGACCAGAATAGTCGTTGCCATACCTAAAGACATCGGCAGCATAAAAATAAACGAACTGGTATTTAACGCAATTTGGTGGCTTGCAACCGCATTCGTACCTAATGGTGAAAGCAGCAAAGAGGTTAGAGCGAAAAGCGCCACCTCGCTACATATCGCAATTGCAATAGGCAAACCTAATTTAAACAGTTTTTTCAGAGTCGCCGGGTTAGGTAATTCAATAATGTTTTCAAATACTTTTAAATCCCGCTGGTTGCGTGCGGATTTTGTGTAACTTATCATCAATATGCACATAATCCAATTCACGATAGTAGTGGCGATTCCGCAACCGACCGCACCAAAGGCAGGCACGCCCAATTTCCCGTAGATGAAAATGTAATTCAGCGGAATATTCAGCAGTAAACCGATCAGGGTAATAATCATTGCCGGTTTGGTTTTTGCCAAACCGTCGTTTAAACAGCGAAAATTAACCAGCAACAAATAGGCGGGCAAGCCAAACAGCATGGCGTGGAGGTATTTAATGGTAATTTGTGCTAAGTGTTCTTCCATGCCCATTCGGTTAATGACCGTATCACTGTGATAAATCAGCAATGCGAGGGGAACAATTGAGAACAAAATAATCCAAATACCTTGTCTGACCTGATGGGCAATGCGGTGACGCTGCGCCGAACCGTTCAGATAAGAAATTGTCGGTGGTAGCGCAAGGAGCAAACCCTGCCCGAACAGCACCAACGGCATCCAAATTGATGCGCCTACAGAAATTGCCGCCATATCCGCCGCGCTAACACGCCCGGCCATAATGGTATCTACCAGCCCCATTGAATTTTGTGCAATTTGTGCTAATAAAATCGGTAAAGAAAGGAGAATCAGGCTTTTGGCTTCTATTTTATATTCTTGCCAATGAGTAATTTTTTGCATAAATGTGAATATTTTACTTTATAATAGATAAAATTTTGCAGATAGTCGGATCTGCAATTCTTATTGGAGAAAATTATGTTTACAGGTATTGTTCAGGGGACTGCGCAAATTCAGTCAATTATTTCCAAACGGAATTTTAGAACACACATTATTAAAATGCCACAGAAATTATTAGCGGATTTAGAAATCGGCGCATCGGTAGCGCATAATGGCGTTTGTTTAACCGTCACCGATATTAAGGGTGATCTTGTGAGCTTCGATTTAATGACGGAAACCCTGAGAATCACCAATCTCGGTGATGTGAAGGAAGGGGATTTCGTTAATATCGAACGGGCAATGAAAATGGGTTCGGAGATCGGCGGTCATCTTCTTTCCGGGCATGTTTACTGCACTGCCGAAGTCGTCGAAATTATTCCTTCGGAAAATAACCTGCAGCTTTGGTTTAAACTGCCGACGAATGAGGTAATGAAATATATCCTGACCAAAGGTTTTATTGCGGTGGACGGAATCAGTTTAACCATCGGTGAAGTGAAAGATAATAAGTTTTGTGTGAATTTAATTCCGGAAACTATTCACCGTACTTTAATCGGGCAGCGCAAAATCGGCTCGAAAGTGAATATTGAAATTGACCCGCAAACCCAGGCCATTGTGGATACGGTGGAACGTTATTTGGCAAGTAAGGTTTGATTTTCGGTTTAAATAGCAAAAGTGCGGTAAAATTTACCGCACTTTTTGTATAGATTATATAAGATTTATTGAGCCGGCGCGGCTTCTTCAACTACCGCAGGTTGAGCTTGTTCAACCGGTGCGGGTTTTGGTGTCGGCGCACAGAAAACCTGATCTTTTCCCGCCCAGACCGGAATGGTGCGGATCGGATTATCGCAATTCCAACCGCCATAGCTGTTAATGCCGACGAATTTAATACCTTTGGGTTTAGTTAACTTTAAGGTTTTAACCGGTACTCTTGTTAAATAATCTTTATAAAGATAAAGCGCGCCGCTTGCACCGGTGAGTTTGGTTTCGCCGTTATCATCGCGACCGACCCAAACCGTCGCAAGGTTTTGCCCGTCAATGCCCACATACCAAGTATCACGGGCGTCATTCGTCGTACCTGTTTTACCGGCCAAATGATATTGTCCGAAGTTTTCCATTAAACTACGCGCGGTGCCTCGATCTACTACCTGTTGCATGGCATACAGCGTTTGATAAGCGGCTTCTTCCGGCACTACTTGTTCGGCATTGTTATCATGGTGATAAAGCAGGTTACCTTGTCTGTCCGTAATGCTTTGAATTGTTGTTAACCGAACCTTGCCGCCGTTATTGGCAATGGTCTGATACAACTTTGTTACATCATAAGGCGATACTTGCAACGAACCCAGTAACATAGAGGGTACTTTAGGGATATTGACTTTATCCCAGCCCATTGCCTGCTGGGTTTCGATTACTTTTTTAAGCCCTGTTTTCATACCCAGGTTAACGGTTGGCACATTTAAAGAGCGGGCCAAGGCATCAATTAACATCACCGAACCGCTGAAACGATTGTCATAATTGCGTGGCGACCAAGGCGGACTGCCTTTAATGGTGATAGTGATCGGGCGGTTATTTAACGGTGTGTTCAAACGGAATTTATCCGGTTCGGAAAGTGCGGCTAAATAAACCGAAGGTTTTACCAATGAACCGATTTGTCGTTTCGCCATAAACGCGCGGTTAAAGCCGGCATATTGAATTTGCGTGCCGCCGACAATAGCCAAAATCTGCCCGCTTTTATAATCGGCAATAATCATGGCCGCCTGTAAATCGGGATTTTTTGTTTTGAGCTGTAATTCGCCGGTTGCTTTCACTACCGCCTGTTCCGCCGCACGTTGTTGTTTAGGATCCAAGGTGGTAAAAATACGGGCGCCTAGTAATTTATTTTCACGGTTTTCGCCCAGATTATCCCGCAGTTCCGCCTGCAAGGTTTGAATAAAAGACGGATAATTTCTTGTGATTTTTCCTTTTTCCTGCACGCCTAACGGACGCTTGCTCAACATATCGTAAAGTTCCTGCCCGATGATTTTATGCTCCAGTAACAAGCGCAATACCACATTGCGACGCTCCAACGCGTAGCCGGGGTTACGCCAAGGATTGTATAAAGACGGGCCTTTAACCATACCCACAAGTAAGGCAATTTGATCAAGACTGATTTCTCTAATAGGCAAACCGAAATAAAAATGGCTGGCTAATTCGAATCCGTGAATTTGAATATCACCGCTCTGTCCTAAATAAATTTCATTAAGGTAGGTTTCCAAAATGGTGTTTTTATCGTAACGAAAGTCTAACAAAATAGCCATCAAGGCTTCGTGAATTTTGCGGGAAATAGAACGTTCGTTGGTTAAAAAAAGGTTTTTTACTAACTGCTGGGTGAGCGTACTGCCGCCTTGCACCGTATGACCGGCGCGAATATTCGTAATCATAGCGCGGGCCATACCGAGCGGGCTAATACCTTCGTGCTGATAAAAATTGCGGTCTTCAGTGAGAAGTAGCGCATCAATTAATAAACGAGGATAGTTTTGCAGCGGAATCGCAAGACGCTCTTCTTTCTCGGATTGCAGCATGGCGATTAATTTAGGCGATAATTTGAATTCATTAATCGCTTTTAGATTGATTAAATCTTCAATTACACTAAGTTTGTTGTCCGTAAAGCGCAGGCGGAAAACCCGTTGCGCTTCTGCTTGCTCGGGAAACGGAAAGGCGCGGCGAATCAACACAATGCTGTTATCTTCAATTTTGAAATCGCCGGGCGCGGCAACCAGAGTGGTTTGACGATAATCGTTTTCCAATAAGGTTTGCTTAATTTTGTCCAACGACCAATTATCTTCTAAACGAATACTCTCAATGCGGCTGTAAACTTCAGCGGGCAAACGCCAAATTTGGCCGTCCATTTTTGAACGGATTTGCCCGTCTAAATAAATACCGTAGGCGCCGATTAAACAAGCGCCGGTAAATGCCAGTTTTGCCATAAAAAGGGTAAAACGGCGTTTTTTATTTTGCAGGGTTTTAGCCGGTTTGTTCGATGTATTGTTTTGTGCGGATTTGTCTTGCTCGGTTGACATTCTATTGACCCGTTTCTCATAAAAATATCGAAAGAAATTCTATCATAGAATTAATAAAGAAAACGCTAAAGATATGAAATTTTGAAAAAGCGTACCGCACTTTTATCCGTGAACTATCAGTAAAAGTGCGGTACGTTTTTGTGAAATTTTAGCGGGAAACGCCCGGATTATTTAAAGCGGTGCGGGGATTTGTCAGCTACATACCACTTTAATTGCCAACCCGCCTTTTGAAGTTTCCCGATATTTTGCATTCATATCTTTGCCGGTTTCGTACATGGTTTCGATGACTTTATCTAAAGTTACGCGCGGATTAGTGCTTCGGCGTAGCGCCATGCGAGCGGCATTGATGGCTTTTACGGAGGCAATGGCGTTACGCTCGATGCAAGGTACTTGAACCTGCCCGCCAACGGGGTCGCAGGTCAAACCTAAATTGTGTTCCATAGCAATTTCCGCAGCAATACATACTTGTTCGGGATTTCCGCCTAAAATTTCGGTTAAGCCGGCTGCCGCCATGGAACAGGCAACGCCCACTTCGCCTTGACAACCCACTTCGGCACCTGAAATTGAGGCATTCATTTTGTAAAGAGAACCGATTACACTGCAAACCAATAAATAACGTTCGACGGTTTCGGCATTTAGCGGCGAGATAAATTTTTCATAATAAGAAAGTACCGCCGGCACGATACCGCAGGCGCCGTTCGTCGGTGCGGTAACAACGCGCCCGCCCGCCGCATTTTCTTCATTAACGGCAAGGGCGAACATATTGATCCAGTCGATAACCTGCATCGGATCATTATTCAGATTACTGTTCGCCTGTAATAAACGATGTAATGCGGGTGCCCTGCGGCTCACTTTTAACGGGCCGGGCAATAAGCCTTCGGTTTTTAGTCCGTGTTTAATGCAATCCTGCATGGTTTGCCAAATCAGGGATAAATGATGTTCGACGGATTCTTTGCCGTGCAATGCCACTTCGTTTCGGAAAACTACGGTGGAAATCGGCAGCCCGGTATCATGGCAATGGCGGAGAATATCCGCCGCATTGTTATAAGGATAAGGCACCGGTACTTCTTCATTTTGCGCTTGATTAAAATGCGCTTCGTCAACAATAAAACCGCCGCCAATGGAATAATAGGTTTGGCGATAAGCGATTTCATCATTCATAAATGCGGTTAATGTCATGCCGTTTTCATGGAGAGATAAAAAGGAATCATGGAACTGCATATCCTGTTTGAAATGGAAGTTGACCGTATACGAACCTCCGGCAACAGGTAAAAGTGCGGTCTGTTTTACCCGGGAAATGAAATCGGCAATGCTGTCGATGTCTACATTATGCGGAAGGTAGCCCGCAAGCCCCATAATAATGGCAATATCCGTATTGTGCCCGAGCCCCGTCATGGAAAGCGAACCGTACACATCGGCATGAATTCGGGTGATTTTTCCAATGTTCCCTTGTGTAATTAAATCATCGATAAACTGTTTACCCGCTTTCATCGGGCCTACCGTATGCGAACTTGAGGGACCGATGCCGACTTTAAACATATCAAATACACTAATCATATTTTGATTCTCATTATTTTATCCTTTTTATCTTATTCACGTTAAAGGGATAAACAGATTCTATAGAAACGCGAGATTTTAGACTAAATTTTGAAATAGTCCATAGGTAACCGCAGAAATTGCGATTATCCCATCACAGTTGCAAAAATATTACTGATTTTGCCTTGATAAATGCGCATTGCCGGTACTTTTCTGCGAAAATTGTTTTTCAGCAAAAGTGCGGTGAAATTTTAAGCGATAAAATTCAAATAGGAAGTTAAGAAGTTTTCGAAATCTTCAAGCCCGCAAAAAGCGATGCTTTCTTCATCATAATAATGAAAATCTTTTTCCAAATCTTGCTCGGAACTGTCCGTCATATCCAGATTATTGGCTTTAACCATAACCTCATCGGCATTAATGAAAAGGCTGTATTCCGCACCGATTAAACGAATTTCCTGCTCATAGGATTGCTTTTTTGCTTGCGCGAGAACGGAAAGTGCGGTGTAAATTTTCTGAGAATCAGACCGCACTTCGCTGTTAAACCAGTTCGCCACCGCTTCATGCCCCATGGAACATTTTGCCTCGACGGAACCTAAATAACGGGTGAATTGGAAGTCCATAACTAAATGCTGAAGGAGGAGCCGCAGCCGCAAGTCGTTGTGGCATTCGGGTTGTGCACAACAAAGCGCGAACCTTCCAGACCTTCCGTATAATCCACGGTACCGCCGATAAGATATTGTAAGCTCATCGGGTCGATAACCAGCTTAACGCCGTCGTTTTCAATGGTTAAATCGCCGTCATTGACTTTTTCGTCAAAAGTAAAGCCGTACTGGAAGCCGCTGCAACCGCCGCCGGTAATATAGACGCGTAATTTAAGATCCTGATTTTCTTCTTCAATAATTAAATTTTTTACTTTTTTTGCCGCAGCGTCAGTAAAAGTAAGAGGTATTGTCATATCTGTCATAATTTTATCCTAAACTGAAATCGTTCCTAAATGATCGGCTATTATCTAATAACCGACTAATTCGTTCAACCAAAAAATCTATAGATATTGCCGATTTTTAAAATATGGAGGCTGCAAATAAAAAGTGTTATCATATGCGTACATTTTTTGACAATAAATTTATAAAAGAGAGAGATAATGGCAATTCCATTAAGAACAGAAGCAGAATTAGAAAAAATCCGTATTGCTTGTAAATTGGCGTCAGATATTTTAGTGATGATTGAACCTTATATTAAAGAAGGCGTATCTACCGGCGAATTAGACCGTATTTGCCATGAATATATCGAGCGGGTTCAGGGTGCAACGCCTGCTAATGTGGGTTATCACGGTTTTCCTAAAGCGACCTGTATTTCATTGAATGACGTCGTTTGTCACGGTATTCCGAGCGAAGATAAAATTTTAAAGAACGGTGATATTTTAAATTTGGACGTTACCGTGATTAAAGACGGTTATTACGGCGACAACTCAAAAATGTATATCGTTGGCGGCGAAACCTCCGTTCGCAGCAAATTACTATGCGAAGTGACTCAAGAAGCCCTTTATGTGGGAATTCGCGCGGTAAGAGCCGGTGTGCGTTTGAACCAAATCGGCAAAGCCATTCAGCAATATGTGGAAAAACAGGGCTTTTCCGTGGTGCGTGAATATTGCGGTCACGGAATCGGCGATCAATATCATACGGAACCGCAAGTATTGCATTATTTCGGTGACGACGGCGGTGTGGTGTTAAAACCGGGCATGGTGTTCACTATTGAACCGATGGTTAACGCGGGTAAAAAAGAGGTGCGCTTAATGGGCGACGGCTGGACGGTGAAAACGAAAGACCGCAGTCATTCCGCACAATTCGAACATGAATTAGTGGTAACCGAAACCGGTTGCGAAGTAATGACCATTCGTGAAGAAGAAGAAAAGGAAGGGCGTATTTCCCGTATTATGGTCAATGCCGAAGCTTAATTTTCTGCTATAGTTTAACCTTTCTATTGCAAAGGCGGGTTCATAGCCCGCCTTAGTTCGTTTAACTTAGGGCCTGTCTATAATAAACAGACCCTCCTAATAAGTCATTGAAAGTGCGGTCGAAAAAGTCGTATTTTTAGGTGATTTTCCTTTTTTGATCGGTCATAATAATTTCATTATTCAGTCAGTTATATTGAGATTTTTTATGTTCCAGTCTGTCGAAGGTCTATTAACGCCCGGCCTTATCAAACAACAAAAAGAGCAACTTAAACAAACGGAATTGGAAAATTTCGCTCAAGCCGATGTAAATTCGTTGATTTCTCACCGCACTTTGTTTTGTGATAATTTTCTTATTCGGCTTTGGCGACAGTTTTCATTACATGAAGTGACGGATCTGGCGCTGATTGCCGTAGGCGGTTACGGGCGGCGAGAAATTTTTCCGTTATCGGATTTGGATTTTCTGATTTTAACGGAACAACCAATGCCGGCGGATTTAGCGAAAAAAGTAGAAGAGTTTATTCAGTTTGTGTGGGATTGCGGGTTTGATGTGGGGGCAAGCGTCAGAACTCTTGAAGATTGCGATAGCCAAGGCAGAGCGGATATTACTATCGCTACCAATTTGCTTGAAAGCCGCTTGTTGACGGGTAATGAAGCCTTATTCGATAAATTAAGTTCTATTGTCGGACGGGAGGATTTCTGGCCGCGGAAAACATTTTTTGAAGCCAAAATTAAAGAAAAAAAACAACGTTATCAACGTTATAACAATACCAGCTACAACCTTGAACCCGATATCAAATACAACCCCGGCGGATTGCGCGATCTGCATTTGATTTACTGGATTGCTCTGCGCCATTCTAATGCCTTAAGCCTTGAGGAAATCCTGCAATCCGGCTTTATTTACCCGGAAGAATATGCGGAACTGGAACGAAATCAGCAATTTCTGTTTAAAGTGCGGTTCGCTTTACACCTGATTTTAAAACGCTACGATAATCGCCTTTTGTTCGACCGACAAGTGAAAGTCAGCGAATTGCTCGGTTATCAGGGGGAGGGAAATCAAGGGGTGGAAACCATGATGAAAGCCTTTTTCCAATCCTTACAGGCGATTTCTTTAGCCAGCGATATTCTCGCCAAGCATTATAAAGAACATTTTGTGGATGAGAATGGAGAAGAAGAATGCCAGGTTCTTGATGATAATTTCCAAATGATCAATAACGCCATTTTTCTTGTGCGTGAGGATTGTTTTGTTCAACAGCCCGATACTATTTTGGATTTATTCAGCCATTTAATTATTCATTCCCAAGCGGAACTGCATTCCTCTACGTTGCGCCTCCTGCATTTGGCTTTAGGGCAATTGAACGGTTATTTATCGGAATTGCCTGCCGCCCGGGAAAAATTTTTACGCTTACTCACTCAACCAAGAGGGATAGAGCGGGCGCTAATTCCCATGCACAAATACGGCGTGTTGACCGCTTATATTCCGGAATGGAAAGGCATTGAAGGATTAATGCAATTTGATTTATTCCATATCTACACCGTAGATGAACATACCATGCGGGTTTTAGCCAAATTAGAGACATTCCTGTCGGAAGAAACGGCGGAAGCCCATCCGCTTTGCGTAAAATTATTCCCTTCCTTACCGGATCGGGCATTGATCTATATTGCCGCCTTATTTCATGATATTGCCAAAGGGCGGGGTGGTAATCATGCGGATCTTGGCGCGGTTGACGTGGGCCGCTTTGCAGCACAGCACGGTTTTGATTGCCGTGAAATAGAGACTATGAAATGGCTGGTAAAACAGCATTTATTTATGTCGGTTACGGCGCAACGGCGGGATATTCATGACCCTGAAGTAGTAATGAATTTTGCCGCCGAAGTGCAAAATCAAGTGCGGCTGAATTATCTCGTTTGTTTAACGGTCGCCGATATTTGTGCAACCAATACCACCTTATGGAACAGTTGGAAGCGTTCTTTATTCGCCAGCCTTTATCAATATACCAACCAGCAATTCAATCAGGGCATGGATAATCTTTTAGACAATCAGGAACAGGAAGAACAGAATAAGGCATTAGCGCTGGAAATATTGCAGTCTCAAGGCTTTACGGAAGATGTTCAATCCCTTTGGAAACGGTGCCCGGGCGATTATTTTTTACGCAATACGCCGAAAGAACTTGCCTGGCATGCGGTATTGCTTGCCGGCGTTGAAACCGAACTTTTGGTTAAAATCAGTAATCGCTTTTCCGCCGGCGGAACGGAAGTATTCATTTATTGCAAAGACCGGCCGAATTTATTCTTAAAAGTTGTCGCCGCTATCGGCAACAAAAAACTCAGTATTCATGACGCACAAATTATTACCAGCTTAGACGGTTATGCCTTCGATAGTTTTATTGTAACGGAATTGGATGGTTCGTTACTTAAATTTGATAGAAGAAGAGTGCTGGAAAAAGCAATTATAAACTCACTAAACTCAAACGAACTGCCAAAGTTACAGGGTTCGGAAAATCATAAATTACAGCATTTTAATGTAAAAACGGAAGTACGATTTCTAAATACGGAAAAAACGACCCACACGGAAATGGAGCTTTTCACTTTGGATAAAGCCGGGCTATTGGCAGATGTAAGTCTTGTGTTCAGTGAACTGAATTTAAGTATTCAAAATGCCAAAATCACCACAATAGGCGAAAAAGCTCAGGATTTTTTTATCCTCACCAACGCAAAAGGAGAGGCTTTAAGCGAGCGGGAACGCCAATCGCTTAGTGAAAAATTGCAAGCAAGGTTAGATTAAAAAGTGCGGTCAAAATTTTTGATTTTTTGACCGCACTTTTTATTTAACCCAACCGCCGCCCAGCGCCTTATATAGGCTGACTAAATTTTTGGCGTGGGTGAGTCTTGCCTGAATCAGTTGTTCCCGGGCATTCAGGGCGTTGATTCGTTCGGAAAGGGTATTGTTTAAGGTTTTTTCACCGTATTGAAATAATTTCTCCGCATTGACCGCACTTTTTTGTGTTTGGGCGGCTGCGGTTTGTAATAGCCGGATTTGGCGGTTTAGTGCAAACTGTGCCTGATAGCTGTTATCTACGTCGGCAAGGGCTTGGATAAGCGCTTTGTCATATTGCAATAATGCGGTTTTTAAGCGGGCGTCCGCCGCATCAATATTGGCTTGGATTCGTCCGTTGGTGAATATCGGCAGGCTGATTCCGCCGCTGACCAAGCCCGCCCAGCCTTTTAATTCGGAAATATCGGAATTCACATCAATGCGACCCGTGCCGCCCATAAATTGAATGTCAAATCTCGGATACAGATCCGCTTTGGCGCTGGCTAATTTTGCCGCCGCCGCTTGTACCTGGTTTCGGTAAGAATGCAAATCCGGACGACGGGCGAGTACTTCGCCCGGTAATACGCCCGCAGGTGCCGCCGGCAGGTTGATTAACGGATTTTTGACCGCCGGGGATAAGCGAAAACCTTGTGCGGGTTTGCCGGTTAAAATCGCAATGGCCCGTCGGTTGCTGTCAATTTGGCTGTCGAAGGTCGCCAGATTCGCTTGTATTGAGCTTAAACGGCTTTCCGTTTGTAATACGTCGTTAGCATTGGCCTGGCCGGCGTTGAAACGCCCTTGGACATAGGTTTTTAATTTGCCTAATACGTCCGCATATTGTTGTAATACCGCTTGACGTTGCTGCAGGGCGGCGATGTTGAAATAGCTTTCGGCAATTTGGCCGGCAACCAGCATTTGGGCTGCATACACCTGATCCTGCGCGCTTAACGCCTGAGCTTCAGCCGCATCCCGATCGCTTCGTTTTTTGCCGAAAAAGTCTAATTCCCAGCTTGCGGTGACGGCGGCATACTGGTAGCTGCCGGAAGAGGTGGAGGATCCGCCGGTCAGGGGATTATCCACTCTGGCACGGGAACCGCTCGCGCTGCCACTGGCGGAAACGGAAGGGCCTAAATCCGCATCAGTGTAAGCCGCATTGGCTTGTGCTTCCGCTAAACGGCTTCTAGCCATGGCGACCTCTAAGTTTTGCTGCAAGCCTTGTTCGATCAGTGCGGTTAATTGGGGATCATTCCAATTGCGCCACCATTGCGTGATCTCAGCGGTACCCGTGGCCTGCGCGGTTTGTTCAAACTGTGCCGGCATTTCAATTTGTGAGTTGAGATCCACATTGGTGCTTGAGCAGGCTGCAAGAGTAACCAGCACGGCGATAAGCGAAAGTTTATGCATTGATTTCATAATTTATCCTACAAAATTTGCTGAAAATATTCATCATCCCTATAACGGATTATTTTTTCCGGCGTAGCCGGCATTCAAAAATAACTGTTTTTTTAACCGCACTTTTATCCTTGTTTGGAAAGCATGGATTTAAATTGCATGAGCGCAATACCTAAGAATAATGCGCCTAACGCCGCCATTTTGACTAAATCGTCCCACACCATATTCAGACCGGCGCCCCGGAACAGTACGTCTTTTGCGTAAGAACCTAAAATAGTGGTCGGCGAAAACTGGGTTAAATATTGGGCGATTTGCGGCATATTTTCTAAGGGAGACATCGTACCCGAAAGCATATACATCACCATATAAACCGGCAGGCATAGTAAGCCGAATTGCGGCATAGTGGGGGCAAATACGGCTAATAAAATACCCAGCGAGGCGATGGAGAAAATAAAAATAATCACGCCCAAGCCGAATAACCAAATAGACGAATTAGTAATGGGAATAGCCAAATAGCCTTGCACCACAAATTTGAGCGAGAGCATCGCGACGACGAACAGAACCAGACCGTTTGCCAGCACTTTGGCTACGGCAATTTCACTGGAACGCACGGGCATTACCAATAGATGTTCTATGGTGCCGCGCTCGCGTTCACGAATAATCGCGGCACCGACCAATAGCATGGTGAGCAGATTCAGATTTCCCACCGTCTGAACCGCTCCCATAAACCATTTACTGGAATAATTCGGGTTATACAGCACATTTACCGCCGTTTTTATCGGCGTAGGCGAATTGGTCGTCTTGAGGAAACGATTCACTTCGCCGGTAAAAATCTGAGTAATATAAGATGAGCCGATACTGGCCTGGGTCATGGCTGTAGCATCGATTAAAATTTGAACGGTCGGATTATGACCGGCTAAGATATCCTGCTGATAATTAGGCGGAATATCGATGATAAAGGTAAAATTACCGTTATCCATTAAATCGTCAATCTGTTCTTGTGAAATATGTTCGACTTTTTTGAAATAGGGCTTGAGTAACGCATCTTTTAAACGATAGGAAAGGGCGGAATGATCATGATCGACAATCCCGACAGAGGCATTTTTTACTTCTGTAGTCGGCAGATTTGCCACGGTAACTAAGGCGACCGTAAACATATATATGATTAAAATCAGCAAAGTAAGATCGCTAAATAAACTTTTGAATTCTTTACCGCAGAGAAAAAAGACATTTTTTAACCAACGTGACATTTTATTTCTCCTGTTTCTTTAAGAACAGCACGGCAAGACTAATATACATTGCATAGATAATAGCCAGCTGAAGATAATTCGAACTTAATTCGGCAAATCCCAATCCTTTGGTGAAACCGCCCAGACTGATATTTTGAAACCATGCGCCGGGGAATATTTGGGATACCATTAACAAATGTTCGTCCAACGCAGAAGTCGGATAGAAGATCCCCGCCAGATTAATGGCTGGTACAATGCTGATAATGGCGGTGGCAAAAATTGCAGCGACTTGCGATTTGACAAAACTGGAAACGAATAAACCGAATGCCGTTGAAGCGCAAATGCCTATCAAGCAGCCGAAAAACATCGCAAATATCGAGCCTTTAATGGGGACGCCAAAGATCACAATGGATACCGTCACTAACAGCAGATAACTGAGAAAAGACAGTAATATATAGGGTAATTGTTTGCCCAGTAAAAATTGAAGTTTGGAGGCCGGTGAACCGTACAAGTTCATAATCGAACCGATTTCCCGTTCCCGTACTACGCCGAGAGCCGTCATCATTGCCGGAATTAAAATCATCGCCAGCATAATGATGCCCGGCGTTATCGCATAAACACTTTTAAAGTCCTGATTATAAACGAAACGAGTCTCGGTGGCGGCGTTAGACGGAGGGTTAAATCCCTGTTCTTTCAGGGTTTCCGTTATATATTGGCGAATCACCCCGGAGGCGGAACCGTTTAGATTTTCCGCTACGGAAGGGAAGGCACCGTCAATAAACAGCCCCACTTCAGGTTGTTGACCGTTTAACATTTTCTTGCCGAAATCAATCGGGATTTCAATCACTAATTTGATTTCGCCGGTCTGCAGGGCCGGGTTGATTTCATCCACCGAATGAAGATCCGCCTGTCTGATGAAATATGGCGAACCGGTGAAGTATTCTACAAACTTACGGCTTGCGGAACTGTTATCGTGATCCAATACTTTGAAGTTTGACGGATTAATATCAAAGGAAATGCTGCCCGCCATTGCCATCAACATAATAATTGGTCCGCAAAAAGCAAAGAATAAGCGGATATTATCCCGCAGCAGCTCTTTACCTTCACGCACGGCAAAGGTCCAGATTAAAGACCACCATGTCCATAATCCTTCAGCTGGCGGTAAAACTTCGTCATTTTTGACCGCACTTTGGCCGGTTTCATTGCTTGGCGCGGTAATGTCGTCCGCCTGTTCTTCCAGATAAATGATAAAAGCTTCTTCCAGGGTCGCTGCATTTTTGCCGGTTCGTAATTCTTCCGGCGTTCCTACAGCCAGTACGCGTCCGCGGTGCATAAAGGAAATGCGGTCGCAGCGGGCGGCTTCGTTCATAAAATGGGTGGTGACGAAAATGGTGATGCGATCCTCGCGGGAGAGTTTAATCAAATATTCCCAGAACATATCCCGTGCCGCAGGATCCACGCCGGAGGTGGGTTCGTCTAAAATTAACAGTTCGGGTTTGTGCAAACAGGCGGCGGCGAGTTGTAAACGCTGACGAATGCCCAAGGGCAGGGAAGAGGGTTTTTCATCCGCCAGATCGGCGAGATCGAATTGTTCCATGGCGGAATGAACATAGGTATTCCATTGTGCCGGCGGAATCTGGAACAGTTTTGCGTGCAATTCCAGGTTCTCGCGTACCGTCAATTCTTCATATAACGAGAATGCCTGCGACATATAACCCACTCGTTTGCGGGTATCTATATTGCTGGCGTCAATGGGCTGTCCCAATAAGGTTGCCGTACCTTCGCTAGGGTCGAGTAAACCGGTGAGCATTTTCATGGTGGTGGATTTGCCGCAGCCGTTGGAACCCAAAAAGCCGAAGATTTCCCCTTTAGGAATGGTAAAACTGACATTATCCACCGAAGTAAAATCGCCGAAACGTTTGGTTAATCCTTCCGCAACAATAACGGGCGGCTCGTTCGCATCGACTTCGAAAGGCGGGATGGTCAAGCCCTTCCCCGACCCGCGTTTGTCCGCCGGCAGCAATTTTACATAGGCCTGTTCCAGATTTTCGCTTTCGGTTTCCGCAATCAGCTGTTTGGTCGGCTTATAGGCAATCAGCTTGCCGTCATCCATGGCAATGACCTGTTCAAAACCTTCCGCCTCGTCAATATAGGCGGTCGCGACGATCACCGTCATGCCCGGCGTTTCCCGACGCAGATCCTCCACCAATTGCCAGAATTGGCGACGGGAGAGGGGGTCTACACCGGTGGTAGGTTCGTCTAAAATAAGTAAATCGGGACTGTGTACCAAGGCGCAACAAAGACTGAGCTTTTGTTTCATTCCGCCGGACAGTTTGCCCGCCGCGCGATCCGCAAAGGGCGCCAGACCGGTCGCGTTTAAAAGACGTTCGATGCGCGCTTTGCGATGGGCTTTGGGCAGCCCGAAAAGACGGGCGTGAAAATCAATATTTTCATAAATTGATAAAGTCAGATAAAGATTTTTACCCAGACCCTGCGGCATAAAGGCAATTTTGTGGGATAACAGGTCGCGCGCCTTTTTTTCCGCTACATTGAGACCGAAGACGGTTACGCTGCCGGATTGAATAATTTTTACGCCGGCAATCAGCGACAACAGCGTGGATTTACCCACGCCGTCGGGACCGATCAAGCCGATGATTTTACCGCGCGGAATCTGTAATGACAGGTCGCAAAGTGCGGTGGTTTTTCCGTAACAATGTTTAAGCTTATCCACCTGCACGGCAAGTAATGTATCCGCCATCTTTATTCACCTTGCGGAAGTTTCACGGTCAGATTTTCCGGCCATAGCGCCTCTTGTCCGTATTTCACATAACCCAATGCGGTCATACCGCCTTTCAGCAGTTTATTGTATTGAAGGGCGATTTCGGCGGGAATCTGCAATTTCACTTTGAACATTAATTTTGCCCGTTCCTCCGTGGTTTCCACCGATTTCGGCGTAAATTGCGCATCCGCCGCAACATAGGTGATTTTAGCCGGGAAAACCGCATTCATACCGTCAACCACAATGCGCGCCTCTTCGCCCACCTTGACCTGATTGGATTGAGCGGAAGTTAAGAACACATTGATATAAGTATCGGTGGGATCCAGCAGACTCACTACGCGACCGCCGATGCCGAGTACGTTTCCCACTTCGGCAATTTGATATTCCACCCAGCCTGCTTTCGGCGCCTTGATCAGCATGTCGCTGTTTTGCGATAGGGCCTGTTCCAATTGGGCCTGAGCCTGATTCACGGCGGCATCCGCTTCCGCTTTAGCGGCTTTCGCCGTATTTACCGCCGCTACCGCTGCACGATAATTTGCCTGCCGGCGTTCTAATTCACTGGCAGACACCAGATTATCACGGCGCAATTTTTGCGCGTTATCCAATTCTAATTTCGCTACTTTAAGCTGTTGCTGCTGGGAATCGATTTGCGCGACGGCACGGGTGACGGCTTCCTGCGCCCGTTGTTTTTGCGCATTGGCGGCGTCCACCTGGGTTTGTGAGATGCTGGAAGAAAGACGGGCAAGGTTTTGCCCGGGTTGCACTTCATCGCCTTCCTGCACGTACATTTCTTCCACCCGCCCCGCATATAGCGTGGCAATATCCAGTCGTTTCAGTTCTAAACGGCCGTTGACAGCGGCAATACCGGCTAATTTCTCGGCTTTTAATTGAGCGTTATACCAGATGGTTCCGCCCGCAACGGCAACCGCCGCAAGTATGGCAACAACATATTTCGCTTTCATGGTGATTCCTTTTTAAACTGACAGATTTACGAATTATAAAAAGCAAGGCGGTCAAGCTCAACCATCAAAAACCGACAAAATGTTGCTTATTCCTACAAAATTAGCTAAATTGTCGGTTATTTGAGGGAAAGGGAGAATACAGGCATTGAAACAGGATATCCGCATAACAAAAACCTTAGGGCTTATTCGGCACGTATTTTTAGAATTATTGGAAGAAAAAGGGTTTGAACATATTGTGGTACAGGATATTTTGGACCGCGCGCAAATTAACCGTTCTACTTTTTATAAGCATTTTCAAAATAAGCATGCGGTCGCGCTTATGCTGGTTGATGAGATTAAACAATTGTTAACGGAAAACTTTGAAAACCGATTTTCGATTCCTACCACCGAATTTGCGCAAAAAATGGTGCCCATTTTTTGGCAACATCGCGATTTAATTCATTTAATCGGTAAAATTGAGAACCCTCGCATTCATTTATATAAAGATTTAGCGCTGGTTATTAAAGAAGAATATATTAAGCAAGCGGTAAGAGAGCAGCCTCAAAGCAGTGAAGAACTGGATTTTCAAGGTTATTTATTTGCTATTGTTTCACTGGGAACCATTCGCTATTTTGTGGAAAAAGGCGAATTGCCGGATCCGAGTGTAATTGTCGGTGATATAGAGTCCGTATTTAATCTTTTGATTATCAAATAGATAAAAATACCTGGCCGTTTTAGCTTATCCGTAGAAATTACACTTTTTTATTCATTATCTTATGCTAGAATTCCCGCTTAGTTTCCCTTTTTGATATTGTTTGGCTAATGAGAAATTTTTTACTTTTTTTGATTTTAAGTTTGACAACATTTGTTGCGCATAGTGGGCTTTTTACCGGCAAACCCCAGTTTTTAAAGCCTCATGAAGCTTTTATTTTGTCGGCAAATAAGCAAGATGCGCAAATAAACTTACACTGGAAAATTGCGGATAATTATTATCTTTATAAAAAAGAACTGCGTATTACCGGCGAAAACAGCAAAATCGGTGAAATTATCTATCCGCAAGCCGATAAACATCAGGATGAATTTTTTGGCGAAACAGAGATTTTTCGTCATGAATTATTTCTTGCGGTTCCCGTTAATGAACAAAATGCGGCAAGTCGGCTGGAAGTCACTTATCAAGGGTGTACGAAAGGTTTTTGTTATCCGCCCGAAACTACAGTGCTTGAATTAGCTAGCTTGCCTATAGGGCAGGAATCACAAACGTTGACGGCTCAGGACAGCCTGTCTCAAAATTTGTTAAAAAGTAAATATGCGGTATTTGGGTTCTTTCTGCTGGGCATTGGTCTTGCCTTTACGCCTTGCGTTTTGCCGATGTTGCCGCTGTTGTCCGCTATCGTTATCGGGCAAGGAAAACGAGCAAGCACAGGGCGTGCGTTATTATTAAGTTTTGTTTATGTACAAGGTATGGCATTGACCTACACTTTGCTTGGCTTGATTGTCGCTGCAATCGGGCTGCCGTTTCAGGTTGCCTTGCAAAGCCCTTATGTATTGGTGACGCTTTCCGCTGTTTTTGTGCTTTTAGCGCTTTCTATGTTCGGCTTATTTAACCTGCAGTTACCTAGTTCGTTACAAACAAAATTAGCTTTATTCAGCCAAAAACAGCAGAGCGGCGCCTTAGGCGGGGTATTTATTATGGGCATGATTGCGGGATTAATAGCCTCGCCGTGCACTTCGGCGCCGTTGTCCGGTGCCTTGCTTTATGTGGCGCAAACCGGTGATTTATTTTTCGGTGCTATTACCCTTTATTTGTTAGCCCTTGGTATGGGGATGCCTTTGGTACTCATCACGGTATTCGGTAATCGGATTCTACCGAAATCCGGCGCATGGATGGAAAAAGTAAAAACCGCTTTCGGCTTTGTATTGCTTGCATTACCTGTATTTCTGCTTGCTCGGGTACTGCCGGGTATGTGGGAAAATCTGCTTTGGTCATTGTTGACGGTGAGTTTTTTTGCCTGGCTTTCATTTTCTATGCCAAAAGGAAAATTAGGCCGGTCGCTGCGGATTTTATTTCTTATTTTAGCGATGATTGCCGTTCGTCCGTTGCAGAATTTTATCTGGGGTGATTATTCGGCTCCTGCTGGTAATCCTCAAAGTGCGGTGGAAAAATCGGAAATTTCATCTTCGACGCGTTTTAAGCAGATCAATAACTATGCGCAACTAAAGCAGGCGTTAACCAGTAATCCTAAAGCCATTGCCATGTTGGATCTTTATGCCGATTGGTGTGTAGCTTGCAAAGAATTTGAAAAATATACTTTTTCTCATCCCGATGTTAAACATAAGTTTGAACAGGTTTTATTGCTTCAGGTGGATATGACTAAAAATAGCCCTGAAAATGCCGAATTAATGGAAAAACTATCCGTATTGGGTTTGCCGACGATTATTTTCTTTGACCGGCAGGGGAATGAAATTGTTAACTCCCGTATTACCGGCTTTTTAAATGCAAAGCAATTTCTTTCATTAATTGAAAAGTATTTATGAAGAGTTAACTGTTTTTTTCAGTTGCAAACACGAAAAATTGTAAATTTTAAGTGGTTGGATGAGTTTTAAACAGCATGAATTTTGTTAAAAATCGTGCTGTTTTTTTATTTTAAATTTTGTCGATATTTTATCTTCATCAGATTTTTCAAGGTACGCAAACGATTAACTTGGTAAGTGTCATTAGCCCTTTTACGACCTAGCTTCAAAGGAAATTTTGTTTTTAATAAAAAACCGTTTTAGAAAAGAAAATTTCACAAATAATCAACAAAAAGAGGGAACAAAATCCTTTCAGTAAAGTTTATTTTTAACTATTAGTAAAAATACTTTTTCTTTTTAGTAAGCTTGTATGAAAAAAAAACTTGAAGTAAACTCCATTCCGTTGTTGAGATTCCCCTTGTCTTGACAACATTAGATAATATAGAACCCCTATATTACAAAATCTAAATTTCCTTACAATTTGCCTGCTTAATTAGCAGGCTTTTTTTTTTTGCGTAAAATTTCTGCGTCGGTTATTTTTATCGGTTTTAATTTTTTCTAATTTGCTAGAATAACGGCAAGATCTAGTTGAATGGAGTGGTCTTACTCCGTTTTTTATTATGGATGTAAATATGTCTGAAAAAACTTTTGAAAAATTGACCGCACTTTTAACGGAGAACCGGGCTTCATTCCGGGTTATTGAACACCCTCGTGCCGGTAAATCGGAAGAAGTGGCTAAAATGAGAGGCACGGAATTGGGACAGGGAGCTAAAGCATTGCTTTGCGTGGTGAAAGGAAACGGCATAAAACAACATGTTCTGGCAATATTGCCGGCAAATAAAAAAGCCGATTTGCAAAAAATCGCCCTTGCATTAGGCGGTACGCGCGCTTCTTTGGCAAGCCCTGCCGAGGTGCATGAACTGACCGATTGCGTATTCGGCGCTATTCCGCCTTTCAGTTTTCATGAAAAGCTAAAGTTAGTGGCGGATCCCGGTTTATTTGGGATCTATGAAGAGTTGGCGTTTAACGCCGGTACTTTAGAGCGTTCTTTGTTGTTGAATACACAGGATTATCAACGTATAGCCAATCCGCAATTAATTGAATTTGCCACTGAAAACTAGGATCTGTTTATAAAAGATCAACAGCCCCTGATTCAACTTCATGATTTTTCTGTGTTTTCATAATGGGAAGGAGTGAAAGACAAGGTTTGTTCGTCAATAAATTTTATCTGAAACGAATATTTTTCTGTATAAGCGCAAACGTTTGCGTTATAATATTTCCGTTTTTATTTATCTTTAAATTTAAAGGAAATTATCAATGCAAATTCGTCCTATCCGTCAAGCCTTATTAAGCGTGTCTGACAAAACCGGTATTGTGGAATTCGCACAAGGCCTGGTGCAACGTGGTGTTAAATTATTATCAACCGGCGGCACCGCCAAATTATTGGCAGACAGCGGTTTGCCGGTGACGGAAGTGTCGGATTATACCGGGTTTCCCGAAATGATGGACGGCCGGGTGAAAACCTTACACCCGAAAGTACACGGCGGGATTTTAGGCCGTCGCGGTACCGATGATGAAGTGATGCAAAAACACGGTATCGAAGGTATCGATATGGTGGTTGTGAATCTTTATCCTTTTGCGCAAACCGTGGCAAAACCGAATTGCACCCTTGAAGATGCGGTGGAAAATATCGACATCGGCGGGCCGACCATGGTGCGTTCTGCTGCGAAAAACCACAAAGATGTAGCTATCGTGGTGAATAATGCGGATTTCCATATGATTTTGGCGGAAATGGATCAAAATCAAAACAGCTTAACGCTGGAAACCCGTTTCGATTTAGCCATTCGCGCCTTCGAACATACGGCACAATATGATTCCATGATTGCCAATTACTTCGGTCAACTGGTGAAACCGTATTTTGCCGCCGAGGAAGAAGACAAAGATGCGAAGTGCGGTCAATTCCCGCGTACTTTAAATCTCAACTTTATCCGCAAACAAACCATGCGTTACGGTGAAAACAGTCATCAAAATGCGGCATTTTATGTAGAAAAAGAGGTTAAAGAAGCCTCCGTATCTACCGCCAAACAACTACAAGGTAAAGCCCTTTCTTACAACAATATCGCTGATACCGACGCAGCGTTGGAATGTGTAAAAAGTTTTGACGAGCCGGCTTGCGTGATTGTGAAACATGCCAATCCGTGCGGCGTAGCCTTAGGTAAAGATGTGTTGGAAGCTTACAATCGTGCCTACCAAACCGACCCGACTTCCGCATTCGGCGGTATTATCGCCTTCAACCGAGAATTAGACGAAGCGACGGCAACGGCTATCGTGGATCGTCAATTTGTGGAAGTGATTATTGCGCCGACGGTTTCCGCTGCTGCGGTAGAAGTGGTGAAACGTAAGAAAAACGTACGTTTATTGGCATGCGGCGAACTGATCAAACCGCAGGCACGCCTAGATGTTAAACGGGTAAACGGCGGTTTATTAGTACAGGATGCGGATTTAGGGGCTGTGAGTATTGATGATTTGGAAGTGGTGAGCAAACGTAAACCGACCAAACAGGAATTGGAAGATATGCTGTTCTGCTGGAAAGTGGCGAAATTCGTGAAATCCAACGCTATCGTGTATGCTAAAAACAATCAAACCATCGGTATCGGCGCAGGCCAAATGAGTCGAGTCTATTCGGCAAAAATCGCCGGTATCAAGGCACAGGACGAAGGCCTTGAAGTGAAAGGCTGCGTGATGGCATCTGACGCCTTCTTCCCGTTCCGTGACGGCATCGACGCCGCCGCCGAAGTGGGAATCGAATGCGTTATCCACCCGGGCGGTTCAATGCGCGACCAAGAAGTGATTGACGCGGCGGATGAACATAATATGGTGATGGTTTTAACTAAAATGAGACATTTTAGACATTAAGGTGTTTTGTTACTTTCTTGCTTGTGCAAGAAAGTAACCAAAGAACATACCCCGACTTCACCGCTGAACTGAACTTTGTTGTGATTTTTTAAACGGCAAATTTGTCAACTCGCTTCGCTCAAACAGTACAAATTTGCCTAAAAATCACAAGTCGTTCAGGCGCTTCAGACGGGGGACTTATTTTTGAGCGTTACTAAAAGAAAAGTGACGGAAACGCAAAAGAAAGTAGGTTGTCCATCGGACGAAAAATGATTTATTGAAGCTCGAAATTAATTTCGAACTATAAAAAGGATACAAAAATGAACATTCTTATCATCGGAAACGGCGGTCGTGAACATGCCTTGGCTTGGAAAGCGGCACAATCTCCATTGGCAAGTAAAGTATTTGTGGCACCGGGGAATGCGGGGACGGCTCGTGAAAGTGCGGTGGAAAATGTCGATGTTTCCGCAACGGATGTGCCGGCCTTAGTGAAGTTTGCCCAAGACAATAATGTGGGTTTAACCATTGTGGGGCCTGAAGCGCCTTTGGTGGTCGGCGTGGTGGACGCGTTCGAACAAGCGGGCTTAACCATTTTCGGGCCGCGTCAGTCCGCGGCACAATTGGAGGGTTCCAAAGCCTTTACCAAAGATTTTCTGGCTCGTCACAACGTTCCTACTGCGGAATATCAAAACTTTACCGAAGTGGAGCCGGCATTGGCATATCTGCGTGAAAAAGGTGCTCCTATTGTGATTAAAGCGGACGGTTTGGCTGCGGGAAAAGGCGTGATTGTGGCAATGACCTTAGCCGAAGCGGAAGCGGCGGTGAAGGATATGCTTTCCGGTAATGCTTTCGGCGAGGCGGGCAGTCGAGTAGTGATTGAAGAATTTCTGGACGGCGAAGAAGCCAGCTTTATCGTAATGGTAGACGGCAAAAATGTAGAACCTATGGCAACCTCGCAGGACCACAAACGTGTGGGCGAGGGGGACAAAGGCTTGAATACCGGCGGTATGGGAGCTTATTCTCCGGCACCGGTAGTCACGCAGGAAATTCATCAGCGGGTAATGGAACAAATTATTTATCCTACCGTGCGCGGAATGGCGGCGGAAAATAATGTATACAAAGGTTTCCTATATGCGGGCTTGATGATCGATAAAAACGGACAACCGAAAGTGATCGAATTCAACTGCCGTTTCGGCGACCCTGAAACCCAGCCGATTATGATGCGCATGCAATCGGATTTGGTGGAGCTTTGCCTGAAAGCCTGTAAAGGGGAATTGGACCAAATCAAATCGGAATGGGATCCGCAAGCGGCACTGGGTATCGTGTTAGCCGCAGAAGGTTATCCGGGCGATTATCGCAAAGGCGATGAAATCAGCGGTATTCCGGTTCAAGCAAGCCAAGATGAAAAAGTATTCCTGGCGGGCGTTGCGGAAAAAGAGGGTAAATTAGTCACTAACGGCGGCCGTGTGCTTTGTGTGACCGCGTTAGGAAATTCCGTTCTGAGCGCGCAGCAAAAAGCGTTAAAACTGGCAGAACAGGTGAACTGGACGGGGCGTTTCTATCGTCGCGATATCGGTTACCGTGCCGTGGCAAGAGAGCAAAACGGTTAAAATTTTGACCGCACTTTTTTCAGTGCAAAGTGCGGTCATTTTTATGGAAATATTATGAAAACGGTTAGTATTAGTTTCATTGGCTACCTGCAAAGGGACAAAAATACGGCTAATGCAACAATAAATTATAGCTAAAGAATATAATTCGGTTTGCTTGAAACGGAATTGTTAATAAACTTCAGTTTTTATTTTCGCTCAATTAATTTCATCGCAAAAAATTTTTTTGCTAACGTTAAACACAAGAATAATGTAAAATCGCAAAGGTTTTACATCCCTAAGATCTAGAAGGAAACACTCATGTTACAAAACCACAGTATTGCAGAATTTGACCCAGTATTATGGGACGCGATCCAAAATGAGAATCGTCGTCAGGAAGAACATATTGAATTAATCGCTTCTGAAAACTATGTAACGAAAGCGGTAATGGAAGCGCAAGGTTCTCAATTAACAAATAAATATGCGGAAGGTTATCCGGGCAAACGTTATTACGGTGGTTGTGAATATGTCGATATCGTGGAGCAATTAGCGATTGACCGCGCAAAAGAATTATTCGGTGCGGATTATGCCAATGTACAGCCTCATTCGGGATCGCAAGCGAATGCGGCAGTTTACGGTGCGCTATTAAATGCCGGCGATACTATTTTAGGTATGGATCTTGCGCACGGCGGTCACTTAACTCATGGTGCGAAAGTCAGCTTTTCCGGTAAAATTTATAATTCGGTGCTTTACGGCATTACGGCCGAAGGTTTAATTGATTATGAAGATGTGCGTGTAAAAGCGCTGGAAAGTAAACCGAAAATGATCGTTGCAGGTTTCTCCGCTTATTCTCAAGTGGTGGATTGGGCAAAAATGCGTGAAATCGCGGACGAAGTGGGTGCATATTTGTTCGTTGATATGGCACATGTCGCGGGTTTAATCGCAGCCGGCTTATATCCGAATCCGTTACCTCACGCTCATGTGGTTACTACTACAACCCATAAAACATTAGCAGGTCCCCGCGGCGGTTTGATTTTATCAGCCTGCGGAGATGAAGAAATCTACAAAAAACTAAACAGTTCCGTATTTCCGGCAAACCAAGGCGGTCCGTTAATGCATGTGATCGCGGCAAAAGCTGTATGTTTCAAAGAAGCGTTACAACCGGAATTTAAAGCTTATCAGGCTCAAGTGTTAAAAAATGCAAAAGCCATGGTTGAAGTATTTAAACAACGCGGTTTTGAAGTGGTATCAAAGGGTACCGAAAACCATTTATTTCTGGTAAGTTTTGTAAAACAAGGCTTGACGGGTAAAGCGGCGGATGCGGCGCTGGGAGAGGCAAATATTACGGTAAATAAAAACTCTGTGCCGAACGACCCGCAAAAACCATTTATCACTTCTGGGATTCGCGTGGGGTCTCCGTCTATTACCCGTCGCGGTTTCAATGAAGCTGACGCCTCAACTTTAGCTGGCTGGATGTGCGATGTGTTAGAAAGCATCGGTAAAGACAACTATGACCAAGTGATTGCGGAAACCAGAGCGAAAGTATTGGAAATTTGCAAACGCTTACCGGTTTACGGCGACTAATGGTTATCAACGTTTTAGTTATTTATTTAGCGGCGGTAAATATCGCCGCTTATTTTTTGATGAAAATTGATAAAAAACGGGCAAAAAACAAGGAATGGCGAATAGAGGAAATTTTATTTTTCAGTTTTTGTTTTATGGGCGGTTTTATCGGTATTCATTTAGGTATGGTGCATTTTCGTCATAAGACGAAAAACTGGCGGTTTCATGCGGCGGTTATGCTAAGTGCGGTACTTTTTATCGTAATTTTGCCGGTCGTTTTTTTGATTCGAATAAATTCACACTAGTTCTTTAAGTTTTGTTTTCTTGCTTAAATAGTAATAACCATTCAAATTAATAGGAATACTTATCATTTATACTTTGTTAGAATAACGGAAAATAATCTTTATATGGGGTTTAATGTGGTTAGTAGAAGTCGTCAAATTATCAATGTTAGTTTTATTAGCATCTTCACCAACATCATCCTTGTTGCGGTAAAGGTCACAATTGGTTTTTTCACTAATTCCTTAGCCGTAATGCTTGATGCGTTAAACAATTTAAGTGATTCTTTATCTTCGTTGGTGACTATTGTAGGTACCAAATTAGCTACTCGGGCACCGGATAAAAAACATCCTTACGGCTACGGACGGATCGAATATATCACGGCAATTGTTATCGGCGCCATTATCTTTCTTGCTGGGGCAACAGCCTTAAAAGAGTCCATTGCGAAAATTATTACGCCGGAAGAAACAAACTATAATATTACCGCAATTGTTATTATCAGCATCGGTATTGTCGTCAAATATGGGTTAGGACGATTTGTTAAAAATTCCGGTGAAGAGCTTGGTTCACAAGCCTTAATCGCATCCGGTACGGAAGCCTTATTTGACAGTGTATTAGCCATAGGTACGTTATTTTGCGCTATTTTAAGTTTTTTCTGGAATATCACCATTGACGCGTTTCTTGGGGCTGTTATCGCATTAGGTATTATGAAATCCGGCTTTGACCGCTTAAAGGAAACTTTAGACAACATTATCGGTGTCAGAGCCGATGAAGCGCTTACGTCAAAAATAAAATGCCATATCCGCCGTTATCAGGGGGTTGTCGGCGCTTATGATTTGATTTTGCACAATTACGGTCCGACAGAAATTATCGGTTCAGTGCATATTGAAGTGCCTGACGATATGACCGCACGGGAAATTCATCGCCTAACGCGTAGTATAAAAGCGGATATTATGAGAGATTTCAGTATTGAAATGACTATCGGCGTTTATGCGGCAAATGATTCGGAACCTTATGTAGCAAAATTGAAAGCCGATTTACTGCGTATTTTACACAGTTATCAGGAAATTTTAGAGTTTCATGCCTTTTATGTGGACAGAGAATTAAAACAAGTCACCTTTGATTTGATTTTTGATTTTGAAACTAAAAATGTAGAGAGTTTGAAAGAAGAAATTATTCAGCGAATTAAAAAAGACTATTCGGAATTTGAGTTTAGCATTGTGGTTGATCCCGATTTTAGTTCAACGGGTCTTGTAACCGCCTGCGCTTAGTTTTTTCTTAAAGAATGTAACATAATGCTAATAAATTAATTGATAAGAGCGGGCAGAAAGGCTCGCTTTTTTGTGTTTTGATTAAAGAAAAATTAGGATTACTTAAAAACGTATTTCCGTTCGAACAAATATAAAAAGTTTATTTTTTGTGATGATTATCACATTTATAAATAATAACTATTTTCAAAAATATATTTTGAATATATCATTCTCCGGCTTTCTTAATACCAAATTTTTTTGCGTGTGCGCATTGTTTAACTATCTAAGGGACTAGATTCTAAGGGATTAGTCACACAATGCATGGAAAGATAGAATAAACGGATTTTGTTCTAAAAAATTTAGTTGTGCCGGATGACTGACAAAAGGAAGGAAATTTAGGTTTTTATATCAAAAATTTGATTTTATAGTCATAGCGGCAACTAAATTTTATCAATATCTCGATTGTCTTTTAAGCAAGGGAATCATTTAATAGCCTGAACAAAGCAAACAATGTTGTTTGGATATTTTATGTAACGGATTATCAAAAATAATTGCTATTAAATACAAAAAGATAACGAAATATTTCGAGTGATATTATAAACGGATATACATTTATTACTCAAACCGGCTGAAGTTAATTGGATTGTCTAAGGAAGGATTATTCGGTTTTCTTCAGCTTATTTTTACAAATTTCCGCACATTTCCGTTAACTTGCAATTCTTTGAAAAATTTTCGATTTTTTATTCATAATTTTTACAAGATGATAATTTTATTTTTTCTCAAATGATTTAAATAAAATTCAACAGGTTAGAATCTTTTTAAGTTAATTTAATTTATTGTTTTTTCGGTGAAATGACATATCTTTCCATATGTAAACGGTTAAATAAGTCTAAATTTGAATCAAATCGTTTAATCTCTATGCGAATGATGCAAAAAATTGAATTTTTTGAAAAAAGTAGTTGACGAAGCTGGATTATATCCGCATAATACGCCCCGCAAAGCCGATGATGGTGACGCAATATGAAATGGCTACATAGCTCAGCTGGTTAGAGCACAACACTCATAATGTTGGGGTCGCAAGTTCGAATCTCGCTGTAGCCACCATAATGCGGGACTGGCGAAATTGGTAGACGCACCAGATTTAGGTTCTGGCGCCGCGAGGTGTGTGGGTTCAAGTCCCTCGTCCCGCACCATTCATTGCTTGCAAGTCTTTTAGTAGGTGGGGTATCGCCAAGCGGTAAGGCACTGGGTTTTGATCTCAGCATTCCTAGGTTCGAATCCTAGTACCCCAGCCATACTATCAAACGAATTCTAAAAAATCTTATGCAAGATAATCTGATGGGGTATCGCCAAGCGGTAAGGCACTGGGTTTTGATCTCAGCATTCCTAGGTTCGAATCCTAGTACCCCAGCCATCTTTTCATCAAAATAAATTTCGACTGATTCTTTATTCTAAATTTTATTCATTAAATTTTAATATCTATTAAATTATATTTGTAAAAGTGTAAAAAACACGTAAAATCGTACTGTTATCTTTACAATTAATGGAAATTAAAATGAACAATGAAATAACCTCAGAAAAATCGTCATGGCGATCTAAATTAGGTGCTTTGGGTCCCGGTATTTTAATGGCATCCGCAGCTGTCGGCGGTTCCCATATTATTATGTCCACTCAAGCCGGCGCAATTTATAGTTGGCAATTAGTACCTATCATTATTTTAGCTAATTTATTTAAATATCCTTTTTTCCGTTTCGGCGCACAATATACCTTAGATAGCGGAAATACCTTACTTGAAGGTTATCTGCAAAAAGGAAAATTTTATCTGTGGTTTTTCTTCCTATTGAATATCTTTGCTACTATCATTAATACCGCCGCCGTAGGGTTATTATGTGCGGCGATTCTTACTTTTGTACTGCCTTTCCCGGTTCCCGTTCCAATACTCAGTTTAATTGTGATTACGGTTAGCTCCGGCATTTTATTATTAGGTAAATATAGAATGCTAGACGGCTTGTCTAAGTTGATTATGATTGCATTAACCGTAACAACGGTAATGGCGGTACTGATTGCTTTATTCCGTAACGGTATTCAGGGGGTTGCACAGGCAGATTACGTTGCGCCGTCACCATGGAATTTAGGTCCGTTGGGTTTGGGTTTTATCGTTGCGTTAATGGGTTGGATGCCGGCACCTATTGAGATTTCCGCGTTGAATTCTATGTGGGTTGTGGCAAAACGTCGCTTAACGAAAGTGACTTATAGAGACGGTATTTTTGACTTTAATGTGGGCTATATAGGTACTGCCGTTTTGGCGTTAGTCTTTTTGGCATTAGGGGCTTTAGTTCAATTTGGTTCCGGTGAACAAGTACAAATGGTCGGCGGTAAGTATATTGCCCAGCTTATCAATATGTATGCTTCTACTATCGGGGATTGGGCACGCGGTCTAATCGCCTTTATCGCCTTCATGTGTATGTTCGGAACAACCATTACGGTAATTGACGGTTATTCTCGGACTAATGTTGAAAGTCTGCGCTTATTGCTTAAACGTAAAGAAAGCTCACCGAAATATTTAAACCTTGCGGTCATCTTGGCAGCGCTTTCCGGGTTAGCCATTATTTTCTATTTTAATAATGCGGTAGGTCCGATGTTAAGTTTTGCTATGATTACCTCATTCGTCTTTGCTCCATTATTTGCCTGGTTAAATCTTTCATTAGTATTAAAAGGCGAGCATAAAGTACGTGGCGGATTATTCTGGCTTTCTATTGCCGGATTAATCTTCTTAATCAGTTTTGCGGGATTATTTATTGCAAATCAAGCCGGTTGGCTAGCTTAAGGATATGAAAAATGGCGCTTATAGCGCCATTTTGTTTTTTCAGATAATAAAGAAGTAAAAAACTGCGGTAAATTTTACCGCAGTTTTTTTAGTGAAATCAAATTAGTCCAGATATTTAAATACTTTTACGACTTTTTCAACACCGCTGATATTTCGAGCAACTTCCGCGGCCGCATTTGCCTGTTCTTGAGTAACATTACCCATCAGGAAAACTTCACCGTTTTCGGTAATCACTTTGATATCCGTTGTTTTGACGGATGAATTTAGCAACATATCCGATTTGATTTTACTTGTAATCCAACTATCTTTTGTTTTTTGAGTAACTGTAATAGGGGAGCCGACGCGGATTTCATTATATACGTCGCCTACACCGTCAACCCCTTTTGCCAGGCTGGTTGCCACAGATTTTAAGCTTTCTGTCGGAACTTGCCCTAATAACAACACGCGTCCGCTATAAGACGATACGACAATACGCCCTTCCTGCTTAATTTGTTCGTCTTTGTTGACCGCGTTATACACTTGGAATTTTAGAGTTTCATCATCTAATTGTGTGCCGGTTGTTCGAGGATCAGTGCCGACTTTTGTCGCCACCGCACCACCGCCTACAAGTGCGGCGACACAGCCTTGCAATAAAAGCGCCGAACCAATAATAAATGTCAGTTTTTTTAATTTATGCATATTCATTTATATAATCTCCTAGAGTATTGGACGTTTCTAGTGTGGTTTGAGTTAACTGCTTTGTCAACCACTTTGTGTAAACAGAGTATGGTCGATTAATTCGCACAATGCGTTAATAATGAATAAATGGCCTTCTAAAATCCGGCTTTCTTTTATCGCCGGAGTTTGGACTTCAAGATCGTTTTCGGAAATTAAACCCTGTAAATGATCATCGTTAGCACCGGTTAAGGCGATAATTTCAACATCCTTATTTGTCGCACAATTAATCACATTAATAATGGATTCATCACCGGAATTCGGTACTAACGCCACCAGAATATCCCCTTGTTGTGCAATAGCATTAAATTGGCGCTGATAAAGGGTTGTTATGTGATTATCCGAAACGATAGCGGAACCGACCGCACTATCAATGGTTAGTAATACAGAAGGGAAACTAGGACGTTCCAACTCATAACGATTCAGTAAATTAGCCACTAAAAACTGAGCATTGGCGTATGATCGGCCGTGTCCGCACACTATAATTTTATTGCCTCGTAATAAACAACTCACCAATTTTGTAGTTGCTTCGACAATGGTTTCGGGAAGAAGGCGGGAAGCGGAAATTTGTGTTTGAATATTTTCAGTATAAAGATCTTTAATTTTTTCTAACATATTATTCAATAAAATTTTTAAGCCATTGAACATTTGAAGCGGTAGCGCCAAAAGCGACTAAATCAAATCGGCAATCCGTATCTTCTAAGCTGTGGTTTTGTGTTGCCAGCCAAAGACTTGCGGCATTTATCCATTTTTGCTGTTTTTGCCAATCAACACTTTCCACTGCGGAGCCGAAGTGATCATTTTTGCGTTGACGGACTTCAACAAATACAATGGTTTCACCGTCCAGCATGATGAGATCCAATTCACCGCATTTGAAGTTTTGATTCGCTGCGATAAATTGTAAACCTTGTGATTCTAAAAAAAGGCGAGCTTGTTGCTCAAAGCTCGCCCCTTGTTGCCGTTTTAGACTAAACATATTAGTTTAATGGCACAATATTACCGCCTTGGTAAGAATACCAAGTCAAATCACGTTCGACATTGCAGTTTGGTCCGGCTGTTAATTTACCGGTTAAACCGCTTAATGAAAAGCCCGGAACCTGGCGTAATTCATTAAATGAATGCGCTAACAGCCAGGAATCGGCACCCATTGCGTATAAACGCATGAGAGAATAATCGCCGCCGGTAGCCGCTTCGATTTTCTTATATTGTTCGCCGTCTAAATCTTTAAAGAACGGAATATCACTGAAGGTAACGCCTTCCATTGCCAGACGATATTCAACCGCATTATTTGATGAATTATTGCGAGAGTTGGTATAAATTTTCGCTTTTACGCCGGAATTATCCAGTGCTCCCTTAATGGACATTAGTTGTTCGCTGTCGGTAACCACAATGTAGATTGCCTGATTTTGTGCAGGATCGGCGGTTAAATTATAAGCGGCGTCATCAGGCTGATTATAATAACGTACATCTGCATCGCTAGCGGCAAGTTGCTGCCAGCGAACGTTAAATGCGGAAGCGGTACGTTGACCTAAATCACTTTGCGGCACAGCAACGATCGGTTGACGAACGCCGTCATTCCACATTCTGTTTGCCGCCGCTTCCGCTTCATCTTCCGGCGCTAAACCGTAATAACACATTTTATCGATAGCTCGAGCATTCGGCGTAGAGTTCAGCGCTAACACATTCATTCCCTGAACTGCGGTCGGGTTGCTTAAAATTACATCCACATTATCTTTTAATAACGGACCGACAATCATTCCGTCGCCATTTTGTTTCGCCAGCGTTATAGCATCGGTTACCGGCATTGCCATGGTATCGATAACATCAACCTGGACGGATTTATCCGCCCCTCTTGAATCATCGAAACCGGATTTAATAGTACTGCCTAAAATAGACGCATTACCGCTTAACGGTAGTAATAATGCAATTTTATTTACTTGGGTCTGGGTAAAGTTAGAAAGGCTTTTTAATTCCGTCGGAAATAAATAGGCGGCGCTGTGGTTCGGATAGGTGGTTTTCCAGTTTTGCAATGCTTGTGCCAATTGGCTCGGCTGGCTTAAATTATCATTATAAGCTTTGGTTAAATCCAACCAACCGGCCAAGGCGACATTACCTTCCGGTTGAGTGGTATTAATAAGAGTTTTATTGCCACTACGTAATAATGCCCAGATTTTATCGATATTATCCTGTTTTCTTTGTACGTCGGTTAACGCCATATCCATTTGAATACGGGCTTTAACGGCTTCAATAATATCCGTTTTGTTTTCTGCAATACGGGCTTGAACTTCGTAATAACGGGAAGTTTGAGACTGACTTAACTGCGCCAACGGAATCGTTTTTAACAAAGTTGATGCGCTGTCATTATCACGTTTCACCGCGGCAATTAACGCATCTAGAATAGATTTGTCTAATTGTTGTTCAGGCGTAAGTTTGGTTAACTCGGCAAGTAAGGCTTCGGCTTGAGCGGTTTTATTTTCGGTTACAAGCACGCGAGCGGCGAGAAGTTTATAGGTTTGTTGGTCTTCGACTTCTCTGGTTTGTTCAATTTTATTCATATAAAATTCGGAACTTGCGTTCGCATCATTTTTTAAAACATCTTGAAAATTACTGCCAAATAAATTGGTACATCCCGCAAGCATCAGCGGAAATAAAATCGGCATTAAACGTTTTTTAAATTTGGCGCGTTGTAATAGAATAGTCATAGTTACTCCGTATCTAAAAGAATGGGGCGATCTTACTTCTCTAACTCATTAAAAGCAAATAAAAAGAATCGACAAAATGAATAATTCCTACGGAACTTTATATATTGTTGCGACCCCAATAGGTAATTTACAAGATATTACTCAACGGGCATTAGATATTTTTACCCAAGTAGATTTAATCGCGGCTGAAGACACCCGTCATAGCGGCTTATTATTGAGCCATTATGGTATAAAGAAACCATTTTTTGCCCTGCATGATCATAATGAACAACAAAAAGCGGATGCATTGGTGGAAAAATTACGCCAAGGCACGAATATCGCCTTAATTTCGGATGCGGGCACACCGCTTATCAGCGACCCCGGTTTTCATCTCGTGCGTAAATGCCGTCAGACAGGTTTAAAAGTTGTGCCGCTGCCGGGCGCTTGTGCGGCGATTACCGCATTGTGCGCCTCGGGTATTGCTTCCGATCGTTTTTGTTTTGAGGGATTCTTGCCGGCAAAAAGCAAAGCCAGAAAAGATAAATTGCAAAATATTGCCGAAGAAGACCGCACTTTAATTTTCTATGAAAGCACGCACCGTATTCTTGATACGCTCGAAGATATTGAAGCGGTATTAGGCGCGGAACGTTACATCGTACTTGCCCGGGAAATTACGAAAACCTGGGAAACGATTACAGGTGATACGGTTGCCAATCTACGAAAATGGCTGGCGGAAGATCCGAATCGGACTAAAGGTGAAATGGTGTTGGTTATTGAAGGCAAAGCTAAATCGGATGATGCCGAAGAAATAAGCCCTCAGGCTATAAAAGCTTTAGCGTTGCTAGCGAAGGAACTGCCGTTAAAAAAAGCGGCGGCGATTGTTGCGGAACTTTACGGATATAAAAAAAATGCCTTGTATCAATATGGCTTAGAATATTTAGATTAATTGATTTTCGCAGAAAATTCAGAAAAAACAACCGCACTTCGAAGCAAAAGTGCGGTTGTTTTTTTCGGATTTTTGTAAGGTTCCGCCGGGTTAGCGTTCTACGCTCAGAATACCGGATGCGCCTTCGGAATAATCCCGAGGCTGATCTTCGTTTTCTTCGGTAATCGTTTTAAGGTCGGAAATTGTCGGTTCAATACGCGGTTTATCCTGATTTACCGTCGAACCGTTAAAGAGTTCTTTAAATTCGGGCAGTAAAGTGGTGGACGAAGCGGCTAAATGGCGATAAAGTTTTTGATAATCTTCGGATAAGGTTTTCAATAAACTTGCGCTTTCGGCAAAGTGTCTTTCAAGCTGTTTCTTTTGTTCCGCCAATTCGGCTTTCGCCTGTTGCAAGGCGTTTTCCGTTTTGGCTTGGTTTTTTATCGAGCCTTTAGTCAAACGCAGTACTAAATAAGTGAGAATCACACCGGCAATAAAACCGCCGATTGCGGGTAATAACATTTCGCTTTGCATAATAAATACTCCTCATGGTAAAACGATTACCAATATCATAACTTGATTTTTGTACTTTGTCTTATTTGTCCGCCGTTTCTTTGAACTGGATCACGGTATTTAAGCCGGCTTATTATAATGATTAATATGATTTTGACGGCATAGGGCACATTCAATTTTTGAATCATATTTAAAAAAAGAGAAGTTTTGTGAAGAAAGTACTTGCCGATATGTCAGATCCCCGATAAAATTTGCGCCGTACATGCTTCGGTGGTGGAATTGGTAGACACGCTGTCTTCAGGTGGCAGTGTCCTTGGGATGTGCGAGTTCGAGTCTCGCCCGAAGCACCATATAGTAAGACCCGCTTATTTGAGCGGGTTTTGTCGTTTTGGTGAAATCAAAATCAGCTTTAAATTCTCAATTTTTTGACCGCACTTTTATCGAAATTGTTTATTTTATGGCTGGCATTCTCCTTATATTTTATGTATAATCCTCCGACCCTGTAAATGTGGCGGTTTTCCCACCGCACATTAATTCGTCGAGATCACACTCGAAGGGGTGCTTGATTGAGATCAATGGTTGTGTTCATCTAATAAATAAAAGAGAGAACACTGGGTATTAATATCAAATATTGGTAATTAAATTAATGAAAACTTTTGTAGCAAAACCGGAAACAGTTAAACGTGACTGGTATGTAGTAGATGCGACAGGTAAAACGTTAGGTCGTTTAGCGACCGAATTAGCGAGTCGCCTTCGTGGTAAACATAAAGCTGAGTACACTCCGCACGTAGATACAGGTGATTACATCATCGTTATCAATGCGGATAAAGTAGCGGTAACAGGTCGTAAAGAAACCGATAAAGTTTACTACTGGCACACTGGTTATGTCGGCGGTATTAAACAAGCGACTTTTAAAGAAATGATTGCTCGCCGTCCGGAAGCAGTGATTGAGATTGCGGTTAAAGGTATGTTGCCAAAAGGTCCGTTAGGCCGTGCAATGTTCCGTAAATTAAAAGTGTACGCAGGTTCACAACATGAACATGCAGCACAACAACCACAAGTTTTAGATATCTAATCACGGAGCACGAAAATGACAGCAGCAAATCAAAACTACGGCACAGGTCGCCGCAAAAGCTCTTCAGCTCGTGTTTTCATCAAACCGGGCAGTGGTAAAATCACTATCAACCAACGTGAACTAGACGTATATTTCGGCCGTGAAACTTCACGCATGATCGTACGTCAACCGTTAGAATTGGTTGAGATGACTGAAAAACTAGACCTTTACATCACAGTTAAGGGTGGCGGTATTTCAGGTCAAGCGGGTGCAATCCGTCACGGTATCACTCGTGCATTAATGGAATACGATGAATCTTTACGTCCGGTATTACGTGCAGCGGGCTTTGTTACTCGTGACGCACGTCGTGTTGAACGTAAAAAAGTGGGTCTTCGCAAAGCGCGTCGTCGTCCACAATTCTCAAAACGTTAATTTTATATTTTCGTTTGTATTCAGAGATTGCAAGCTTTCGGGCTTGCAATTTTTTTTGCTCAATTAATAAACAAATTCTAACCATTTCCTTAAAATTATTAAAAATAGGTTTTTTCCTAAAAAAATGTAGATCGTTTGGAAAACGCTTGCTGATTTATGGTAAAATAAACGCCAATTTTTTAAGAACTTAGTATTTTTAATAAGCTTTAAGCTAATATTCATAATTTATTTTAAGTCGTCGGAGGAATAGATGACAAGCGCTGCAAATAAACGTTCAATAATGACCCTTTTTTCAGATAAATCAGATATTTATTGCCATCAAGTACGTATCGTATTAGCAGAAAAAGGTGTTGCTTATGAGACGGAAATTGTAGATCCGCAAGCATTATCGGAAGATTTAATGGAATTAAATCCCTATGGCACTTTACCTACGTTGGTTGATCGCGATTTAGTGCTGTTTAATTCTCGTATTATTATGGAATACCTTGACGAACGTTTTCCTCATCCGCCGTTAATGCCGGTTTATCCGGTTGCTCGAGGTAAAACCCGTTTATTAATGCTACGTATCGAACAAGACTGGTATCCCGCTTTAGAAAAAGCGGAAAAAGGCACTGAAGAAGAACGTGCAACGGCATTAAAACAATTAAAAGAAGAAATGTTAGCTATTGCGCCGATTTTCACACAGACCCCATACTTTATGAGTGAAGAATTCAGCTTAGTGGATTGCTATATAGCGCCGTTATTATGGAGAATGCAAGAATTAGGTGTGGAATTCGGCGGTGCGGGTGCAAAAGCCATCAAAGGTTATATGGCGAAAGTTTTTGAACGCGAATCATTTGTTCAATCACTAGGCAATAACGCACCTAAAAATTTAATGGATGAAAAATAAAATGGAATATAAATCATCGCCAAAGCGCCCTTATTTATTAAGAGCTTATTATGATTGGTTAGTTGATAATGAGTTTACTCCATATTTAGTGGTGGATGCTACTTATTATGGTGTGGATGTACCGCAGGAATATGTAAGAGACGGGCAAATCGTATTAAATCTTTCTTCCGGCGCGGTAGCTAATTTGCAGTTAACTAATGATGCGGTGATGTTTAATGCGCGTTTTCAGGGTGTTCCCCGCGAAATTTACATTCCGCTCGGTGCGGCTTTAGCGATTTATGCAAGAGAAAACGGTGACGGAGTGATGTTCGAACCTGAGCCGATTTATGACGAATTAGATAAAAAACCGGCTGAACTTACTCATGATCAGCCTTTAGGTTTTACAGATGTGGTTGACAATGCGAAGAAAGAAGCTAAAACCACGAAAACTGCGAATAAGAAAACTAAGGATAAAAAATCGGCATCTCATTTACGCATTGTAAAATAAGCAGAGTTGATTAAAGAGGGTTAAAGTATTTTGTGCTTTACCCCTTTTTTATTAAAAATCCGACAAAACCGACCGCACTTTTAACTACTTTAACTACTCAAAAAATAATTTTTGCCAGATTTGATGAATGAACCGGCGCTCATCGGCAAATTCTTCTTTTGATACAATTGGCGGTTCGCCCAGCAGATTCAGGTGATGAATTTGGTTGCGTAAGCCCGTATAGCAATTTTTCAGCTTTTCGGCTTCATTAAGTGTAATAATTCCATGTTCCGCCATAATGTCAAAAATCCGCACGTTATCCGACCAATACGCTAAGTTAGGATTTTCAGGTGCATGGGCAAGTACCAGATATTGCGCGATAAATTCAATGTCCGTAATGCCGCCCTGATCCTTTTTAATATTGAATTTATTGTCGTCGGCACCGGCAAAATGCCGATACATTTTTTCACGCATTTCCCGCACGTCAATTTTTAGTCGGGTTAAATCTCTGGGTGAGGCGAGGATTCCGGTTCGTATTAATTCGAATTTTTCCCGCAATGCCGGTTCGCCATAGACCGCCCGGCTGCGAACCAGCGATTGTTTTTCCCATGTCCAGGCTTCGTTCATTTGATAATCTTCGAAAGCCTTGAATGAACAACATAAAGGCCCCGCTTCACCGGACGGGCGTAAACGCAAATCCACTTCATAGAGAATTCCCGCGCTGGTGGTCATGCTGAAAATACTGATAATTTTTTGAGCCAGCCGCAGATAAAACTGGTGACTGTCGATCACTTTCTTGCCACCGACGGTTTGACCGGAATGGATTTCGTCACAGAGAAAAACCAGATCCAAATCCGAACGATAGCCCAGCTCAATACCGCCAAGTTTGCCATAGCCCACCACTAAAAATCCCTTTTCATTATTCTGTAAATGTTCGGGTTTGCCGAAACGGGCGGTAATCTGTTGCCATGCAAGGTTGACTACCGTATGCAAAATGGTTTCCGCCAGGAACGTCAGGTGATCACTGACTTTCATGACCGGCAATGCGCCGAGAATGTCCGCCGCGGCAATACGCAACAGCGTCGCCTGTTTGAATTGACGTAGTGCGGTAATAAATTGTTCGTCGTCATCTTCAGGCAGACGCAATAAATATTGTTGTAATTCCGCCGGATATTGCTCAAAGGAAGGCGGATTGAGCAATGCCTCGCGATCCAATAATTCGTCCAATAAAATAGGATGTTGCGCCACTTGTTCGGCAATCAGCTGTGATTTGGCACAAAGTTCGATCAATTGCGTTAGTGCCTGCGGATTTTCCAGTAGCAGTTCTAAATAAGTGGTTCTGGTAAGAATCTTTTCGACAATATTCAACATTCTCGGCAGCAAAGTGCGGTATTTTTTGTTGGAAAAAATTTGCAGCAACAGGAGCGGCATAAGTTGAGTCAGCACTTCTCGCCCGCGGATCCCGATTGAACGGTGGCTGACACTATGACGAAAAGCTTCCAGTCTGCCGATAATCTCGTCGCGTTCTTCTTCGCTGACCCCCTGTTGTGCAAGAATATCCGCGATTTCACCTTGTTCCAGATCCGCATCAAGAAAATCACTCCAGGCATTGTCCGAATCGTCAGCCTCATTTTCATTATTAAATCCGATTAAATTATTAAAAACCGACCGCACTTTTTGTTGGTGTTGTTGCAGTACCTGATAAAAGCTTTCCCAGTCATGAATCGGATATTGTATTTTTTGCGGCCGATGATTGTTATCCCATTGAGTAAATTCACAGGTGGCGCTAATTAAACGGCATCGGTTTAATTCGTCAGCGGGTAGTAATTGAGTTTGTTTGTCATTAATGGCTTGCAGTACGTTTTCCACCCGGCGTAAAAACAAATAAGCTTGTAACAAATCCTGATGTTGATCTGCGGTAATTAAATTCAATTTTTCGATTTCAGGCAGTAATTTCAGCAATTCATGCTGCTGCAAACTGATTTCCCGCCCGCCGCGAATAAGTTGGAAGACCTGAACGATAAATTCTATTTCGCGGATACCGCCGGCGCCGAGTTTGATGTTATCGACCAAGCCGCGACGGCGAACTTCACGCTCAATTTTGCTTTTCATGTCACGTAACGACTGAATAACGCTGAAATCAATATAGCGGCGGTAAATAAAAGGGCGTAATAATTGGCGTAGCGTTTTCACATTCGGATCCTGTTCGTCCGCTCCCAGGATTCTGCCTTTAATCATCGCGTAACGCTCCCAATCCCGTCCTTGTTCCTGATAATAGGATTCCATGGCATTAAAGCTCAACGCTAAGGCGCCGCTGTCGCCAAAGGGGCGCAAGCGCATGTCCGTGCGATAAACAAAACCGTCTTCGGTGAATTCGTCAAGGGCGCTGATTAACCGTTGTCCTAACCGGGTGAAGAATTTTTGGTTATCAATAGGTTTTCGGCTACCGACGGTTTCACCATTGGCCGGGTAGGTGAATATCAGGTCAATATCCGAAGAAAAATTCAATTCAAAACCGCCTAATTTTCCCATACCGAGAATGTAAAGTTGTTGTACATTGCCCTGATTGTCCGTCGGTGTTCCCCAGTCTAAGCAAGCACGCTGATATAGCCAATCCCGCGCGCCGATAATCAAAGCTTCCGCCAGTTGTGAAAGACGGATAAAAATTTCTTCTACCGTAGCTGAATTTAAACTTTGGCAAATGCTTAGTTTTGCCATTTCTTGATTGCGGAAATCACGCAGTGTTTTGTATAAGCCGGTTTCTTCCTGAATGTCAGCCAGTTGAACGGACAGGCGGGCGGCATAACTGTCGCAATCCGCCGGTTGCGGCGTTTTATACCAGCATTCGGCTAAAAAGTGCGGTTGTTTTTGCAGAATTTCCGTCACAAAATCAGACATTGAAACCGCTCGCATTAACGCGCCCACCGGCGTTTTAATGTTACTGATATCTTTTTGAATTTGTTGATAAATTTGAGAGTTAAACTGTTCCGGAAAATGTGTGATTAAATTATCGGCGAGTTGAATCAGAGTTTGTTCAATAGAAGGTAACGGCATGGTCATAACACATCCTTAGGCGAAAGAATTAGTAAGTATTGTAACGGAATCATGGCGGCAGACAAATAACTTGATGGAAAAGTGCGGTGCATTTTTACCGATTTTTCAATAAAACCGCTTATAAAAGATAAACAAATCCTATTCTTTTTTTATAATAACTTATTCTTATTAGTTATTTCCTCAAAGTTTTTTCTGCTTTTAAAATAGCTCCGTTTTTAATTAATTCCATTTTTTTATAAGGAAACTTTATGATGTTTAAAAAATTAGTACTTTTAGCGACAGGCATATTTGCTGTGGCAACCACAACTCAAGCTGTTGCAGCGGATAGTTTATTAGATCGCATTAATAATAAAGGCACCATTACGGTGGGTACGGAAGGGACTTACGCACCTTTTACTTATCATGACGCCAGCGGTAAATTAACCGGTTATGATGTAGAAGTAACGCGAGCGGTAGCCGACAAACTGGGCGTGAAAGTTGAATTTAAGGAAACCGCATGGGATTCTATGATGGCGGGCCTGAAAGCGGGGCGTTTTGATATTGTGGCGAACCAAGTGGCGTTAACGACACCTGAACGTCAGGCGACATTTGATAAATCCGAGCCTTATAGCTGGTCCGGCGCCATGATGGCGGTTCGTGCGGATGACGATAGCATTAAAACTTTAGACGATATTAAAGATCGTAAAGCGGCGCAGTCGTTAACCAGTAACTATGGTGAATTAGCAAGAGAGAAACAGGCGAAAATCGTACCGGTTGACGGTTTAGCGCAATCATTATTAGTCGTTCAACAAAAACGTGCCGATTTTACCTTAAACGATAGTCTGGCGATTTTAGATTATTTGAAGAAAAATCCGAATTCGGGTTTAAAATCGGCTTGGGAAGCACCGGCTGAAGAAAAATTAGGTTCAGGTTTAATCGTAAATAAAGGTAATGACGAAGCGCTGGCAAAAATTAGTGCGGCGGTAATTGAGCTACAAAAAGACGGCACGTTGAAAAAATTAGGCGAACAATTCTTCGGAAAAGATATCAGTGTTAAATAATCTCCTTCTTTCCATTCCTTTTATGACCGAGTCCCGCGTGGACTTGGTCATTAGCGCTTTTTGGCCGATGGTGGAAGCGGCGGTATTGGTTTCGATACCTCTTGCCGTTTCATCTTTTATAATCGGCATGATTATTTCCGTTGCGGTAGCGCTGGTACGGGTTACGCCGGTTAACGGAGTAATCCACCGTTTATTTTTGGTGGTCGTTAAAGTTTATATCTCCATTATTCGCGGCACGCCGATGTTGGTGCAGATTTCCGTTGTATTTTACGGATTGCCCGCGCTGGGGATTTTTATTGATCCGATTCCTGCGGCAATTATCGGTTTTTCATTGAATATCGGGGCTTATGCCTCCGAAACCGTACGTGCGGCGATTTCTTCCGTACCGAAAGGTCAATGGGAAGCGGGCTATACTATCGGTATGAGCTATATGCAGACATTTCGCCGTATTATCGCTCCGCAGGCTTTTCGCGTTGCGGTTCCGCCGTTAAGCAATACCTTTATCGGTTTGTTTAAAGATACTTCCTTGGCTTCGGTGGTTACCGTTACGGAAATGTTCCGTGTCGCTCAACAAATGGCGAATATGTCTTATGATTTCCTGCCGATTTATATTGAAGCGGGTTTAATTTATTGGTGTTTCTGTTGGGTATTATTCGTGATCCAGGCTAAGGTTGAGAAACGCATGGAGCGTTACGTAGCGAGATAATATGATAAAAGTAAAAAATATTCATAAAGCCTTTGGTGAAAACGTGATTTTGCGCGGTATTGATTTAGACATTACAAAAGGCGAAGTGGTGGTTATTCTCGGACCTTCCGGTTCGGGCAAAACCACTTTTTTGCGTTGTTTAAATGCGTTGGAAATGCCGGAGCAAGGCACCATTGAGTTTGATAATGCGGCGCCGTTAAAGATTGATTTCGCCGCTAAACCGTCGAAAAAAGATATTTTGGCCCTGCGCCGTAAGGCGGGGATGGTGTTCCAGAACTATAATTTGTTTCCCCATAAAACCGCATTGGAAAATGTGATGGAAGGTCCGGTGCGGGTGCAGAGCAAAAAGGTTGCGCAGGCCCGTGAAGAAGCCTTAGCATTGCTGACAAAAGTCGGTTTAGCCGATAAAGCGGATCTTTATCCGTTCCAACTTTCCGGCGGTCAGCAACAACGTGTGGGCATCGCACGCGCATTGGCGTTACAACCGGAATTAATGTTATTTGACGAACCTACTTCGGCGTTGGATCCGGAATTGGTACAAGATGTGTTGGATACAATGAAAAGCCTTGCCAAAGAAGGCTGGACGATGGTGGTTGTCACCCATGAAATTAAATTCGCGTTAGATGTGGCGGATTTAGTGATTGTGATGGACGGCGGGATTATTGTGGAACGGGGCTCTCCTAAACAATTATTCGATAATCCTCAACATGAACGAACCAAAGCGTTTTTACAACGTTTGCGTTCCCACTAATATGCAAAAGAGATAGTCTTAACTATCTCTTTTTTTGTATTTGAAAAGTGCGGTCAAAAATCAGCAAATTTCGCTTGCTTAATTTCCCGCTTGATGAATAAAGCCTTCAATTTGTTTCAAACCGTTAAGACGGGTTGAAGTTAAACGTTGAGCAATACCTAATTCCGCATAATAAGAGGTTAAATCGAACCGGCGGCATTGTTCCGTCGGCTTCCCGTTAACGGCGAGGGATAAAATCCATAATAATCCGTTGATAATACGGGCGTCGCTATAAGCCTGAAAATGTAAAGTGCGGTCGGAATTTTGTGAAATTTTAAACCACACCTGTGCTTCACAACCCGAGAGGGGTTGCATTTCCGCCAGTTCCTGTTCCGTCGGCTTGGTAATATTTTTGCCCGCCTGAATAATTAACCGATAGCGTTCTTCCCAATTTTTAGCGTTTTTTAATTGTTCCTGTAAATTCATTTATTCCTCTAATAATGCAAGGCTTTTGTCCAATGCGGTGAAAAAGGCGTCAACCTCTTGTTGCGTATTGTAAGGGGCAAAACTTAATCTCAGGGTTGAATGTTGTCCCAACCGGGATAAATAAGGCTGGGCGCAGTGAACGCCGGTACGCAGTGCGATATTCTGTTCTGCCAGTAATGTTGCGAGATCGGAACCGGCAATATTTTTAAAGACAAAACTGATAACCGAACTTGGTTTCGGCGAATTAAACAGTTGACAAAATTCGTAATTTTTTAACCGCACTTTTGTCTGTTCGGCAAGCTGCACCGCATGATGTTCCGCCTGTTCGAAATCCCATTGATTAAGCCATGACAATACGGCATTAAAGCCGATTACACCGGCAATATTCGGCGTGCCGGCTTCTAAACGGTAGGGCAGTTCGGCAAAACTAATTTGTTGTTTTGATACCCGATCAACCATTTTCCCGCCGTAAATTAAGGGCTGAAGCAGTTCAAGTGCGGTTAATTTCCCGCTTAAAACTCCTAATCCGTTCGGACCGTAAATTTTATGGGCGGAAAAGGATAAAAAGTCCGCATCCAGTTTCCGCAAATCAATTTTAACGTGACTGATTGCTTGCGCCGCATCGACGGAAACCAGAGCGGAACTATGCTTGCGGATTAAGCGGATTAAATGTTCGACTGGTTGTTCCGTGCCTGTTACGTTAGATACAAAATTGAGCGCCACTACTTTGGTTCGTTTGTTTAAGGCTACCAAAAGAGCGTTTTCATTGATTAGCCAATTATCCTGAATCGGTAAAATACGCAATTTTGCACCGCACTTTTGTGCAATCATCGACCAGGTCACAAAATTGGCATGATGATCCGCCTCGCTGATAATGATTTCATCGTCAGACTGAATATAAGGAATTAATCCGTTTGCCACGGTGTTAATGGCTTGCGTTGTACCGGAGGTCCAGATAATTGCTTTGTCACTTTCCGCATTGATTAATTGACGAACTTGTGAGCGAGCCTGCTCATAGAGTGCCGTTTGTTCTTCATCATATTGGCTGCGGTGTACGGAACCGGCGGATTGATAAAATTTTACCGTCGCATCAATTAAACTTTGCGGTTTTAGAGTGGTTGCTGCGTTATCTAAATATATGACCCTGTCGGGATGCTGAAAATAAGGGAAGTGCGAACGGAATCCGGTAGTGTCGAACATTAATTTTTCTCAGTACGTTGTTTTTTATTTTGAATATTTCTTTTGTATAATTCCCGGCGATAGCGGCTTGGTTCTATGGGATTTGTTTCCCGCCATAAACCGATTTTGCGTTTTTTCGCCAACGCCTCGGCCTTGCCGTACTCGGGATTTTCCGAATACTGATTATAAGCCCATGCCAAACCAAGTTGTACCATTTTTAAGTTGATATTTTCATTTTTTTCGTTAAAAACCGTGGCAAGTGTTCGGTTATAGCGATCATAACCGGAAATACGCAATGTTATTTCCCGCTTAAAAATCAGTTGGGCTAATTGCTGACGGGCTTTATTGCCGAAGGGCTGACGGCGTTCGGGCGCATCAATGTCCAGCAGGCGTACTTTGATTTGTTTATTGTTATGCGCCAAACAGGTGAGGCTGTCGCCGTCGGACACCCGGACTACACGACATTTCACTTCGCGCTGCGCCTGCGCCCAAAGTGGTAATAAAATTAAGAAGATACTTATAAATGAGCGAATGTTTTTCATGTTTTTACAGTTATATTGATTTAAATCGGCATATTCTACTCAAAAAAGGGTAACAAAAGGAAATAAATGAGAGTAGACTTGAAACCTATTTTTCGACGCATTTATCAGCGCTATATTTTTTATTTTTACTCGGATAACAGAGAGATAGTTATGAGACAAAAAATATTTTTATTCGTGCGATCTTTGATTATTTTATATTTGATTTTATTTATTGGCGAAGGGCTTGCAAAGCTCATTCCCATCGGTATTCCCGGCAGTATATTCGGTTTGCTGATTCTTTTTATCGGGCTGACTACGCAAATTATTAAAGTCGATTGGGTTTTCTTCGGTGCCTCGTTATTAATCCGCTACATGGCGGTGCTGTTTGTGCCGGTAAGCGTCGGCGTGATGAAATATTCCGATCTGTTGGTTTCTCACGCAAGTTCATTATTAATTCCTAATATAGTCAGCACCTGCGTGACTTTATTGGTGATCGGTTTTTTAGGGGATTATTTGTTTTCGTTAAATTCCTTTACCCGGCTACGTAAAAAAGCGATTAAAAAACGGGATATTAATAATGTAAACAATAAAGGAGAGGCATCATGATTTATTTTTATACGTTATTAACTATTGCCGCTTTTATGATTGCGTTACTCATCACTAAGCGGATTAAATCCGTTTTGTTAAATAGTTTTGTTTTAACCGTAATTATTTTAGTTGCGGTATTGCTGGCGGCAGACATTCCTTATGATCAATATATGGCGGGTAATGCACCCTTGAATAATTTGCTTGGTGTCAGTGTAGTGGCATTGGCATTGCCGTTATATGAACAGCTTCATCAAATTGCCGTCCGTTGGAAAGCCATCTTGTTTATAGTGACTTCCGCCTCCTTGTTATCAATGTTTAGCGGTGCATTATTAGCCTTAGCCTTGGGTGCTTCAGCAGATGTGGTGGCGACGGTATTACCAAAATCGGTCACTACGCCGATTGCTATGGCGATTGCACAAAATATCGGCGGCGTGCCGGCAGTGGCTGCGGTAGGGGTGGTTGTTGCCGGTTTGCAGGGGTCTGTTTTTGGTTATTTGGTATTAAAAAAATTACAATTAAAAAACTCGGAAGCCATTGGGCTTGCCGTGGGATCGGTATCTCATGCGCTGGGAACGGTCAGCTGTCTTGAAGTGGATGCAAAAGCGGGAAATTATAGCTCGATCTCATTGGTTTTATGTGGGATTATTAGTTCATTATTAGCACCTTTAGTGTTTAAACTCGTTTCATTTTGTATGTGATGGATAAATGCAGAAAATACAGTTAAATAATATTTGGCAGCAACGATTTATTACGGATAAGCCGAGAGAGAAAGATCATCGTCCGCCGTATCGGCGCGATCGCGGGCGTATTTTGCATAGTGCGGCATTTCGCTGCTTGCAGGCAAAAACGCAGATTCACGCAGTAGGTGAAAATGATTTTTATCGTACCCGTTTAACCCATTCTCTTGAGGTGGCGCAAATTGGTAATAGTCTGGTGGCGCAACTGAAATTCGGCGACAGTTTTGAGCATTTGGCGGCGCAACTGAATGCGGATAAAACCGCATTGCAACAAAGTTTAAAACCGCTTTTACCTTCTAACGATTTAATTGAAAGTTTATGTTTTGCCCATGATATCGGGCACCCTCCTTTCGGGCACGGCGGCGAAGTTGCTCTTAATTATATGATGAGAGAACATCATGGTTTTGAAGGAAACGCGCAGACATTCCGTATTGTAACCAAGTTGGAACCCTATACGCTCTCCGCCGGCATGAATCTAACCCGCCGTACTATTCTGGGGTTGGTAAAATATCCTACTTTGCTGGATCTTTCCTCGCCCGATTATGCAAAATCGGATTTACAGTCAAATGGTGATCCCCGTTATGTAAAGATTAACGATTGGCGACCGGGCAAAGGATTATTTTATGATGATTTACCTATGTTTGAGTGGTTGTTACAGCCTTTGAGCGACGCCGACCGCACCTTGTTCGGGCAATTTCAGCAACCGCGCCAATCGCCGTCGGATATGCTGAAAACCAAATTTAAGTCATTGGATTGCAGTATTATGGAAATTGCGGATGACATTGCTTATGCGGTGCATGATTTAGAAGATGCCGTCGTCGTCGGGCTGGTTAACCGTCAGCAATGGCAAGAGGCGGAGGTTGAACTGAAAAACTGTCGTTCAAACTGGATACAGTCTAACATTGAACAAATTACCGAAAAATTATTTTCCGATCAGCATTACCAGAGGAAGAATGCTATCGGTGCGTTAGTTAATTATTTTATTACCCATATTCGCTGGAAAATGACCGCAGATTTTGCCGAACCGTTGCTACGTTATAATGCGGAACTGCCAAAAGGAGTACTGGACGCGTTGAATGTATTTAAGCGTTTTGTATTCAAGTATGTTATCCGAGACGTAGAAACCCAACGGATCGAATATAAAGGTCAACGCATATTGACCGAAATGTTCCAGATTTTCGAAAGTGATCCCGAACGGCTTTTACCGAGAAATACGGTAAAACGCTGGCAAAATGCCACAGATGAAGGAAAACACAGAATTATTTGCGATTATATTGCCGGCATGTCGGATGCTTATGCCTTACGGCTTTATCAGCAATTGTAAAAAATTGGCAAAAACCGACCGCACTTTTGGCGTTAAATTGTGATGAAACCGTCAAAAGTGCGGTTTATTTTTTTCGTTTTTGCTTGAGCGTTTTCGAAAAATAAGTCTCTAAATATTCGAATTGGAACGTATAACCTAAGTCCAGCAGTTTTTTAGGATAAACATTTTGGCTGTCCAGCAACAAACAGGCGCGTTCACCCAAAAATAACCGTAATATGCAAGCGGGGACAGAAAAAAAGTGAGGGCGTTTTAGTCTGGATCCTAATAAGCAGTTAAATTCTTTATTGGTTACGGGATTCGGTGAGGAAAAATTAAACGCGCCGACGGCGTTGGGATTATTTATCAGAAAGATAATGCCTCGCACCATGTCTTTTAGGGCAATCCAAGGCATAAATTGCTGTCCGGAGCCTAATTTCCCCGCTAATCCGAAACGATAAAGCGGTAACATTCGGGCGAGAGCGCCGCCTCTGGGCGACATCACCATTCCGGTGCGAATCACGCAAACCCGGGTGTCGGCTTGTTGTGCCGCAGCTTCCCAAGCCTGGCAGAGTTCGGCTGTAAATGAAGTTGCGGGCAAAGCCGATTCTGTTAATAATTGGCTTCCCGCATTGCCATAAAATCCTGATGCAGAACCGGATATAAATACCGGCGGGCGTTTTCCCCGATTTATTAATTGCGTTAGTTGTTGAGTTAATAAAATTCTGCTGTTTTTTAACCGCAGTTTTTGTTCATCCGTCCATTTTTTATCAAAAATAGGTTCGCCGGCAAGATTAACAACCGCATCAAATTGATCCAGATTTTTATAAGTAGAAAGAGAAGAAACCCAATCAACTTCGGGGAATAGTTTTTGGGCGGTATTAACGGCGCGAGTGAGGGCGGTGATCTGATGAGATTGCTTGAGTAATTGTCGGGTTAGTGCTTTTCCCACTAACCCTGTTGCGCCGGTAATCAGTATCTTCATATTTATAAAGAATTCTCAAAAAGTTGTTGAATGGTATTAATTAATTCTTTAATGCCCGTTCCTTTCGTCGGTGTGATAAAAATCGTATCATCTCCCGCAATAGTACCTAAAATACCTTCCGTTTTGCCGACGGAATCCAGTAACCGGGCGATAAGTTGTGCAGCGCCCGGGCTTGTTTTGATCACGATAAGAAAGTCATTATGATCAATGTCTAGCACGAGATTTTTCAGCGGACTGCTGGTGTTCGGCACGCTTAATTCATTGGGCAGGCAATATACCATTTCCATACGGGTATTACGGGTGCGGATCGCACCGAATTTTGTCAGCATCCGGGAGACTTTGGATTGATTAATATTACTGAAACCCAAGTCTTGCAACGCACTGACAATCTCACTTTGCGAACCGAAACGTTCCTGTGAAAGTAAGTCTTTAAATACAGTTAATAAATTATCCGTTTTTTCTATTGCCATATTTATTTTCCATTAACACAAATTGCATAAATTTTGCATAAAAATTCAAAAAAATGCAATAAAAATTTAGAAATATGATTTATTCGGTAATAACTATTTTTAGTTATTTTCGTTTTCGAAAAAAATTAGCAAAAAATTTGTTTTAGATCGTGAAAATAGCGACTAAGTATTTGTAATTTTGTGATTCTGTCTTTATACTTTCTACCAATTTCAAGTTATAAATTTCCACATTAAGGAGTCTTAAATGAAAGTTGCAGTTCTAGGTGCCGCAGGCGGCATTGGTCAAGCGTTGGCTTTATTATTAAAGTTACAATTACCGGCTGGTTCATCTTTATCTCTGTATGATGTCGCACCCGTCACCCCGGGTGTTGCTAAAGATCTTAGCCATATCCCAACAGATGTTGTGGTTGAAGGTTTTGCCGGTACGGATCCTTCAGAAGCATTAAAAGGGGCGGATATTGTGTTAATTTCTGCGGGTGTGGCACGTAAACCGGGCATGACACGTGCGGATTTATTCGGTGTTAATGCGGGTATTATTCGTAGTCTGACCGAAAAAGTGGCGGAACAATGCCCGAAAGCCTGTGTGGGTATTATCACCAACCCGGTTAATGCGATGGTTGCCATTGCGGCCGAAGTATTGAAAAAAGCGGGTGTTTACGACAAACGTAAATTATTCGGCATTACTACCTTAGATATTCTTCGAGCGGAAACCTTTATCGCCGAATTAAAAGGCTTAGATCCTACTCGGGTTACAATTCCTGTTATCGGCGGTCATTCGGGTGTAACCATTCTTCCGTTATTGTCTCAAGTTCAAAATGTTGAATGGAGCAGTGAAGAGGAAATCATTGCTTTAACGCATCGTATCCAAAATGCAGGTACGGAAGTGGTTGAAGCAAAAGCGGGCGGCGGTTCTGCAACCTTATCTATGGCGCAGGCGGCGGCACGTTTTGCATTAGCATTAGTGAAAGCCTCGCAAGGTGCGAAAGTTGTTGAATGCGCTTATGTGGAAGGCGACGGCAAATATGCCCGTTTCTTTGCACAACCGGTTCGTTTAGGTACAGAAGGTGTTGAAGAATACTTAACCCTGGGTAAATTAAGTGCATTTGAAGAAAAAGCGTTAAATGCTATGTTAGAAACTTTACAAGGTGACATTAAGTCAGGTGAAGATTTTATTAACGGTTAATTTACTTTCTTATTAATCAATAAACGGCATATAAATTCTTATATGCCGTTTTTGTTTGGGATCAATCCGTAAATTTGGTTTGATATGCAATTAACTGTGCTTTAGTTAAAACAAATACGCCTACACCGCCGTTACGTAATTCTACCCAATTGAAAGGCACATCAGGGTATTGTTCTATCAGGTGGATCATACTGTTTCCTACCTCACAAACCAATACGCCGTCATCATTCAGATAATTTGCCGCATTTGCTAAAATTTGTTTGGTGATCGTTAAACCGTCAACACCCGATCCTAAAGCCATTTCCGGTTCGTAATGAAATTCTTCCGGCATATCGGCAAGATCTTCTCGGTCCACATAAGGCGGATTAGATACGATTAGGTCGTATTTATCTGCGGGCACATTATCGAATAAATCCGATTGTATCGGGAAAACCCGCTCGGAGAGGTTATAACGATCAATATTGATTTCAGCCACATTCAGCGCATCAATGGAAAGATCCACTGCATCCACTTCCGCTTCTTTAAATTGTTCCGCACAGGCAATGGCAATACAGCCGCTACCGGTACACATATCTAAAATACGTTTAGGTTCCTTGACAATAATGCCTTGAAAGCGGTTTTCAATTAATGCGCTGATTGGGGAACGGGGAATGATAACGCGTTCATCCACATAAAATTCCAAACCGCAAAACCAAGCGGAATTGGTTAAATAAGCAACGGGTAAACGCTTTGTCAAACGCTTGATAACTAAATTTATCACCGTTTCTTTTTCTGCTTGAGTAAGATTGGCATTGTATAATTCCTGTGGAAGGTCGAGCGGCAGATCTAAGCCAGATAAAACGAGCTGAGTTGACTCATCCCAACTATTGTCTTGTCCGTGGCCGTAATAAATATCCGAACGATTGAAATTGCTATAAGTCCAACGCAGATAATCTTTAATGCTATGAAGATTGTTTGTTATATCATCCGCTTGAATAAAATCAATTAATTCTTGATTGAAAGTAACAGACGTCATAATAATACCTATATGAAATGAGATATGAGAATAGAGCACATATCTATGCAAGATTAATTTTACGATATTATATGCTATCATGACGATAAATAGCTATATTTTGAGGTGAAGAATGTTAAAAGATGAAGATATAAATTTATTTCGCGAAAGTATTAAAGGCGCAAAAAAACTGGCACAAAATACATTTGTAGCACCGAAAAAAGTAAGTGTAAAAAAGAAATCGGAACAGCGTGAAATTAGAGAAAAATCAGATACGCTGTTTTATTTTTCAGATGAATACGAACCCTTACTGAATGAAGAAGATGCGGTGAAATATTTACGTGAGGGAGAAGATACCTATTTACTTAAACAATTGCGCCGAGGGGATTTTTCTCCCGAATTATTTTTAGATCTGCACGGATTAACCAAAGAGCAGGCAAAACTGGAATTGGCAAGCCTGATTCAGGCTTGCCTTGACGAACATGTTTATTGCGCAAGTATTATGACGGGATATGGCACTTATACGTTAAAACGGCAAATTCCCCGCTGGTTGGTGCAACATCCTAACGTAAGAGCGTTACACCGGGCTCCGAAAGAGTGGGGCGGTGATGCGGCTATTTTAGTGTTGATTGACTCTTAAAATGACAATACGGATACTGATAAATGCCTAAATGTTTAACGGACACCGAGTGTGGTGTCCGCCATATTGATTTTAAAGATGATTTTATGGATAGCTTAATACAATTTTAACGAGCGTTATGTCCGGCTTACATCCTGTTTTAATCATATAAACTTTTATCCGATTCGTTAGGGCGTGTTTTAAAACGGCGATGTAACCACATATATTGTTCCACTCCAAGCATAATTTCTCTTTCCACCACTTTATTCATGCGTTTGGCAATTGCCTCTTTATCATGCAAAATATCGGTAAAATCTACCGGAGGTTCGACAGTCACGGTATAGCCGGAACCGTCCGTATTACGTAGCGGTGCAAAAGGGACTACCTTACTGAGCGGAGAGGATTTTAATAAATAATAGCTGCCTGTGGTTGTTGCCGCATCAGGTACCGAAAAGAGCGGTACGAAAACCGCATTTTTTCTGCCGTAGTCATGATCAGGCGCATACCAAATAGTATTGCCGGTGCGCAAGGCTTTAATCATGCTGCGCAGATCCTTGCGATCTAATAAATCTTTGTTGGAACGAATGCGGCCGCGATACTGCAACCAATCCATAATCGGATTGTCATTCGGGCGATAAACACCGATCCCCGGATGTTGCAAACCTATTATACGAGCGCCAAGTTCCAGCGTAAGAAAATGCACACCGACTAAAATAATCCCGTCTTTAGCATTATTTTTGAGATATTCGATACCTTCAATTTTGCTCCATTTGGCAATACGCTTATCTGACCAGAACCACGCCATACCGGTTTCGATAATTGCCATACCTACAGACTCTAGATTGGCTTGCAAAGTTGATTCAATTTTTTCTTCATTCCAGTTTGGAAAGCAAAGCTGCAGATTACGGCGCACGATTTGAGATCTGCGTTTACCGACACTCAGTTTAGAAAATAATTTTCCCAAACCCAGACCGATTTTACATAAAAGAGGGTAAGGCAATAAAAGAATCAGACGGAAAATGCCGACAGCAAGCCAAAACGGCCAGTACTTGGGGGCTAAAAAAGATTTTTGAAATATAGGAGTATTATTTTTTGCCATAACAGAGAATGAAATATAACATGATAAAACTTGTTTATTAGTTTAACGGAAATTTACTTAAATTTTAAGCCAATCAAGTCGGGACTGTGGTAAAATCTGCAAAATTTCTGTTTTATAACAAATAAATATGCATAGGATTCAATATGGCTCAATATTCGGCTCAATTTAATCAAGCGAAAGTACTGGTTTTAGGCGATGTAATGTTAGATCGCTATTGGTTTGGTGCGACAAATCGTATATCACCGGAAGCACCGGTGCCTGTTGTGCGAGTTCAGGAAAATGAAGAACGTGCCGGCGGAGCGGCAAACGTGGCGATGAATATTGCCTCGCTAAATGTGCCGGTTCAACTACTCGGCTTAACCGGGTTGGATGAAACGGGAAAAGCACTAACGACGTTGTTGCAAACACAAAAAATTGATTGTGATTTTGTGCGGTTAGCTACTCACCCGACAATTACAAAACTACGTATTCTTTCCCGTCATCAGCAATTGTTACGCCTTGATTTTGAAGAGGATTTTAAAAACGTACAAAGTACCGAATTGCTGATAAAACTTGAAAATGCGGTTAAAAATTTTGGTGCGTTAATCCTTTCCGATTACGGCAAAGGAACTTTAAATGATGTGCAACAGATGATCCAGATTGCCCGTAAAGCCAAAGTACCGGTATTGATTGATCCGAAAGGCACGGATTTTGAACGTTATCGCGGTGCGACATTATTAACACCGAATATGTCTGAATTTGAAGCTGTCGTAGGGAAATGTGATACCGAAGAAGACATTATCGACAAAGGCCTCAAGCTTATTGCCGATATTGAATTAAGCGCTTTATTGGTTACCCGCTCGGAAAAAGGAATGACGTTATTACGACCGGGACAGGAAGCTTATCACTTACCGACAGAAGCCAAAGAAGTTTTTGATGTGACCGGCGCCGGCGATACGGTAATCAGCGTATTAGCCACAGCCCTTGCCGACGGACGTTCTTTTGAAGAAGCTTGCTTCTTATCTAATGTCGCCGCCGGTATTGTGGTCGGTAAACTGGGGACTTCAACGGTTTCCACCATCGAATTGGAAAATGCCATTCATGGCAGATCTTCAACCGGTTTCGGCATTATGAACGAAGATGAGCTTAAAGTTGCCGTTCAATTAGCTAAAGCCCGCGGGGAAAAAATCGTGATGACTAACGGTTGTTTCGATATTTTACATCCCGGACATGTTTCTTATTTGGAAAATGCGCGTAAACTCGGCGATCGTCTGATTGTCGCCGTCAACACGGATGATTCCGTTAAACGTCTGAAAGGCGAGACGAGACCGATTAACGATTTACCGTCAAGAATGGCGGTACTTGCCGGGCTTTCATCGGTCGACTGGCTGGTGGCATTTGATGAAGATACGCCTCAGCGTTTAATAGGTGAAGTTTTGCCTGATTTATTGGTGAAGGGAGGCGATTACAAACCGGAAGATATTGCCGGCTCAAAAGAAGTTTGGGCAAACGGCGGCGATGTTAAGGTCTTAAACTTCGAGAACGGTTGTTCAACCAGCAATGTCATCCAAAAAATCCGTGAATTGAAGGATTAAGAATATTTTCTTATTTAACGGATAATTGACCGGACGCCGGATATGGCGTCCGGCTGAAGTCCGCCATTCAAAAAATTTTGTTTTTTCGACCGCACTTTTTATTCTAGATGTTCATCTGCTGGAACAGATTGAGTTTGTCCGGTACGAGGTAAATCTGTTCGTTTACCTTATATTGAGACTGGCTATAAGCGGCTTTCGTCAGAATTACTTCAATCGGCTGATCACTTTGCGCACTCTCGATTTCGATACGTACAATAAAACCAATCGCATTAATATGGGTGATTTTACCGGTAGCGAGGGCGTTGTCGGCATGTCTTGATATGGTGAGTTCATAGGGACGAATATAAGCGGTCGCCGATTGATTATTTACCGGTTGTGTAGTGTTAGTTGCCGGATCAATTTTGTGGCTGAACTCGCCAATGACCAGATTACCTTCATCAATATGTCCGTGAAAAATATTCACATCACCCACAAACTGGGTGACGAAAGGCGTTTGCGGGGCATGGTAAATTTGATTCGGTTCGTCGATTTGTTCAATTTGTCCCTGATTCATTACCACGATACGATCGGAGACATCCAGCGCTTCATCCTGATCATGGGTGACAAAAATACTGGTCACATTCAATTCCTGATGCAGATCGCGCAACCAGCGGCGTAATTCTTTGCGTACCTGCGCATCTAAGGCGCCGAAAGGTTCGTCCAGTAATAATACTTTGGGTTGCACCGCAAGGGAGCGAGCTAACGCGATGCGTTGCCGTTGTCCGCCTGACAACTGATTAGGGTAAGCATTTGCCAGCCAATCCAGTTTTACCAGTTTTAAAAGTGCGGTTACTTTTTGCTGAATTTCTTCCTTGCTCGGACGTTCTTTACGCGGTTTTACCCGTAAACCGAAGGCAACGTTGTCATAAACCGTCATATTTTGAAACAGCGCATAATGCTGAAATACAAATCCCACGCCGCGATCCTTTGCCGATAAATCCGTGACATCCCGATGTTCAAATAAAATTTTGCCGGAATCTGCAAATTCAAGTCCCGCGATGATGCGCAAAAGGGTGGTTTTTCCGCAACCGCTGGGGCCTAAAAGCGCCGTTAGCTGGTTTTGTTTGAATTGTAAATTAATATTTTTCAAGGCATGGAAACTGCCAAAATGTTTTTCTAAATTTTCAATTTTTATGGACATGGTGGTTTCCTGTTTAATGTCGGTTGAATTTTCGTTTCTGTAACCAAGTCAGCGTATTTTGCAAACCAAGAGTAAATATTGCCAGTAAAGCCAACAAGCTGGCGCAAGCAAAGGCGGCGACAAACTGGTATTCGTTGTAGCTTATTTCCACATAAAGGGGGATGGTATTAGTCAGCCCGCGGATATGTCCGGAAACCACACTTACCGCGCCAAACTCGCCCATCGCGCGCGCATTGCTTAAAATAACGCCGTAAATTAACGCCCATTTAATTTTGGGAAAAGTAATCTTGCGGAACAATGTCCAACTGTTTGCACCGAGAATTAATGCCGCCTGTTCTTCACTGTTACCTTGCGCATTCATCGTCGGGATCAGGGATTTGACAATCAGCGGGAACGTCACAAATAAGGTCGCCAACACAATGCCGGGCAGGGCAAAAATAACGCGAATCTGATGCGCCGCAAGCCATTGTCCGAAGAAACTGTCGATACCGAACATCAGCAAAAACATTAAGCCGACCACAACGGGTGAAACGGAAAAAGGCAAATCTAAAAGTGCGGTTAAAAAACTCTTACCTTTAAAATTAAAGTAAGCAATCGTCCAGGCCATTACCACGCCGATAAAAATATTAATCGGCAGCACGATTAACGCTACTTTAACGGTCAGCCAAATTGCCGCTTGAGCCTCTTCCTCCTGAATCGATTTGATAAATAAATCAATACCTTGTTCCAAGGCGTAATAGAACACCGTCAACAACGGAAATAATAAAATAATTGTGAAGAATAATAGCCCGACGCCGATTAATCCCCATTTTTGCCAATCCGTTTTTTCCATTTTATTTCACCTGTGTTATGCGTTTATTGATTGCCCATTGCAGCCAATTGACTAGAAAAATCAAAATAAATGAAATTAAAATCATCAGTAACGCTACAACCGATGCCCCCTGTACATCATAAAGATCCAGTTTCGACATAATAATCAACGGCGCGATTTCGGAGACCAAAGGCACGTTACCGGCGATAAAAATCACGGAACCGTATTCGCCCAGCGAACGGGCAAAGCCCATGCCGGCGCCGCCGATAATGGCCGGCAGCAGGGCGGGAATAATCACCTTGGTTAGCGTCGTCCATTTTGATGCGCCTAAAATATGGGCCGCTTCCTCAAAACTCGGGTCAAAATTGGCGAGTACGGGTTGGATAGCCCTTACTACGAAAGGCAGGCTGACAAAAATCAGGGCGATAGCAATGCCGCTCGGCGTATAGGCGATTTGAACGCCCGCTTTGGCTAGAATGCCGCCGATTAAACCTGTCGGCGCGTAGAGAGAGGCAAGGGCAATTCCCGCCACCGCCGTCGGCAGGGCGAAAGGCAGGTCAATAAACGCATTCACCAGCGATTTTCCCCGAAAATTGTAGCGAACAAGAATCCAGGCTAATAAAAAACCGAAAATGATGTTAACCACCGTTGCCGCCAACGCCATTTTAAAAGAAAGCAGAATGGAGGAAATAACGCGTGCGCTGGTAATGATTTGCCAAATTTCCGTACCCTTGAGCTGTAACGCGGTGATAACCAATAAGATTAAAGGCAGCACGATCATGGAGGTCAGCCATAAGATCGTGACAGTTAATCCTCGTCTAAAGCCCGGCAATACCTGTCTCATTTTTGCTCCCGTGATTCATATCCAGACAAAATTTTTCAAAAAAATAACCGCACTTTTCCTTCAATGCAAAGAACAAAAAATTATTTCTTATAACTTTTATGAATATTTAAACGATTAAATTAAGGTGAAATATTTCTTTTGGTTATAAGAAATTCATTTTTGTTATTTTCGAACGAATAAATTTTGTTTTATAAATTTAGCCGTACCGATTGAACGGGTATTTGTTGTTATGAATTTCACCTCGGTTTCACCGAACATTTAGGAGAGCAAAATGAAAAAATGGATTGTTATTTTTCTTATTGCGCTTATCTCGGCTGGAATCTGGTTGAAACCTCATGAACAACAAGCGCGGAAAACCGTATTGCTTAATGTCGCTTATGATGTAATTCGTGATTTTTATAAAGAATATAATCTCGAATTTCGTCAGGCCTACAAAGCGCAACAGGGGCAAGACTTAATGATTTCCCAATCTCACGGCGGAGCAAGCAAGCAAATGTTAAGTGTGGCGAGCGGTTTACCGGCGGATGTGGTGACGCTCACGCAAAGTAGCGATGTAGATACCTTAGTTAAAAAAGGATTGGTGGATAGCCACTGGCAGCAAGCCTTGCCAAACCATAGCGTTCCTTTTGGTTCGGTGATGGTATTTCTGGTGAAAAAAGGCAATCCGAAAAATATTCATGACTGGCATGATTTAATTCGTGATGACGTATCCGTTATTTTTGCCAATCCGAAAACCTCGGCTAACGGACGGTTTGCCTATTTATCCGCTTATGCTTACGCCAAAGCACAGGGCGATGAGCAACAAGCGCAAGCTTTTATGAAAAAAATATTAGCCCGTGTGCCGGTGCTGGAAAGCGGTGCTCGGGGGGCGAGCATTTCCTTCACTCAGCGTAATTTAGGCGATGTGTTGATTACGCCGGAAAACGAAGCGGCGCTGGCGGCAAAAGCGCTGGGTGAGAATACCTTTAGTGTGATTTATCCGAGTTATACCGCTTATACCCCGGTTTATGTGGCGGAAGTTAACGCCAACACAAAAATTAACGGTACGCACGAACAAGCGCAAGCCTATTTACGTAATCTATGGTCGGAAGCGGCGCAGGAATTGGCGGTAAAACATCATTTTCGCCCGACTAATGAAAAAATTTTACAAAAATCCACCGCACTTTTTCCACCGGTGAATAGCTTTGATGTGAACCAAGTGTTTGGCGATTGGGCCATAATCAATCAAACCCATTTTGCCGACAACGCATTATTCGATCAACTTTACATTGCTGCTCAGCATAAGGATAAATGATGAATTACTTTCCCGTTTTCGCCGATTTAAATAACCGTCCGGTGCTGGTGGTAGGCGGCGGTGCGATTGCCGCGCGTAAAGTGAACTTGCTGCTTAAAGCCAATGCGGAAGTGCGCATTACGGCACAAAAATTAAACGCGGAATTGACCGCACTTGTCGAGCAGGATCGCATTATCTGGATTGCCAAAGAATTCCACGGCGAACAGGTTCGCAACGTATTTTTAGTGGTGGCGGCGACAGATGACGAACAACTTAACGAACAGGTTTTCCGGGTGGCGGAAAGCCGGCAAAAACTGGTTAATGTGGTTGATGATCAAGCGCGTTGCTCCTTTATTTTTCCTTCCATTATCGATCGTAGTCCGATCCAGGTTGCCGTTTCAAGCGGCGGCGCGGCACCGGTACTTGCCCGCTTATTACGTGAAAAGCTGGAAGCCTTATTACCGCAACATTTGGGTGTGATGGCGGATATTTCCGGCAAATGGCGGCACAAAGTAAAACAACAATTAAAAACAATTACCGAACGTCGTCGCTTTTGGGAAAGTTTGTTCAACGGCAGATTCAGCCGGCTATTAAAAAACCGTCAGATTGAAGCGGCGAAAAAAGAATTGGAATTACAACTGACCAAAGATTATCAAGGCGGTTCGGTTTCCTTAGTGGGTGCCGGGCCGGGTGATGCGGGGTTATTGACGCTGAAAGGCTTGCAGGAAATCCAGCAGGCGGATGTGGTGTTATATGACGCTTTGGTTTCCGCCGAAATCCTGGATTTGGTACGTCGTGATGCGGAATTGATCTTTGTCGGCAAACGGGCGCAGGGGCGTCAGGTGGCGCAGCAAGAAACCAATCAGCTTTTAGCGGATCTTGCCCTACAGGGTAAACGTGTGGTGCGGTTGAAAGGCGGCGATCCTTTTGTGTTCGGCCGCGGCGGTGAAGAGCTGGAAGTACTGGCGCAACAAGGCATTCCGTTTTCCGTTGTGCCGGGCATTACGGCGGCGATTGGCGCCACCGCTTATGCGGGTATTCCGTTGACCCATCGGGATTATGCGCAAAGTGCGGTTTTCGTCACCGGGCACCGCAAAGCCGATGCCTCGGATATAGAATGGCAGACTCTCGCCCGCAGTAATCAGACATTAGTGATTTATATGGGGACCTTAAAAGCGGCAACCATTGCGCAAAGTTTGCAGCAACACGGCAGAGCCGCCTCAACGCCCGTTGCCGTAATTTCGCAAGGCACGCAGGAAACCCAGCACACGCAAATAGGCACCCTGAAAAATCTGGCTGAACTGGCGGAAAAAGCGCCGACTCCGGCTTTAATTGTGGTGGGTGAAGTGGTGTCGTTACATGAAAAATTAGCTTGGTTCGGTGAAGATAAATTCACGAAAAAACGACCGCACTTTACTTTGGATAGCCTGCGTATTGAACGAGTAGCTTAGGGTAAGCTGACGGATAAATTTAATTTAAAAGTGGGAAAACAATGATTATTAAACCGAATTTTTGGCAGATTCCTCAGCCGACAGTAACGGATTTCGCCGCGTTGGCTGAAAAAGAACAGCTTCTGGCACAGCGTATTCATGAAATTGCCAATCGGCATCAACATGCCAAATTTGCCAGCAGTTTAGCCGTGGAAGACATGGTGATTACCGATGTTATCGCTAAAAGCAAGGCAAAGATTACGGTATTCACCTTGGAAACCGGACGTTTAAATCCTGAAACGCTGGCTTTGGCGGATACGGTGAAAAAGACGTATCCCGATTTGGATTTTCGATTATTCCGTCCTGATCCCGTCGCAGCGGAAAAATATGATCGCGAAAAAGGCAGATTTGCCTTTTATGAAAGCGTGGAATTGCGCCGCGAATGTTGTTTTATCCGTAAAATCGAGCCGTTAAACCGGGCGTTAGCCGATGCGGATGCCTGGCTGACAGGGCAGCGCAGAGAGCAGTCGGTCACCCGTACCGAACTTGAATTTCATGAATGGGATCAAAGCCGTGGTATTGACAAATATAACCCGATTTTTGACTGGCATGAAATGGATGTGTGGGCCTATATCCTGAAATATGACATTCCTTATAACGAACTGTACAAACAGGGTTATCCGAGTATCGGTTGCGAACCCTGTACTAAACAAGTGAAAGCCGGCGAAGATATCCGCGCCGGTCGCTGGTGGTGGGAAAACAAAGACAGCAAGGAATGCGGTTTGCATAAATAAGCCGTCGGCTGGGCTTAAGACGCCCGCCATGGGAAAATTTTATATTAATAGGCGGTGAGCCGATGGGCGCACTCTACAAAGGAAGAAATAAATGACAACACAAAATCAAATTGAAAACGGCCACCTGGACTGGCTTGAGGCGGAATCCATTTATATTATTCGCGAAGTGGTCGCCGAATGTAGTCATCCCGCATTACTTTTCTCCGGCGGGAAGGATTCCGTGGTTTTACTTGCCTTAGCTCGTAAAGCCTTCCAATTAGAAGGACGGGATTTGGTTCTTCCGTTTCCGTTAGTACATATCGACACCGGTCATAACTACCCGGAAGTGATTCAATTCCGTGACGAGCAGGTGAAAAAACTGAATGCACGTTTGGTTGTCGGCCATGTTGAAGATTCCATTGCCAAAGGCACCGTAGTGTTACGCAAAGAAACGGATTCCCGCAATGCGGCACAGGCGGTCACGCTGCTTGAAACTATTGAAGCCAACGGTTTTGACGCCTTAATGGGCGGTGCCCGTCGCGACGAAGAAAAAGCCCGCGCTAAAGAACGTATTTTTTCTTTCCGTGATGAATTCGGTCAATGGGATCCGAAAGCGCAACGCCCGGAATTATGGTCGCTGTATAACGGCAAATTGCATAAAGGCGAAAATATGCGGGTATTCCCGATTTCCAACTGGACGGAACTGGACATCTGGCAATATATCGAACGGGAAAAATTAGAATTACCGCCGATTTATTACGCTCACCAACGTGAAGTAGTGGAACGCAACGGTTTGTTGGTACCGGTTACACCGATTACGCCGAAACAACCGGGCGACGAAAGCAAAGTGGTCTCCGTACGTTTCCGCACCGTTGGAGATATCAGCTGCACCTGTCCGGTGGCCAGTACGGCGGCAACTCCGGCAGAGATTATTAAAGAAACGGCGCTAACTGAGATTTCGGAACGCAGCGCAACCCGCATGGACGATCGCACCAGTGAAGCCGCCATGGAACAACGCAAAAAGCAAGGTTATTTTTGATTTTGTCACTTTCTTTGCTTGTGCAAAGAAAGTAACCAAAGAAAGCACCCCCTGCTTTGCCTTGTTTCCTTGCTTAGCCTGAATTTGTTTAACGGAAAATTTAGAACTCGCTACTACGTAGCTCAAACATGCTAAATTTTCCTACAAATTCAAGCACACAAGGCGGCAAAGAAGGGAGCTAAACAGAATATTGAAGGATTATATAATGAGCAACCTAAACCAATATGCACCACTTCGTTTTATCACCGCAGGCAGTGTGGATGACGGTAAAAGCACGCTGATCGGTCGTTTACTTTACGACAGCAAAGCCTTATTGAGCGATCAGCTGTTAAGTCTGGATAAATCCAAAAGCAACGGGGAAGTAATTGATTTTTCCATTTTAACCGACGGGTTGGAAGCGGAACGCGAACAGGGTATTACCATTGATGTGGCGTATCGTTATTTTTCTACGGCAAAACGTAAATTCATTATCGCCGATACCCCGGGACACGAGCAATACACCCGCAATATGGTAACGGGCGCTTCAACCGCCAATGCGGCGGTGGTGCTAATTGATGCTTCTCAATTGGATTTTTCTAAAGAAGAAGTGGAATTATTAGCGCAAACCAAACGTCATTCCGCCATTTTAAAGCATCTAAACACCCCGCATATTATCGTGGCCGTTAACAAAATGGATTTGCTGAATTTCGAACAGAATAAATTCAATGCAATCACCGCCGCCTATACAAAATTAGCGAAACAGCTGGGTTTGAAAGAAGTGGTGTTTGTACCGGTTTCCGCTTTGCAGGGTGATAATATTGTGCATAAAAGCGATGCGACGCCCTGGTATGAAGGCGAAGCCTTGTTAACCGTTTTAGAAAATCTGCCGACGGATGATCACCAATCCGAAAAAGCGGAGGATTTTCATTTCCCGGTGCAATTGGTCAGCCGTTTGGATCAGGATAAACAGGACGATTTCCGCGGTTATCAGGGGCGTATTGAATCCGGTTCTATCCGTAAGGGCGATAAAGTCCGTATCGAGCCGACAGGGTATGAAACCCGGATTACCGAAATTTATTCGCCGAACGGCCTGGTGCAGTCGGCAAAAGTGGGCGAGCAGGTCACATTGCGTTTAGCGGACGATATTGATATTTCCCGCGGCGATACTTTTTTAGCGGAAAATTCGGCAACGGTTGCAACCAAAGCGTTAAAGGCGACGGTTTGCTGGTTTGATCAGCGCGCACTAAATCCGGCACGTAAATATTTATTAAAACACACGACATTAACCGTATTCGCCAAAGTATCCAGCGTGGATCGCGTCCTGGACGTGCAGACTTTAAGCCATTCGGCGCAAGCGGACAGCTTAAAAATGAATGATATCGGTGAAGTGCAAATCAGCTTGCAAAAACCGATTACCGCAACAACATACGCGCAAAATATCGCAACGGGATCCTTTATCTTGATTGACGAAGCAACTTATCACACGGTTGCGGCGGGAATGATTCTGGAAATTTAGTGCCGGGAAGTATTTCCTCTCTTTGCTAAGGGAGGGGAGTGATTTTTAATAATTTGTGGGAAAAATAAAATGTCAAACACAACAAACCCTTTACCGCCGGAAACGGAACAGTTGCTGGCAAAGTTAAATCCAATCCAACTGGCGTGGCTTTCCGGTTATGCCTGGGCTAAGGCACAGGGTGAGGATGCAGGTACAAATGTGACAAATGAAAATGCGGCTTCAACCCTTGTAACCGAAGATAAACCTTTAAATGTGACAGTGCTGTCCGCATCGCAAACCGGCAATGCCAATGGGGTGGCGAATCAGTTGGCGGAACGTTTAAAAGCGGAAGGCGTCAATGTAACCCGCAAAGCGCTGAAAGAGTATAAAGCCAAAACCATTGGCGATGAACAGTTTGTCCTATTGGTTACCTCAACACAGGGCGAAGGCGAAGCGCCGGAAGAAGGCGTGCCGCTTTATAAATTGTTGCATGGTAAAAAAGCGCCGAATTTAGCCAACCTTGAATTTGCGGTATTAGGTTTAGGCGATACTTCATATCCTAATTTCTGCCAGGCGGGAAAAGATTTCGACAAACGTTTTGAAGAACTCGGTGCTAAACGCTTACTGGCACGTGCCGATGCGGATCTTGATTTCAAACCGACTGCCGATAAATGGATCCAGGATGTGGTTGAGGCGGTTAAAGCCAAATCCGCCGTTTCGGCTTCCGTTGTCGCATCTGTTGTAAGCGCAAGCTCGGCTCAAAGTGCGGTTAATTACAGCAAAGAAAATCCATATACGGCGAAACTTATCACCAATCAGAAAATTACCGCCCGCGATTCGGCAAAAGATGTGCGCCATTTCGAATTTGATTTATCCGGTTCCGGTTTGCAATACAAAGCGGGTGATGCACTGGGGGTATGGGCGGAAAATGATCCCGATTTAATTAACGAAGTACTGGGGTTATTGAAAATCCAACCTGACGAATCCGTTCAATTAAACGGCAAAAGCTTGGATATTCATGGCGCACTTTTAAGCCGTCTGGAATTAACGCAAAACACCCCGGCTTTTGTGAAAGGCTATGCTCAATTAGCAAATAACAAAAAGTTAACCGCATTAGTGAGTAGCGATAAAAAACTGGCGGATTATGTAAACGACACACCGATTGTTGACGTATTGCACGACTTCCCGGCCAAAATCAGTGCGCAGCAATTTGCCGATTTATTACGTCCGTTAACGCCGCGCTTATATTCCATTTCCTCTTCGCCGGAAGAAGTGGGCGAAGAAGTGCATTTAAGTGTCGGCGTGGTACGTTTCGAACATGAAGGGCGGGCGAGAACAGGCGTTGCATCCGGCTTTTTAGCGGATCGCGTGGAAGAAGACGGCGAAGTGAAAATCTTTGTGGAACCGAATGATAATTTCCGCCTGCCGCAGGATAAATCGAAACCGATCATTATGATTGGTTCGGGAACTGGTATTGCGCCGTTCCGTGCATTCCTGCAACAACGCCAGGCAGAGGAGGCCGAGGGCAAAAACTGGCTGATTTTCGGTAATCAGCATTTTGCGACGGATTTCCTATATCAGGCGGAATGGCAACAATTCGCCAAGGACGGCTATCTGCATAAATACGATTTTGCGTGGTCGCGGGATCAGGCGGAGAAAATTTATGTGCAGGATAAAATTCGTGAAAAATCCACCGCACTTTGGCAATGGCTGCAGGAGGGCGCACATGTTTATGTATGCGGCGACGCCTCTAAAATGGCAAAAGACGTGGAAAACGCTTTGCTGGAAGTGATCGCACGGGAAGGCAAATTAACGCCGGAGGATGCGGAAGAATATTTAAATGACTTGCGCGAAGATAAACGCTATCAACGTGATGTGTATTAGGAGTGAATACCAATGAGCGATAAAAAACAAAAAGGCCTGGAGTGGCAGGATAACCCGCTGTCTGATAACGAACGTTTAAAAGAGGAAAGCAACCACTTGCGCGGCACTATTTTAGATGATTTGGAAGACGGTTTAACCGGCGGTTTTAAGGGCGATAATTTCCAATTAATCCGTTTCCACGGAATGTATGAACAGGACGACCGCGACATTCGTGCCGAACGCCAGGAGGAAAAACTGGAGCCGCGGAAATTTATGCTGTTACGTTGCCGTTTGCCGGGCGGGATTATCAAGCCCGAGCAATGGATTGAAATTGATAAATTTGCACGGGATAACAATTATTATCAATCGATTCGTTTAACCAACCGACAGACGTTCCAATATCACGGCGTGCCGAAAACCAAATTGCAGGATATGCACCGCTTGCTGCATAAACTGGGGCTGGATTCCATCGCCACCGCCTCGGATATGAACCGTAATGTGCTATGTTCTTCAAACCCGGTTGAATCGGAATTGCATCAGGAAGCCTACGAATGGGCGAAGAAAATTTCCGAGCATTTATTGCCGCGCACTAACGGCTATCTGGATGTGTGGATTTCAGGCAAAAAAGTGCAAAGTTCCGACAGCTTTTTAGGCCAGGAAGACGAGCCTATTTTAGGTAACCGTTATTTACCGCGTAAATATAAAACCGCCGTGGTATTGCCGCCGTTAAACGACGTGGATTTATATAGCAACGATATGAATTTCGTGGGCATTAAAGACGAAAAAACCGGCAAACTGGCGGGCTTTAACGTGCTTGTGGGCGGCGGGCTTTCCTTTGAACACGGCAATACGAAAACCTATCCGAATATTGCTCTTGAATTAGGTTATGTGCCGGTTGAAGATACCCTGAAAGCCGCCGAATCCATTGTAACCACGCAGCGCGATTTCGGTAACCGTGCGGATCGTAAAAACGCCCGCTTGCGTTATACTATTCAGAATATGACCTTAGAAGGTTTCCGCGAAGAAGTGGAACGCCGTATGGGACGCCGATTCGAAGCCATCCGACCGTTTGAATTTACCGAGCGCGGCGACCGTATCGGCTGGGTAAAAGGTATTGATAAAAAATGGCATTTAACCTGCTTTATTGAAAGCGGTCGGTTAGTGGATAAACCGGATTTACCGTTAATGACCGGTATGCTGGAACTGGCGAAAGTGCATAAGGGCGATTTCCGTATTACGGCCAACCAAAATATTATTATCGCCAATGTTGCCGAAGAAGATAAACGGCAAATCGAAGATATCGCCCGCCAATACGGTTTAATCAGAAAGATTAGCAAATTGCGTGAAAACGCCATGTCCTGCGTATCCTTCCCAACCTGCCCGCTGGCAATGGCGGAATCGGAACGGGTATTGCCGGAATTTATCGACGAACTGGATAAAATTATGGCGAAACACCATGTGGAACAAGACTATATCGTCACCCGTATTACCGGTTGCCCGAACGGCTGCGGACGCGCAATGTTAGCGGAAATCGGCCTGGTGGGCAAAGCGGTAGGGCGCTATAACCTTCATCTCGGCGGCAATATTGCGGGAACCCGTATTCCAAGACTGTATAAAGAAAACATCACACTTGATGAAATTCTTTCGGAACTGGACGGCTTAATCGCACGCTGGGCAACGGAACGCGATCAAGGCGAAGGTTTCGGTGATTTCGTACTTCGCGTCGGCATCATCAAACCGGTGGTTAATCCGGTGGTGGATTTCTGGAATGAAAACTTAATTCCGACGGTTGCCGTTTAAGCTTTTACAGAAATTTTAAAATTTTTAACCGCACTTTTGATGATATTCGATCAAAAGTGCGGTTAATTTTTTTGATTTTTTATCAGTGTTGAAGAAAGACTATTTATTTTTCAACCATTGTTTCATGCGTTCTACACCTTCGCGTAAATGTTCGATGTCTCTGGTGTAGGCGAAGCGCAAATAATGTTTGGTGCCGTTCTCGCCGAAATCAATGCCCGGCGTTGCGGCGACCTGGATTTCATGCAACATTTTTTTAGCGAATTGGTAGCTGTCATCGGTATATTTTGAAACGTCAGCCCATAAATAAAATGCGCCTTGAGGTTTAAATTCAATGGTGAATAAGTCTTTTAACGCATCGTATAAAAAATCGCGCCGTTGTTGAAATACTTGTTTGGTCGCCGTTAGAAATTCTTCCTCAAAGGCTTCAAGTGCGGCATATTGGCTCAATGTCGGCGCCGAGATAAAAATATTTTGCGCGATAATTTCCGCTTCGCGAACCTTATCTTCCGGTACAATAATCCAGCCCAAACGCATACCCGGCATACAATAATATTTTGAGAAACCGTTAATTACATAGGCTCTTGGATTGAATTGTAAGGCGGTGGCGGCATTTTGATCATAAACCAAGCCGTGATAAAGCTCATCGGAAATAAAATCAATATGATTTTCCATGCAGTAATCGTTTAAGCTTTTCAAACTTTCGGCGGTATAAATATTTCCGGTGGGATTCGCCGGCGAGGAAATCTGCAATGCTTTGATGTTACGTCCTTTTAATTGCCCAACCTCAAGCTGATAGCAATTATGTTTATCCACGGGCATAAATTCAGGCTGAATATCCATCATATAGGCAAAATTTTTGTAGCAGGGATAAGACGGGTCGGTCAAACCTAATTTATCATCCTGCGCTAAAGTTAGCGCATAGGCGATTAAAAATGCACCGCTTGTGCCGGGAGTAAGCAGTACGCGATTCGGCGTAATTTTAACATGATAAGTGCGGTCATAATATTGGCAGATTTTTTTCCGCAGCGCCAATAATCCTAAGCTTTCGGTATAAGAAAATTTGTTATTTTCTACCGCACTTTGCAATGCTTTTTTCACTTTTTCCGACGGCGCCAGATCCGGTTGACCTATTTCAAAATGAATGGCGTTGGGGTATTTTGCCGCCTCTCTTACAATATCCATTACAATAAAAGGGGACATTTTGTCGTATCGCATAGTTTTTCCTTTGTCCTTAATTATTTTTTAATAATTCTATGTTTTACTGAGCTCAAATAAAGAGCGGTTATTATCAATGAGGTAAGGAGAACATAGTATGAAAAAAGTAAGTTTAGCAACTATTTTAGCATTATCAACCATGGGTATGGCGTTTTTTGCCAATGCGGCGGACAACGCGCAAACTAATGCGCCAGCAGCCAATGCGCCGGCGTATGAAGTGATGCCTTGCGGCATGGTAAGAGAATATAATCCTATGTGTAACGGCGCTATGTGTAACCGAGGTTATCCGGACGGAAGAGCGAATATGCGCAGAGGGTTTAAAAATATGCCGGGCAATGCGCCCTACATGGGAATGCAAATGGGGCAACGAGGCGGTTTTGTTGCAAACCAGTCGGTTACCCGCGTGGCGGATGCCGGTAAATGGGAAGACGATCAAATGATTGTGCTGGAAGGTAATATCATTAAGCGCGTCGGTCGAAAAGATTATGTATTTAAAGACGGTAGCGGAGAATTGGAAATAGAAATTTCCCGTCGGGCATGGCACGGCGATATTTTTTCTGCGGATGATCGCGTTCGTTTAGTAGCGAATGTTGAAAAATCCTGGGGTAAAACGGAAGTGCTTGCCGTTCATATCGAACAGATTAGACCAGATGCGGCAGCGCCGTCTCAAGGGAATAAAACCGGCAATAATCAGTAAAAAACGCAGCAATTGTGCGATTAAACTAATGGCGACAGCGATGTCGCCTTTTTTATAGAAATGAAATGAATTAGAATAGCCGGAAGTAGATGTAGGAATACACTGCTGCGTCCGTCTGTCTTTACTCAAATTGCTGTATTCTTGTGATTTGATAGCAGCAGTGTATCCCTACATTTATTGTGAGTAGCATGATGATGAGAATATTGTTAATTGAAGATGATGCATTAATCGGTAACGGCATCAAAGTGGGATTAACCAAATCAGGCTTTTCAGTGGATTGGTTCACAGACGGAAAAACCGGTTTACAGGCGATAAAATCCGCACCTTATGATGCTGTTGTATTAGATCTAACCTTGCCCGGTATGGACGGTATGGATATTCTGCAACAATGGCGTAATGAAAAAATTGACACGCCGGTGTTAATATTAACCGCCCGCGATACCTTGAATGATCGGGTTACCGGTTTGCAACGCGGTGCGGATGATTATTTATGCAAACCTTTTGCCTTAGCGGAAGTCATTGCCCGCTTACAGGCGCTGATTCGTCGTCGCTACGGTCAGGCGAATCCTATCGTTGAACACAGCTTAGTCAAATTTGATCCGAACAGTCGCAAAGTCAGCCTGCAAGGCAAAGACATTCCGTTAACCACCAGAGAATATAATTTGCTCGAATTATTTATGATGAACAAAGAGCGGGTGTTGTCCCGTTCGTTTATTGAGGAGAAATTATATAACTGGGACGATGAAGTAAGCAGCAACGCCCTTGAAGTGCATATTCATAATTTACGTCAAAAATTAGGTAAACAGTTTATTCGCACGGTACATGGTGTCGGTTATGCCTTAGGTAAAAACGAAGAATGAATTTATTGAAGATGAACAGCATTCGACTTCGGTTAATTGTGATCCTTTCCTTTATTGCGTTGGTTATTTGGGGCGTAACAAGCGCGTTAAATTGGCATTATGTCCGTCAGGAAGTCAATAATATGTTTGATATTCAGCAGATTTTATTGGCAAAGCGCTTATCTTCTTCCTCATTGCAACAGATTTTGCATGAACAGCAGCGCGAGCGTAATATGAGAGGGCGGTTTGCCAGACATTTGGCACCTTTGAGAGCACCGATGAGTTATGACGATGATGCTTTGGCATTTGCCATTTTTACCCGTTCCGGCGAGATGCTGGTAAGCGATGATGCCAACGGGGCAAAATTTCAATTTGCGCCGGATCGGGGCTTTACGGAAACGAAGTTATCGGAAGGAAATGAGTCTTGGCGTATATTCTGGCTGCCTTCAAAAGATAAAAATCTGATCATTGCGGTCGGACAGGAAATGGATTACCGCAATAACTTAATCAATAATTTCGTATTGGGTCAGATGTGGATTTGGATCGCAAGTCTGCCGTTGCTGATTGGGCTTATTATTTTTGTTATTCATCATGAATTACGCTTATTAAATCGTGTTTCTGTGGAGGTAAGAGAACGATCGCCGGAAGATAATCACTTAATTGATACGGCGGATATGCCGACGGAAGTGTTGCCCTTATTGCAAAGCCTGAATGGCTATTTTGCCCGTACGGCGGAAACTTTCCGGCGCGAGCGCCGTTTTACCTCTGATGCCGCCCATGAGCTGCGTAGCCCTCTAGCCGCTCTGCGAATACAAACCGAAGTGGCGCAAATGCTTACCGATGAGCCTGAATTACAGACACAAGCGTTAGATAATTTAACGAAAGGCATTGATCGGGCGAGTCAGTTAATCGAACAGCTGCTTATTTTGTCCCGTCTGGATAATTTATCGCAACTAAACGAATTGGAACCCATTTATTGGGAACAACTGATTCCGGCAGTAATTAGCGAACAATACAGCCATGCTCAGCAACGAAATATTGAGATTAAATTTGACCGAAAGGCGTTGCCTCAGGTTAAAAAAGGACAGCCGTTATTAGTTTCGCTTATGTTGCGTAATCTTATTGATAATTGTATAAAATATTGCCCGGAAGGTTCCGTTATTCAGGTGAATTTAAATGAAGATACCGTGGTTATTGAAGATAACGGGTATGGGGTAAGCGATGAGGATATTAATAAATTAGGGCAACGTTTTTATCGCCCCGCCGGGCAGAATGAAAAGGGAAGCGGTTTAGGTTTGTCTATTGTGCATCGCATTGCCGAATTGCACCATTATGAATTCAGCGTTGAGAACATTAAGGATCAATCAGGCAAATGTATTGGTTTTCGCTCAATAATTAAACTGAATTAAACGGATAAAAGCAAAAGTGCGGTAAAATTTACCGCACTTTTTTGTCAGATTAAGCGGCATTACGCACGCGAGGAAAAAGAATATTATTTTCCGTATGAGTATGCAACATTAATTCATCAATAAAGTGTTCAATACCGCTATATAATGACAGCCAGCTGGTACAGGCGTCGGCGGGCGGCGTCAGATTGTCGGTCAAGGATTTTAATACTTCCAGCTGATCGCCCATTTCCGCATGTTCCATTTCCATTACCTGAATCGGCATTCTTGCCATCATGTAATTGCCCGCCTTAATCATCGGGAATAAAATCTGCTCTTCTTTCATCATATGCTGAGTAAGATCCGTCAGCATATTGCGTAATTCGGCGGCAACCCCGGTCGGGCAGTCCGGACGATCGCCGTGTACCTGCTCAACTTTTTCCGCCAGGGTAATTAGTTCGGGCAACTGACTACGGTGACCGTCATGAAAACGAGGCACAATATAGTCAATCAGCTCATCAAACGAGGCGCTTGTCCAATCCTGTTCTTCTGCGTTTACCGGATTATTTTGTAATTCGGTTAAGCGATCGTTGATTTCATTAATATCTAAATTTTTTTCCTGTACGGCAACGGCTAATTCTACTGCACCTCCGCAGCAATAATCTAAATCATATTCTCGAAACAATTGAATTGCGCCGGGAACGGTTAATGCGATGTCACTTAGTTTTTGATTTGCAAAAGACATAATTACCTCTGAATTTGTAGTGGGGAAAATAGAATTTGAATAACTTGACTAAAATAGTAGGATATTTAATGAGAAATACAAAGTACTTTTTGAAATTTTTTATTAAATCGTTATAAATTCATGATTAAAGTCAAAAAGAATACCTAGTAATAGGAAGAAAAGTGCGGTCGAAAATTCAAAAATTTCAACCGCACTTTTTACTATATGCTTTCACCCAGATGGATTTGATAACCCAGATTAATAATCGAACTCTGTGCCGGAATATTTTGTAGCCGAGCCAAAAGTTCTTGAGCGGCGATTCGCCCGATTTGTAATCTCGGCGTAATAACCGTAGCCAGCTGCGGCGTGATGGATTGCCCTACATCATGCCCGTGAAAACCGGCAATGGCGATTTGCTTGGGAACCTTAATACCCAAACGTTGACATTCAAATAATGCGCCGATAGCCAGGTCGTCATTGGTACAGAAAATACCGTCGATATCAGGGTATTGTTTCAATGCCTGATGTAATAATTCCGCTCCGTGGGTAAACGAGGAATGTTCTTTTGTAGCAATGATTCGTGGCGACAGCTGATATTTTTTCATTGCTTGTTGATAGCCCTGCATTTTTAATTGAGTGCGTTTATCCAGCCGTGCGGAAAAATAGACGATTTTTTTGTATCCGCGCTTAATCATAGTCTCAACCATCGCCTGTGCCGCAGCAATATTGTCGAAACCGATCACCTGCTGAATACCGATTTCGCTGGTATCCATAATTTCAATTACGGGAATATTAGCAACCTGCAGCATTTTTTTTGTACGCTCGGAATGGCTGTTTTCCGATAGGATAATGCCGTCAACATTATAAGAGAGCAAACTTTCAATGCGCTGTTCTTCTTTCTTTTCGCTATAACCGTAGTGAGCCAGCATGGTTTGATAACCCGCCTCATCGGTGATTTCTTCAATCCCTTTAATAACATCGGCAAAAACCTGGTTAGTTAAAGAGGGCACAAGCACACCGATAGCACGGCTTTTGGCATTGGACAGAATATCCGGCGCCCGGTTGGGAATATAACCGAATTCTTCAATGGCTTTGGCAATGCGCTTACCGGTTTCCTCCGCAACGGAGGCAGGGTTACGTAAATAACGACTGATCGTCATTTTGGTAACGCCTAGATGATTTGCGATATCCTGTAAGGTTGGGCGTTTGTGTTTTGTCATAATTCCGTCGTTAAAAATCCTTATTAAGCGTTATTCTACTGGATTCGGTAGCAGGTTAAAACCGCTTAAGGGACTTTTTGCCGATAAGGTTGGAAAATATAATAATTATCCCAAGTTTTGTTATAAATCAGGGTATAATATGCAAATCCTATTTCTTAACACAAGGAGCTTAGCATGCAAAATGATGCGAATGAAGTTCGACCGGCTTTAAGCGAGGCGGAACAAATTCGGCTGACTCAGTATAGCCATGGCGCAGGTTGAGGCTGTAAGATTTCTCCTAAGGTGTTAGGGACTATTTTACACAGTCAGCTGGAACAATTTGTTGATCCTCATTTATTAGTGGGGAACGACACTAATGATGATGCGGCGGTTTATGACATTGGTAACGGTACTTGTATTATCAGTACCACGGACTTTTTCATGCCGATTGTTGACGATCCGTTCGATTTCGGACGTATCGCCGCGACCAATGCCATTAGTGATATTTTCGCTATGGGCGGAAAACCGATAATGGCGATCGCAATCCTTGGATTTCCGATTAATGTATTGCCGGCAGAGGTGGCGCAAAAGATTGTGGATGGCGGACGTTTTGCTTGTCGTGAAGCGGGAATTGCTTTAGCGGGCGGGCACTCTATTGATGCGCCGGAACCTATTTTCGGTTTAGCCGTAACGGGAATTGTGCCTACTGAAAAAGTAAAACGTAATGCTTCCGCTGAAGCAGGGAGCAAACTCTATTTAACCAAGCCATTGGGTATCGGTATTTTAACGACCGCTGAAAAACGAGGTAAATTGAAACCCGAACATAAAGGGTTGGCAACGGAAGTGATGTGCCAAATGAATTTAATTGGCAGTCAGTTCTCGCAATTGGAATCCGTCACCGCGATGACCGATGTAACCGGATTCGGGTTGTTAGGTCATTTGGCTGAAATTTGCGAAGGATCGAATTTGGTTGCCGATGTACATTTTAATAAAATTAAAATGCTGGACGGTGTACCTTATTATATCGAGCAAGGCTGTTTAGCCGGCGGAGTAACGCGAAATTATGAGAGTTACGGAATCAAGATTGGTGCAATTACCGAGTTTCAAAAAGCGGTTTTATGCGATCCGCAAACTTCCGGCGGTTTATTGGTTGCGGTTAAAGCTGAGGGTGAAACACAATTGCTGGAACTTGCCGCCCAAGCGGGTATTGAGTTGATTGAAGTCGGCGAATTACGTAGACGGGTCGATAATTCAGATCCGGTGATTATTCGGATATTGGATTAGATGCTTTTAAAAAAGGAATGGCTAAACTTAACGAGTTTAGCCATTTTTTATGCTGGTTGAAATATTAACTATTTCGCAATACGTTTGTATTTCATACGATGCGGTTGAGTAGATTCCGCACCAAAGGTTTTCTTTTTCCACTCTTCGTAGTCTGAGAAGTTACCTTCATAGAAGGTGACTTTGCCTTCGTCACCATAGTCTAAAATATGAGTTGCGATACGGTCTAAGAACCAACGGTCATGCGAGATAACCATGACACAACCGGGGAATTCCAAGATCGCGTTTTCTAATGCGCGTAGAGTTTCCACATCAAGATCATTGGTCGGTTCATCTAATAATAAAACGTTACCCCCACGTTGTAGCAGTTTCGCAAGATGCAGGCGGCCTCGTTCACCACCGGATAATTCACCCACACGTTTTTGCTGATCAACCCCTTTGAAGTTAAAACGGCCCACATAAGCACGGCTTGGGATTTCAAAGTTACCGATCGTCAAAATATCCTGACCGTTCGACACTTCTTCCCATACGGTTTTTTTGTCATCCATTGCGTCGCGGAATTGATCTACCGAGGCCAGCACCACCGTTTCACCCAAGGTGATAGATCCCGAATCCGGTTGTTCCTTACCGGAAAGCATACGGAACAAAGTAGATTTACCGGCACCGTTGGGACCGATAATTCCGACAATGGCACCCTTAGGGATTGAGAAAGACAAATCGTCAATTAATGTGCGTTCGCCATAGGATTTAGTCAAATGTTCGACTTCCAGCACCTTATCACCTAAACGAGGGCCTGGCGGAATAAAGAGTTCGTTGGTCTCATTACGTTTTTGGTATTCGCCGGAATTCAATTCTTCAAAGCGGGCCATACGGGCTTTGCTTTTCGCTTGACGGCCTTTCGGGTTTTGACGTACCCATTCCAATTCTTTTTCGATGGATTTTTGGCGGGCGGATTCCTGCGCTTGTTCCTGCGCTAAGCGTTTTTCTTTTTGTTCCAACCAGGAAGAATAGTTACCTTCCCAAGGAATGCCTTCGCCGCGGTCAAGTTCTAAAATCCAGCCTGCAACATTGTCTAAGAAGTAACGGTCGTGGGTAATGGCTACAACGGTACCTTCATAATCATGCAAGAAGCGTTCTAACCAGGCTACGGATTCCGCATCCAAGTGGTTGGTCGGCTCGTCTAACAGCAACATATCCGGTTTTTCCAGTAATAAACGGCATAAGGCCACACGACGGCGTTCGCCACCGGATAAATTTTCGATTTTTGCCTCCCATTCCGGTAAGCGTAAGGCGTCCGCCGCACGTTCCAACTGATTATCTAAATTGTGACCGTCATGGGCTTGAATAACTGCTTCTAATTCGGCCTGTTCCGCAGCGAGTTTATCGAAATCGGCGTCAGGATCCGCATAAAGCGCATAGACTTCGTCTAAACGCGTTAATGCGCCTTTGACTTCAGAAACCGCTTCCTCAATGGCTTCGCGCACGGTTTGCTGCGGATCTAATTTAGGTTCTTGCGGTAAATAACCGATTTTGATCCCCGGTTGCGGACGGGCTTCGCCTTCAAATTCTTTATCTACGCCGGCCATAATGCGCAAAAGGGTGGATTTACCCGCACCATTTAAGCCTAATACGCCGATTTTTGCTCCGGGGAAGAAGCTTAGAGAAATATCTTTAAGAATGTGTCGCTTCGGGGGAACTACTTTGCCCACCCGATGCATCGTAAAAACGAATTGTGATGACATATAAAATCCCATAATGGTTAACTGAATTTAGCGGTGCATTTTACTCGAAAATTGATGTATTGGTAAGGGGAGTTGAGCAAATACTATAAAAGTGCGGTTTAAAAAACGGAAATTTTGTATTTAGTATGGTTTTTATTCGGATAAAAGTGTTTTAACAGAACACAGACAAAAAAAACCACCCATAAAGGGTGGTAGGAAAGTAGTTTAGCTATTTATGATTATTTTATTTAGGAACTTTATGAATATCAAGCAATTACTTGACGAAGCGGATGGTAGCGGAAAAGTTCTGGCTTGAAAAGCCCGATTTTGTATTTAATTGATATATGTCAAGATTTTTTGATAAATACGGACGAGAACGTTTGCTTTACAGTGAGAAAATATGAAACCTAGATTGCATTTCCGTATGGTAATACTTTTTCCGTAATGGTGGTTTTATCCGTATCAGGTGAGAAATAATTGCAAAAGTGTGATGTTTATTGACTTCTTGCGGATATGATATTTTTTCTTTTTTATGGTTAAAATCAGGGCGTATTCTCGGTTATATCGGATTTTTGTATAAGATGGCGATGGGATTTGAGGAGCTATTTATATAGCGGCAAAAACCTATTTTAAGTATAATTTTTGTTCACAAATTACAACACCGATATTTAGGACAGGCCTTTATGAAATACACCATTAATGAAATTGCCAAACTCTGCAATGTGGGAAAGTCAACGGTTTCCCGCGTACTGAATAAAGATCCTAAAGTGCGGTCGGAAACCCGCGAGAAAGTTCAACGAGTGATTGATCGACTCGGTTTTCAGCCTAATCGTTCCGCTCGAGCCATGCGGGCGGGACAAGAACCGGTAGTAGGTGTGATTGTCTCAAAACTTGATTCGGGCAGTGAATCTCAGACTTTACGTGCAATTTTACAGGCATTGCAGGCTGAACATATCACGCCTTTGATAGTTGAAAGCCGCTTTGAAGCTGAGCAGGTGCGACATCATTTTCAGCTTTTTCGTGAACGTCAGGTCAATGCCGTCATTCTTTTTGGTTTTTTTCCTTTACCTCTTGAAATCGTACGGGAGTGGCAGGGTTCTCTGGTTGTGATTGCACGTACTTACCCGAATATCAGTTCTGTTTATTATGACGATGAACAGGCAATTACTCGCTTGATGACGGAACTTTACCGGCAAGGACATCGTAGAATCGCTTATTTGGGTATTCAGGACAGTGACGAAACAACAGGTAAGCTGCGCACTCAAAGCTATTTACAATTTTGTCGGTCTCATAATATTCGTCCGAATTCAGTGTCGGTTGAACTCAGTGCGGAAAGTGCATACCTGCATTGTGCGGAACTTTTTACCCGACCGGTGGATGCGCTGGTTTGCGCTACCGGTCGGCTTGCTTTAGGCGCGTTTAAATTTTCTCAACAATCGGGACGGGTTTTCCCGATAGCATATGTGGGATATAACGAACTGCTGCAGTATATGATGCCAAACGCTTTATCTCTGGATTTCGGCTATTGTCAGGCCGGACTGAAAGCAGTGGAGTTATTAATGCGACAGTTACGGGGAAAATCTTCAACGGAGCATTATCTGGTTTCAACACATCAACCTTAAATTTTGTGATCACTGTCATATTTTTGAATAAAATTGGGAACGTTCCCATTTACACTTTATTTCTGCAGGTTATAATTTGGCCGATTTCAATGGTTAGAGGAATATCCTATGGCGAAAATCAATAAAGTAGATCCTAAAAATGTCGATAAATTAATTGTTGCTGTCGGCGGGCGGGAAAATATTGCGACGGTAACTCATTGTATTACCCGTCTGCGATTCGTGTTAAATGATGAAAGTAAAGTGGATGCAAAGACTATCGAAGAGTTGCCTATGGTGAAAGCTAATTTTGCGACCGGCGGACAATATCAAGTGGTTATCGGCCAGGAAGTGGGGGATTATTATCAGGTTTTACTGGAAAAGACCGGTTTGGCGAGCGTGGATAAGGAGCAGGTTAAAGCTGCGGCACGCAAAAATCAAAAATGGTATGAAAGTTTAATTTCCCATATGGCGGATATTTTTATTCCGTTATTGCCGGCACTTATCAGCGGAGGTTTGATTTTAGGTTTCCGCAACGTAATCGGCGATATTAAGATGTTTGAAGAGGGGACTAAAACTCTGGTCGATATCAGTGCGTTCTGGGCGAGTATGCACAGCTTCCTGTGGCTTATCGGCGAGGCGATTTTCTTCTTCCTGCCTGTCGGTATCTGTTGGTCGATTGCGCGTAAAATGGGTACTTCGCCGATTCTTGGTATTACCCTTGGCGTTACTCTGGTGTCCTCACAGTTGATGAATTCCTATGCGTTAGGTTCGCAAATTCCGGAAGTGTGGGATTTCGGTTTATTTTCGATTGAAAAAGTCGGTTATCAGGCACAAGTTATTCCGGCGATTATGGCGGGCTTAACTCTTTCCTATATCGAGCGTTTCTTAAATAAAATCGTGCCGGATTTCTTAAATCTAATCATTGTACCCGTCACGTCGCTGATTTTAGCGGTGTTTCTGGCGCATTCCATTATCGGTCCTATCGGACGTGAAATCGGTAACGGCGTAGCCTTTGTGGTGAAAGCGGCGATGACCGGCGAATTCGCTCCAATCGGCGCCGCTTTATTCGGCTTCTTATATGCGCCGTTGGTGGTTACCGGTGTACATCAGACTTCACTTGCCATCGATATGCAGATGATCCAAAGCATCGGCGGTACGCCCGTATGGCCGTTAATCGCCTTATCAAATATCGCTCAGGCGTCTGCGGTAGTTGCGGTATTAATTATGGCGAAAAAAGCCAGCGTACGAGAAGTAGCGGTACCTGCGGCGCTTTCCGCTTATCTGGGGGTTACCGAGCCGGCAATGTACGGTATCAACTTAAAATACCGTTTCCCAATGCTTTGCGCGATGACAGGTTCCGCCTGTGCGGCATTGGTGTGCGGATTTGCCGGCGTGTTGGCAAGCAGTATCGGGGTCGGCGGTTTACCGGGCATTCTTTCGATTCAGCACCAATTCTGGGGAACTTTCGCCATTGCGATGTTAGTTGCGATTATTGTGCCGATTTTATTAACGATGGCAATATATAAACGCAAAGAAGCGGCGGGAACACTGGAATAAATTGTTAAGCTCTCACTTTAAGTTTTTAGTCTGCCAAATCTCCCCTAACCCCTCTTTGCTAAAGAAGGGAACTGATAGAAAGCGGATTTATAGATTGCCGGCTCATCTAAATTTGATTATTTTCAGTAAATTAAAACATCTAGAGATCAAATTTCTCTCTTTAGCAAAGAGGGATAGAAAGCGGATTGATAGATTACCGAATTTGATTATTTTTACTGAATTAAAACATTTAGAGATCAAATTCCCCTCTTTAGCAAAGAGGGGTTAGGGGAGATTTGGCAAAAAGTGTACAGTGAGATATCAAAAAATATTTAAAGGAAAGCAAAATGAACGATAACTGGTGGAAAAACGGGGTAATTTATCAGATTTACCCGAAAAGTTTTCAGGACACGACAGGTTCCGGTACCGGTGATATTCAGGGAATTATTAAGCGCTTGAATTATCTGCAAACTCTGGGTATTGACGGTATCTGGATTACTCCGATGTATGTTTCGCCGCAAATTGATAACGGTTATGACATCGCCGATTACCGTAATATCGACCCGAGTTACGGTACGATGGCGGATTTTGAGCAACTGATTGCCGAGGCGCATAAGCGTGATATCCGTATTGTGATGGATATGGTGTTCAATCATAGCTCAACTTTTCACCAATGGTTTAAGCAGGGCGAAGATCCGAACAGCGAGTACCACGACTATTATATTTGGCGCGAGCAGCCGACTAATTGGCAATCCAAATTCGGCGGTAATGCGTGGAAATGGTCGGATAAAGCGCAAAAATATTACCTGCATTTATTTGCGCCGGAGCAGGCGGATCTTAACTGGGAAAATCCTAAATTACGCGCCGAGCTGTACGATATTTGTCGTTTCTGGGCGGAAAAGGGCGTGGATGGCTTGCGTCTGGATGTAGTCAACCTGATTTCCAAGCCGGAAAAATATGAGGACGATTTTGAGGGTGACGGTCGCCGCTTTTATACCGACGGGCCGAAAATCCACCAATATCTGCAAGAATTGAATCAAAATGCGTTAAAACCTTTCGGCTTGATGACAGTGGGCGAAATGTCTTCGACTAAACTGGAACATTGTCAGCGCTACGCTAACCTGGACGGCTCCGAGTTATCGATGACCTTCAATTTCCATCATCTCAAAGTAGATTATCCGAACGGTGAAAAATGGACTTATGCCAAACCGGATTATGTAGCACTTAAATCGATTTTCAACTACTGGCAAAAGGGTATGCATGGTAAAGCGTGGAATGCGCTGTTTTGGTGCAACCACGACCAGCCGCGTATTGTTTCCCGTTTCGGCGATGAAGGCGAATTGCGCACCGTATCCGCCAAAATGCTGGCGATGTTATTACACGGAATGCAGGGTACGCCGTATATCTATCAAGGCGAAGAAATCGGTATGACTAACCCGAATTTCTCTTCCATTGAAGAGTATCGCGATGTAGAAAGCCTGAATGCCTATCAAATTCTGCAAAATCAGGGAAAAAGTGCGGTTGAAATTTTGCAAATTTTAGCGCAAAAATCACGCGATAATTCGCGTACGCCGGTACAATGGGACGCTTCGCCGAATGCCGGTTTTACCAGTGCTACGCCGTGGATTGACGTGGCTAAAAATTATCCGCAAATCAACGTCGAACAGGCGTTGGCGGATAAAGATTCGGTATTTTATACCTATCAAAAATTGATTGCGTTACGTAAACAATTAGCGGTATTAACCGACGGCGATTATCACGATCTGTTACCAAACCATGAGTCCGTATGGCTGTATCAACGTTCGACTGCCGCTGAGCGGTTAACGGTTGCGGCTAATTTGAGCAATCAGCCGCAATTTATCGAAATAAAACCGCAAGGTCAGGTGTTAATCAACAATTATGCGGATATACCCCAAGAAGACTCCGGTATTTGGTTGAAACCTTATCAGGCGCTGTATTTCCTAGCTTAAAAGATAGCCGGTAAATATAAAAAACAATATATTTATACCAAATTCTATTTTTAGGCATAAAAAAGTCCGGTGATAAGCGCCGGACTTTTTTGTACTGTACTAATCAATGGATATAACCTGCCGATTAGGGGCATATAAACGTTCTTTAATTCGTGCAGATTTAGCGGAACACTCACATAGGCCGCTTAACGCACTGCATTTTTACTTTTTAAGTTGATGCAATTAATAATCGGAGAATGAGTTTGGAATAAATTTTGCGAATTTTAGTTTGCTAAAAATTCCGCTAATTGTTGCCGATTCGGTAATGCCGACATAGCGCCTTTTGCCGTTGTGGCAAGCGCACCGCTGGCGTTGGCCTGGCGAATAATAGTAACGAGTTGTTCAGGTTGCTGCCAGTTTTCCGTTTGTGATAATCCGGCTAATAACCCGCTGACAAAAGCGTCGCCGGCACCGGTGGTATCTACCGGTTTCAGCGCTTTCCCTGCAACCACCTCTTTTTTACCGTGCAGATGATAGAGCGCGCCATCTTTCCCTAAAGTGACAATAATCAATTTATCGGGATAAAGTGCGGTGATTTTTTCAAAAGATTTTTCCAGGCTGTCGGTATGGGTTAACAGCGTTAATTCTTCTTCTGAAAATTTCAATACGTCGGCAAGGCTTACCGCTTCCATCACCACATCGATCATTTCATCCTGGGATTTCCATAAGCTTTCGCGTAAATTCGGATCGAAAGATACTTTACCGCCGGCCGCACGGATATTTTTCATTGCCGTGAAAGTAGCGCTGCGGGTCGGTTCATTGATTAAGGCGATAGAGCAGCAGTGCAACCAGTCTCCGGCTTGAAATTGCGGCAGATCGGAAATTTGTAAAAATTGATCCGCACTTGGATTCACCATAAAGGTAAAACTACGTTCGCCGTCGGTTAATCCCACCACCACCGTCGAAGTACGTTGTTTAGGATCTAACAACATATAATCGGTGTTTACATTTTCCTGATTCAGCGTATCGCGCATAAATTCCCCTAACGGATCTTTACCTACACGGCCGATAAATGCGCTAGGCACACCTAAACGGGCAACGCCGACCGCCACATTAGCCGGTGCGCCGCCTGCGCAACGTAAATAATGGTTGTCTCCGTCAGGAATTAAATCCACCACGGCATCGCCTAATACCCAAATTTTGTTTGTCATATGCATTTCCTCAAATAGGGAGCCATAAAAAAGGGCGTATATTACGCCCCGGTTAATGTTGATTATCGAACGGTTACGCGCGCGAATTTACGTTTACCCACTTGGTAAACATGGGTTGAGGCGCTAATCGTTGTTTTGGCGTCTTCGACTTTTTCGCCGTCAATTTTCACACCGCCTTGCTGAACCATGCGGTTTGCTTCGGAAGTGGAGGCAACCAACCCCGCTTCTTTTAATAAATTAGCTAAACCTATTTCACCTTCAAAAGTAAATTCCGGCATTTCATCAGGCATCGCACCTTTTTGGAAGCGGTTAATAAATTCCTGTTCCGCGGCATCCGCATCGGCTTCGCTGTGGAAGCGGGCGATAATTTCTTTTGCTAGCAGGATTTTTACGTCGCGAGGATTGCGACCGTTTTTCACTTCTTCTTTAAATTGAGCGATTTCTGTCAACGGACGGAATGAAAGAAGATCGTACCAATCCCACATTAAATCATCGGAAATTGACATAATTTTACCGAACATATCGTTCGGCGCATCCGTTACGCCAATGTAGTTTCCCAAGGATTTAGACATTTTTTTCTCACCGTCTAAGCCGACTAAAAGAGGTAATGTCATTGCAACTTGCGGTTTTTGACCTGCCGATTTTTGTAATTCGCGACCGACTAACAAGTTAAATTTTTGATCCGTACCGCCTAATTCAACATCCGCTTCTAAAGCAACAGAGTCGTGGCCTTGCAATAACGGATAAATAAATTCATGGATGGCAATTGGCTGTTTTTCGGTAAAGCGTTTTTTGAAATCATCACGTTCCAACATACGCGCAACGGTATAATTAGAAGCTAAGCGGATCATTCCTTCAGTACCTAATTTACCTAACCAATCCGAGTTGAATACGATACGGGTTTTTTGCGGATCCAAGATTTTATAGATTTGTTGTTTATAGGTTTCGGCATTGCGTAATACATCTTCACGGCTTAACGGCGGACGGGTTTTGTTTTTACCTGAAGGATCGCCTACCATGCCGGTAAAGTCACCGATTAAGAAAATGACTTCATGGCCGAAGTTTTGGAATTGGCGTAACTTATTTAACACCACTGTATGACCTAAGTGGATATCGGGAGCGGTAGGGTCAGCGCCTAATTTTATTTTCAATGGACGGTTTTCTTTCAGTTTCTCAATTAAATCTGCTTCAGAAAGAACTTCATCAACACCGCGCTTTAGTTCCGCGAGAACAACATTGATATCACTCATTGTTTATTCCTGTTTTAGGTTTGATACTCAGTTTTACGGGCATTTTTTATTTTAATTGGCGAGGTTTCAAGCGATAAAGCCACCGCCGGGCGCCCTATTTAATAATTAGACCTAGCATTATAGAGATTATTGTCAAAATGAAAAGTCTGGAACCTTGTTTTTTGCTTGATTATTTACGATTGCGCAAGAAACTTGCGGTGAATGACGGCGAAAAAAAAGCGTTTCCTTTGTGGGGAAGGAAACGCCGGAAATGTTGGAGTGATTATCTATTATTGTTTGAATAGTAATTATGATAATCATTCTCATATTTATTGTCAATAAATAAATGCAAATAATTATCAATTAAAGCAAAGCGGTACGACTTCCGTTAAAGAAAGTGCGGTCGGAATTTCTTGAATTTTATCGAATTTGCCCGCATAAGCGTAAACTTCAACGCCTTCTTTCATTGCCTGGCGCAAAAGCTTGTCATAATCGGGATCAATATATTCGGCGGTTTTAAAACAGTCAAAGCCGTTGTGCAAGCCGGCAAATAACACAACAGCGCGATAACCCCGTTTTTTCATGGCTAGCAATTCGCGAACGTGTTTTTGTCCGCGGGTAGTGACGGCATCGGGAAACATGCCGATATTGTTTTTTACCAAGGTAATGGATTTTACTTCCACGTAACAATCGGGCAAACCTTCGCCTTTGAGCAGAAAATCAATGCGGCTGTTTTCTTCGCCGTATTTAACCTCGGGGTAAATTTCCGAATACCCGGCAAGTTCTTTAATTACTTTGTTTTGTAAGGCTTCCTGCACTAATTGATTCGAACGGTGCGTATTAATGCAAACCAGATTACCGTTTGACAGTTCGGTGAGTTCCCAAGAGCATGGGTATTTTCTTGTAGTACTTTTCGAGTCGGAATACCAAACCGTATCGCCTTTTTCCGCGCAGCCAGTCATCGCACCGGTGTTGGCGCAGTGAATGGTCAGAATATTGCCGTCGGCTAATTCCACATCTGCCATAAAACGTTTATAACGGCGGATAAATTTTGCCGCCTTAAGGGGAGGGAGTCGCATGATTTTTCCTTAAAATTCTTCGGATTGGTTAAAATGTTCGCCGGTCATAATCAGTTTTTCGCCGGTGCTTGCGCCTTTTATGGCTTGCGTAGTCGGGATCAAACCTTGCGCCGACCAATTATCGTCGGCTCGAATTTGTTTGCGGTATTTGTTTGGTGAAACGCCCGTATATTTTAAAAAGTTATCGTAAAACCGGCTCATTGAGCTGAACCCGGTGGTGAGCGAAATATCAAGCACACTTCGGTTGGTATCGCTCAACAAAGCTTTGGCGTGATTAATACGCATCATAATAATATATTGTTTAATAGTTAGCTGCATGGCGCTTTGAAACAGCCCCATGGCATAATTTGTGTTTAATCCCACCGCATTTGCTACGGATTGCACGGTAAGCGGCGCATTATAATGATTTGCGATGTAATCCAGCATTGTCCTAACATAATTTTGTGCATGTTTGGAGCCGGAAAGTTGGTGATTGTTTTTTTTAGGCGGCTCCAGCAATAACAGCCAACCGTCAAGGCTGACACGTTTGATCATCAGCTGGATTTCGTCATAAACCAGTTTATGACGGTTGGGATCCTCCAATTGCAGTTCCTGCTCCCAACGCTGTACTTCAAATAAGCTGACTAAACGGGGATTTTTCGATTGAATGATAATGCCGTGGGTAATGTGATTAATCAGGTTTTGTGAAAGTTGCCAGGAAAGAAACTGATAAACCGGGATATTGAAGACCGCCATGGTTCGGCAATTATGTTTATCGGTCAGGCGATGAGGAATTGACGCCCAGAAAATACCGATATGCCCCGCGTTAATCAAGGTACTGTGTTCGTTAAAGCTATACTCCACATCATCATCAAAAGGGATATTGATTTCAATATGACCGTGCCAATGATAAGCGGGCATATTACCCGGCGGCTGCTGTATTTCCACATTAAACGGACGCGCGTCCAGAGAAAGCGACAGCGGGCTGATTATTTCGCTGCCGGATTTATCCGCTAATTCGGTTGAGGTTTGTTTTGCAAGATGAGACGTTTTCATGTTGATCTGATTTACAACTGATTTATTGTTATCGCTAGTATACCAACAAAATCTCATTTTTTATTAAAAATTTCCTGGAAACTCATATTTTACTTTTGTGATCATTTTATCTGAACTTTCAGGAATTTTAGACTAAATATCAGATAGAAATTCATTTGATTATTATGCAACATGAAGTGGCAGTTTTATCCAATGAGGTGGAAAAATGAGTTTATCAATGAAAACAAAATTAAGCTTCGGTTTAGGGGCTTATGGTAAAGACTTTGCTATTCATATTGTGTATATGTACTTGATGTATTATTACACCGATGTGTTGGGCGTATCCGGTGCGATCGTGGGAACTATTTTTATGATCGCGCGGGTTTGGGATGCGGTGAACGACCCGATAATGGGCTGGGTGGTAAATAACACGCGTTCGCGCTGGGGTAAATTTAAGCCTTGGATTTTAATCGGTACGGTTTTGAACTCAATTGTTCTCTTTTCATTATTTTGCGCCGATTATTTCAGCGGCACGGCATTAATTATTTATATCGCCGTTACCTATATTTTATGGGGTATGACTTATACTCTGATGGATATTCCGTTCTGGTCTCTCACACCGACTTTAACTCTCGATCAGCGAGAACGTGAAGAATTAGTGCCGTATCCTCGTTTCTTTTCAAGCCTTGCCAACTTTATTACCGCAGGAACTTGTATTGCTTTTGTGGATTATGTAGGCGGCGATGATAAAGGATTCGGTTTTCGGATGTTTACCCTTGTCATCATTGTTTGCTTCCTTATTTCAACCGTTATTACTTTGATGAATTTAAAAGAAAAATATTCATCGGATAATTTGGAAACAGGCGAAGCGCAACAACGTATTCCGCTTAAGACTCTGGTTTCGTTGATTCCTCGCAATGATCAGCTTTCCAGCCTTTTGGTGATGGCGTTATCTTATAACATCGCCAGCAATATTATTTCCGGCTTTGCGATTTATTACTTCACTTACGTAGTGGGTGATAAAGAAATGTTCCCTTATTACATGTCTTATGCGGGTATTGCGAACCTTATCATTATTATCTTCTTTGCCCGTTTGGTACGTTTGTTTTCACGTCGTACGCTATGGATCACAATTTCCGTCAGCTCCATTTTAAGCTGTTTGATTCTTGCCTATACGGGAATGGCGGAAACGCCGAGCGTATTTTTAATTATTTTAGCGGGGATTTTCATGCAAATCGGTAGCGCCCTGTTCTGGACGTTGCAGGTCATTATGGTGGCGGACACCGTAGATTACGGCGAATACAAATTAGGCATTCGTTCGGAAAGTATCGCTTATTCCGTGCAAACCATGGTGGTAAAAGCGGGTTCGGCAATTTCAGCCTTCCTAATCGGTGTGTTATTAACCGCCATTAATTACGTGCCGAACGAAGTACAAAACGAAAATACCATTTTCTGGATGAAAGTCATCATGATTGGTTTGCCGATTTTATTCTATAGCATTAAATTATTCGTTTACTTCCGTTATTACAAACTTCACGGCGATTTATTGGCGAAAGTGAATATCGCTTTATTAGATAAATACCGTAACGTGAAAGAGGACTAAATCATGAAGAATAATTTTATTCGCTTAACCGGCGGTAATACGGATTTAATTATCCGTCCGGAACCTGCGGAAATCCTTTATTGGGGAAAACGCTTAGAGATTGACGAAATCACCGAAGCGGATCTTTTAAGCCTTGAACGCGGCGTGTCTAACGGTGGTCTGGATGTGGATACACCGGTTACCTTAGCTGCCGAAAACGGACGCGGTTATTGGGGTTCGTCCGGTGTGGACGGCCACCGTGACGGCTATGACTGGGCACCCGTATTTAAAACAAAAAGTGCGGTCAAAAACGGCGAAGTTTTGTTGATTGAAGCGGTAGATGAAATCGCACAATTAGTCTTTAAAACCGAAATTGAAGCGGATGGTAACGGCGTATTTAAATTCCGCAACAGTTTAACTAATCTCGGTGAAGGCAAGTTTACCGTTAATCGTCTCGCCGTGACGTTACCCGTGCCGGAATATGCCGACGAAGTGCTAAGCTTTTACGGCCGCTGGTGTCGGGAATTACAGGAAAACCGCACCTGTTTAAAACATGGCGCATTCATGCAGGAAAACCGACACGGCCGCACCTCCCATGAATACGCACCGAATCTTGTGCTCGGGCAACCGCATTTTAGCCAACAACAGGGCGAAGTCTGGGGCTTTCATTTGGCTTGGTCGGGTAACCACCGCATTCGTGCTGATGTGCTGATTGACGGGCGCCGCTTTGCACAGCTGGAAAATCTTTATTTACCGGGTGAAATCGTTTTGGAACAAGGTGAGTCGCTTTCTACTCCTTGGGTTTATACCGCCTATTCCGATTGTGGTTTAAACGGTATGTCACAGCAATTCCACCGACATATCCGAAGCCGTATTTTGTATTTTGCGCAACCGATTCGCCCGGTTCATCTTAATATTTGGGAAGGGGTGATGTTTGATCATGATCCAGCTCATATTATTGCGATGGCGGAAAAAGCGGCGGAAATGGGGGTTGAACGTTTTATTATTGACGACGGCTGGTTTATCGGTCGGAATGACGACTTTGGCGGTTTGGGGGATTGGTTCTTGGATGAGAAAAAATACCCGAACGGTCTAAAGCCGGTGATTGATGCGGTAAAGAAATTAGGTATGCAGTTCGGGATTTGGGTTGAGCTGGAAATGATCAGCAAACGCTCGAAACTATACCAACAACATCCCGATTGGATGCTGCGGTTGGATGGGTATGATCAACCGGAAGAACGTCACCAATATGTACTGGATTTAGTTAATCCGGACGCTTTTAATTACATTTTAGAACGCATGGATTGGCTGTTGGGCGAAAATCAAGTGGATTACATCAAATGGGATCACAATCGCCGTTTGGTACAACCGGGACATTTGGGCAAAGCCGCGGTCACTGCGCAAACTCAAGCCGCTTATCGCTTATTCGATATTTTGCAAAAACGTTATCCGCACGTAGAAATTGAAAGCTGTTCATCAGGTGGCGCACGTATTGATTTTGAAATTCTGAAACGCTCGCAACGTTTTTGGACTTCCGATAATAACGATGCTTTAACCCGCCAGAAAATTCAACGGGGTATGAGTTATTTCTATCCGCCGGAAGTTATCGGCGCTCATATCGGCGGCGCGCCTTGTCAGACAACTATGCGAAATTTTTCCTTTGATTTCAGAGGATTAACCGCCTTATTCGGACATATGGGGGTTGAGCTTGACCCGGTGAAAGAATCGGCGGAAGAACGGCAGGGGTTTGCCAAATATATTGCCTTGCACAAACAGCTTCGCCCGTTACTGCATTCGGGAGAAAGTTTCCGTTTGGATCATCATGACGATACCACGCTGATTAACGGCGTTGTCGCACAGGATAAAAAACAGGCGGTGGTGTTAATCAGCCAGCTTGATATGCCGGATTATAAACAAATGGGTAAATTGCGCGTGCCTTATTTGGAGGCAAATGCTACTTATCAGGTAAAACTGCTGTCAATTCCCGATTATATCAAGCAGGGGAAAGGCGGACATTTAATGAAAGTCTTCCCGCAATGGGTATTAGATAATTTTGCCGGAAAACCTGTTAGCATCCGCGGTGAATGGCTTGCCAAGGCGGGCTTAACAATTCCGGTACTGGATCCGCAAAGCGCAATGCTGGTTGAATTTAAGCGGCTGTAATAAACATCAACATTATTTAAATTTTATAGGGACGGGTTTATACCTGTCCTTAATTTTTTATATTTCAATGTTACACGGAACGCGTTTATTTGCCGTATTTTTAGATATGCCTCGGTGTTTACAATATATCCTCTTTATTTTATTAGAAAAAATCTAAAAAGTGCGGTCAAAATTTCAGAAATTTTTGTTCTTGTTTATCAATTGATTTTTTCGGTTGAATTGATTGAAAAATCTTTTTCTTTTTTTATTGAATTAGTGTTACATTTAAGAAGATTTGACTTTTTGTCATTCCGTGTTATTTGCAGTACGTGAACGTTTGCGTATTTTGCGGGTAACGATTTGGGATTGAGTGTGTCATTGGTTCACTCAATTATTTTTTCAACTGATTTGAAGGAAACATTATGTTAATTGGTGTACCTAGAGAACTGCTTGATAATGAAAGCCGTGTGGCGGCGACGCCAAAGACCGTTCAGCAAATCCTCAAACTCGGCTTTGACGTTATCATCGAACATGATGCCGGTTTTAAAGCGAGTTTTGAAGATAACGCGTTTGAACAAGCCGGGGCAAAAATCGGAGATCAGCAAGCCGTTTGGAATGCGGACGTTATTTTTAAAGTAAATCCGCCTACGGATGATGAAATCGCATTAATGAAAGAAGGTTCGACCTTGGTGAGTTTCATCTGGCCTGCGCAACGTCCCGATTTAATGGAAAAGTTATCGACGAAAAATGTTAACGTTTTAGCGATGGACGCCGTACCTCGTATTTCCCGTGCGCAAGCGCTTGACGCCTTGTCTTCGATGGCGAATATTTCGGGTTACCGCGCCGTTATTGAAGCGGCCAATGCTTTCGGCAGTTTCTTTACGGGACAAATTACTGCGGCAGGTAAAGTGCCGCCGGCGAAAGTGCTGGTAATCGGCGCCGGTGTTGCGGGTTTGGCCGCTATCGGTGCGGCAAACAGTCTTGGCGCTATCGTACGTGCCTTTGACTCCCGTCCCGAAGTAAAAGAACAAGTGCAAAGTATGGGAGCAAGCTTCCTTGAAATCGATTTCAAAGAAGAGGGCGGTTCCGGCGACGGTTATGCCAAAGTGATGTCCGAAGAATTCAATCGCCGTGCGATGGAACTTTATGCCGAGCAGGCTAAAGATGTGGATATTATTATCACTACGGCGGCAATTCCGGGCAAACCTGCGCCTCGTTTAATCACCAAAGAAATGGTTGATTCCATGAAACCGGGTTCCGTAATTGTGGATTTAGCCGCATTAACGGGCGGTAACTGCGAATATACTAAAGCCGGTGAAATTTTTGTGACGGATAATCAGGTTAAAGTCATTGGTTATACGGATTTCCCAAGTCGTTTACCGACTCAGTCTTCCCAACTTTACGGTACTAACTTAGTTAATTTATTAAAACTGTTAGCGCCGAATAAAGACGGTCAGATTGATCTTAATTTTGAAGACGTGGTTATTCGCGGGGTGACGGTAATTCGTAACGGCGAAGTCACCTGGCCTGCACCGCCGATTAAAGTATCGGCACAACCGCAGCAAAAAGCGGCGGCGCAAAAAGTTGAGAAAAAAGAAGAAAAACCGAAAGATCTCCGTATTAAATACGGCGTGATGGCGTTAGCCGCTATTTTATTCCTATGGCTTGCCTCTGTGGCGCCGAGTGCATTTTTATCTCACTTTACCGTATTCGTACTGGCTTGTGTGGTGGGGTATTATGTGGTTTGGAATGTCAGCCATGCTCTGCATACACCGTTAATGGCGGTAACTAATGCTATTTCGGGTATTATTATTGTGGGTGCGGTGCTGCAAATTGCCCAAGGCAGTTTCTTTATCAGCGTACTTGCGTTTATCGCAATTTTAGTGGCAAGTATTAATATTTTCGGTGGCTTTAAAGTTACCCAACGTATGCTAGCCATGTTTAGAAAAGGTTAAGGAGAGAAAAATGTCAGTAGGTTTTGTACAAGCTGCATATATTGTAGCGGCAATACTCTTTATTATGAGCCTGGCCGGTCTTTCTAAACATGAAACGGCAAAAGCGGGTTGTTGGTACGGCATCGTAGGGATGACCATCGCATTAATCGCAACTATTTTTGGTCCGGCAACGGAAGGGCAATTATGGATTTTAGTTGCTATGGCGATTGGTGCCGTACTTGGTATCCGCAAAGCGCTGAAAGTTGAAATGACGGAAATGCCGGAACTGGTGGCTATTCTGCACAGCTTCGTCGGTTTGGCCGCCGTATTGGTCGGTTTTAACAGCTTCGGTTTACATTCCGCGGTTGCTATGCCCGTGAATCTGGATGAAGCGGCGCAAGCGGCGTTTTTAGCGGAACAGGAGGCATTAGACAATATCCACAACGTTGAAGTGTTCCTGGGCATTTTCATCGGTGCGGTAACTTTCACCGGTTCTGTGGTAGCTTTTGGGAAATTGAGCGGTAAGATTAATTCTAAAGCGTTAATGTTACCTCACCGCCATAAATTAAATTTAGCGGCGTTAGTTGTTTCCGCATTATTAATGATTTCATTCTTAAATAGTCCGGAAAATATTTTCCCTGTGTTACTGATGACAGCCATTGCTCTTGCTTTCGGTTGGCATTTAGTGGCGTCAATCGGCGGTGCCGATATGCCGGTTGTGGTTTCCATGCTGAATTCTTATTCCGGTTGGGCTGCGGCTGCGGCAGGTTTTATGCTGAATAACGACCTGTTAATTGTAACGGGTGCGTTGGTCGGTTCTTCAGGTGCGATCCTGTCTTACATCATGTGTAAAGCCATGAACCGTTCATTTGTCAGCGTGATTGCGGGCGGTTTTGGTAATGACCCGGTTGTCAGTTCCGATGAAGAACAAGGTGAACACCGTGAAACAACAGCGGAAGAAACGGCGGAACTATTGAAAAACGCAAGTTCGGTTATCATTACTCCGGGATACGGTATGGCTGTTGCTCAAGCGCAATATCCGGTTGCGGAATTAACGCAAAAATTACGCGATCGCGGCGTGAATGTCAGATTCGGTATTCACCCGGTTGCGGGTCGTTTACCTGGACATATGAATGTGCTGTTGGCGGAAGCGAAAGTACCTTATGATGTGGTATTGGAAATGGATGAAATCAATGATGATTTCGAAGATACGGATGTTGTATTAGTCATCGGTGCGAACGATACGGTGAACCCGGCGGCTATGGAAGACCCGAACAGTCCGATTGCCGGCATGCCGGTGCTTGAAGTATGGAAAGCGCAAAACGTTATCGTGTTTAAACGTTCAATGGCGGTAGGTTACGCCGGTGTGCAAAATCCATTATTCTTCAAAGAAAATACCCAAATGTTATTTGGTGATGCTAAAGATCGTGTAAACGATATTATCAGCGCATTGAACTAAATAACGGATTAAATGCCTAAAACCGCACTTATGAGCAATCAAAGTGCGGTTATTTTTTAAAAGTTTTGTAAAAAATAAACAGACTCTATTATGCTTAGTCATTGTCGTAAGGATTCGTAATGTCAGTACAAATTATTGAAACCCACCCGTTTCCGCCGGTGTTGCCGGCTCGGGCAACCGTCATGATGATGGGGACTTTCCCTCCTAAGTCTGAAAAACGTTGTATGGAATTCCATTATCCTAATTTTCAAAATGATATGTGGCGGATTTACGGCTTAATCTTTTTTGAAGATAAAGAATATTTTCAGGTACCGGGAGAAAAGCGTTTTGATGCCGAACGGATAAAGGCTTTTTTGCATGAACGCGGCATTGCTTCCTGTCCTACGGTGATAAAAGCCGTTCGCGAGCAGGGTAATGCTTCAGATAAGTTTCTTAAAATTGTGGAACCGGTAAATTTAACGCAGGTTTTGCAGAAAGTACCGAATGTGCGTTGGTTGTTCACTACCGGAGGTAAAGCCACGGAAGCTTTATTCAGTTTGGTGCCGGAATTAAAACTGAAGGAACCGAAAACCAATGAATATATTGATTTTCCTTTTCAGGGACATGAACTCAAGCTGTATCGGGTTCCTTCGACATCAAGAGCTTATCCATTAAGTTTAGAAAAGAAAGCTGAAGCTTATCGAAAATTTTTCGAGCTGTCGGGCATTTTAAAGTAGGGATTTGTTTATAAAAGATAAACAGCCCCTAATAAAAAGGTGAGCCTAATTATGTGCGGCTCACCTTTAGGCTCACCTTTAGTATTTAGTTTAATGGAAAAGAGAGAGAAGAGCTTGCACCGGGTGCTTTAATTCTTCGTTTTCCAAACGCGCCACTTGGCTTCGACATGAATAACCGGTTGCCAGGCAATATTCAATATTTTTACCGGTAAGCTTCGTCGCCCAGGAACCAGCATAAATCGCTTTTGACATCTCTTGGTTTTTCATATCATGCCCGAACACGCCCGCCATGCCGCAACATCCCACTTTTTCCACTTCCAAATGCTGCCCGAATGCGGTAAAAATTTGCTGCCATTCCTGCGGGCTGTTAGGCATAAAGGTTTGTTCGGTACAATGAGGGAATAAATACCATTCGTGCGTGTTCAAAGTGCGGTGATTTTTTTGCAAATTTTTCACCGCAGTTTTTAACAGGTTTGAATCCAATTGGTTTTTTAGCCATTCGTGCGCAGTAATGACATGAAAATCACCTCGGTTTTGTTGCAGGATTTCGTTATATTCGTCACGATAGGAAAGCACAATGGCGGGATCAACGCCGACAAGCGGCAGACCCAGCTTTGTCATGCGGTTTAAAAAATCCGCCTGGTTTTTTGCCGTGCGCGCAAATTGCCCTAAAAAGCCTTTAATATGCTGTGCTTTACCGTTCGGTTTAAAAGGCAAAAGCACCGGCTTGAAGCCTAATTTCCAGCAAAGTTCCACAAAATCCGCTACAACGGTTGCATCATAATAAGAGGTATAAGGATCTTGCACAATCAATAACATATTAGACTTTTCTGTGGGAGAAAGACGTTCCAACTGTTCTAAGGTTTTCCCTTGGTAACCGATTTCAACTAATTGATGACGCAAATTAGGCTCCGATAACAACGGAATATCCGTCATGCCCAGCGCTTTTTCCGCTGCAATTTTCATAAATTTCGATTTCATAACAAAGTTGAAAAGTTTAGGCTGTTTTGCCATATAAGGCGCAACCGTTTCCAAATTTGCCACAATATAGTCTTTACTCGGACGAACATAACGCTGATGATAAAAATAGAAAAATTTGGAGCGGAAGCTCGCTACATCAATTTTAATCGGGCACTGGCTTGCGCAGGCTTTACAGGCAAGACAGGTATCCATTGCCGCCTTCACTTCATGGGAAAAGTCATATTCGCCCCGCCATTTCTTCACTGAATTTTTTACTTTTTCAACCAATTCGGACAATTTTACCTGCGAATGATGGAAATTTAGCTGTTCGGGCGTTACATTCTCATTTGCCATCAAACGCAGCCATTCGCGTACCATTCCCGCACGCCCTTTCGGTGAAAACAGGCGGTTTCCGCTCACTTTCATTGACGGACACATAGTGCTGTGGACATCAAAATTAAAACATAATCCGTTGCCGTTGCAATTCATAGCGCCGGCATATTCTTCACGCATTTTTATCGGAATTTGGCGATCGTTATCGGCCCGCATCGGCGAGAGAATAGGGTAGAGCTGTTGTTCGCTATTCAGTGCACTGCAAATTTTGCCGGGATTCAGGCGATTATGCGGATCAAACAGGAATTTGATATAGCGCAGTTCTTGCCAAAGTTCCGGCGTAAAGAATTTTTCGCCATAGTAAGAACGGATTCCTTTACCGTGCTCACCCCAAATCAAACCGCCGTATTTGCGTGTGAGTTCCGCAACGCTATCGGAAATGTGCTTAAACAGTTGAACCTGTTCTTTATCGCACAGATCCAATGCCGGGCGCACATGAAGCACACCGGCGTCTACATGCCCGAACATACCGTATTGCAGATGATAACCGTCCAATAATGCCCGGAATTCGGTAATATAATCGGCTAAATTTTCAGGCGGAACGCAGGTGTCTTCCACAAAAGGAATCGGTTTCGCCGCACCTTTCGCATTACCCAACAGCCCCACCGCTTTTTTGCGCATGGCATAAATGCGTTCAATAGAAGGCAGATCCGAACATACTTGATAACCGATAATATTGCCTTCCCGGTTGGCAATTTTTTCATCCAACTGAGCACATAAAGCGGCGACTTGACGTTCAATCAAATTTTTATTATTGCCCGCAAACTCAACAATATTTAAGCCGAGAATCGGGCTGTTTGCCTCTTCCGTTAGTAGTTCTTTAACGGAATGCCAAATGATATCTTCTTTCGCGAGATTAAGTACTTTGGAATCAACTGTTTCCACAGAAAGCGCGTTTGCCTGTACCATAAAGGGCGCACTACGTAATGCGGCGTCAAAAGAACTGTATTTCACATTAATCAAGGTTCGGATTTGCGGAATCGGCGTGAGATCTAACGTGGCTTCGCAAATAAAGGCTAATGTGCCTTCCGAACCGGTTAGCAGACGGGTTAAGTTAAATTCGCTTTCATCTTCATTTAATACGTTTTTCAGGTCATAACCTGTTAAAAATCGGTTCAATTGCGGCAAATCCCGAACAATTTGTTCACGTTTTTCTTTGCAGCGGTGAAAAACTTCTTCATGTAATCGTTTGCTTGTAAAGGTAACTTTTTTAGCGGCGAGATTGTCCAAAAATCGCTCCGTTTTGACCGCACTTGTATCAATAATGTCGCCGTTTACCAAAACCGCACGCAAACCGAGCACATGATCCGAGGTTTTACCGTATTGCAAAGAACCTTGCCCTGAAGCATCGGTATTAATCATACCGCCCAGCGTGGCACGATTACTGGTGGATAATTCCGGTGCAAAGAAAAGTCCGTGAGGTTTTAAAAATTGATTGAGCTGATCTTTAACCACGCCGGCCTGAACGCGAACCCAGCGCTCTTCAACATTGAGTTCCAAAATACCTGTCATGTGGCGGGAAAGATCAACTATAATATTATTGTTAATCGCCTGACCGTTTGTTCCTGTACCACCGCCGCGCGGCGTAAAGGTTAAGGAAAGATACTTGTGTTGTTGAGCGAGTTTTGTAATTCGAACAACATCAGATACGGATTTAGGAAATAAAATAGCCTGAGGTAATAATTGATAAACGCTATTATCCGTAGCCAGACTTAAGCGATCGGCATAATTGGAGGCAATATCGCCCTCAAAATATTGCGCTTTGAGATCATCTAAAAAATCGGAAACAAGCGGTGTAAGCTGGGGAACTTCTTTTAAACGTGGTAGCATAAATTACAGCTCTTATCGGTGATAAATTAATATAGTCGGATGGCAGAATTGTAGCATATTGATTATTAATTTAAATGGAAAAATCACAAAGTTAACGGACTAAAGTTTGATTAAAAAATAATCATAATGTATAATTTATAAGCAATTAGATTAATAAATAACCAATCAAAGGCATAAAATTTGATTTTATTCCGTTTAGTTAGGATAATTTAATTGCTTAGAAAGCTCTGATAAAAAGAGTAATAAGTATTTGAATTGGGAAACCGGTTCATCTAACTACAATTTTATCTTGCCGTAAATTAGTTAAAATTGTAACCAATAAGTTTAGTATCTATACAATATCATTATTTTATTTAATGACATTTTAAAGAGGATAAAGCAATGAAAAAAACAGCAATCGCATTAGCTATCGCAGGCTTAGCTGCAGCAACAGTTGCGCAAGCGGCTCCACAAGAAAATACTTTCTATGCGGGTGCTCGTGCAGGTTGGGCATCTTTTCATGATGGCGTAGATGCATTCCATAATTCTGACGGACTTTCTGCTAAGAAAAATTCTGTGACTTATGGCGTGTTTGGTGGTTACCAAATTCTTAACCAAAATAATTTCGGTTTAGCAGTAGAATTAGGTTACGATGATTACGGTCGTATTCGTCTGATAGAGACTGATGCAAAACGCGGTAAATTTACTAATCACGGCGTGAATTTAAGCATTAAACCGAGCTATGAAGTATTAGACGGTTTAGATGTTTATGCTCGTGTTGGCGCAGCATTAATTCGTACTGATTATAAAGATTATAGTATAGACGCTGCCGGACATTCTTTAAAAGTTTCTCCGACATTTGCAGCAGGTCTTGAATATGCGCTTCCAATCCTACCTGAATTGGCTATGCGTTTAGAATACCAATGGATCGAAAATGTTGGTCGTGATCAAAAATGGTCCGGCTATAATGATGCGGACTTCACACCTGATATCGGTGCCGTAACATTCGGTTTATCTTACCGCTTCGGTCAAGGTGCGGCACCTGTAGCGGCGCCTGAAGTGGTAAACAAAACATTTACTTTAAACAGTGATGTAACTTTCCCGTTTGCTAAAGCAACATTAAAACCTGAAGCGACTTCAACTTTAGATGGCATTTACGGCGAAATCGCTCAAGTTAATAATGTATCCGTTAATGTAAACGGTTATGCGGACCGCATCGGTAAAGAAGCTGCAAACTTAAAACTTTCACAAAGACGTGCTGAAACAGTAGCAAACTACTTGGTTTCTAAAGGTGTTGCACAAAATGCAATCACTGCAACCGGCTACGGTGAAGCAAATCCGGTTACAGGTAACACTTGCGACGCGGTTAAAGGTCGTAAAGCGCTTATCGCTTGCTTAGCACCGGATCGTCGTGTAGAAGTTGCCGTTAAAGGCGAAAAACAAGCAACTATGTAATAAATAGTTAATTGTTTAGCAATTTTATATAAAAAGGCCTAAATTATTTTAGGTCTTTTTTTTTATGGATAATTAATGTAGTCTTTTCTATATAAAGATAAAGCGATGAGGTTATTCAAAACTAATAAATTTTATTACTAAAACAGTTAAGAATTTTAGCCTGTTTTATGTAGATTTGACTATGATTAGTTAACAACGGATATTATTTAAAAATAAGGAAAATTCTTATTTTTTTATAGGGTTATTAACAAACTAGATAATAATCGAAATGGTTAAAAAACAGGCGAAAGAGATGTTTTTTAGCTCAAAAAATAGGCATGAATAAAAAAATAATTGATTTTCCATTTTTATAAATGGATAATATACATACTTTTGAAGCATTCTTTATACTTTCATAGTTAAAGAAATGAATTTGTCAAAAGGTAAATGTTAGGCAAATTCGTGAACCTGGCAAGTATAATCTTAGAACAGCGGTTTTTGAAAAAGTTCACATTTTTTAAAATGTTTTAAGAGAGTCGAACACGGTCGTGTTCATTCAGCAATATTGCTGAGAAATTATTTTAAATAAGATGACTAAAATATTTAAGAGGATCATCAAAATGAAAAAAACTGCAATCGCATTAGCTATCGCTGGTTTAGCAGCAGCAACAGCAGCACAAGCGGCTCCACAAGAAAACACTTTCTATGCTGGTGCAAAAGCTGGTTGGGCATCATTCCACGACGGTTATACCCAATATGCTGAAGATGGCGTTGGTAGCCACACTAACTCAGTAACTTACGGTGTATTCGGTGGTTACCAAATTTTTAATCGTGACAACTTAGGTTTAGCGGTAGAATTAGGTTATGATGATTTCGGTCGTGCAGCACTTCGTACAAACGGTGCAACTTCTGCGAAACACACTAACCACGGTGCACACCTAAGCTTAAAACCAAGCTATGATTTAGGTGCTTTAGCTCCAGTATTATCAGGCTTAGATGTATACGGTAAAGTTGGTGCAGCATTAGTTCGTTCTGACTATAAAGTTAACGACGGTTATTCATATGGCTTTAATAAATCAGACTTTGCAGATCACAGCTTAAAAACTTCATTGTTATTAGGCGCAGGTCTTGAATATGCATTACCTTCATTACCTGAATTAGCATTCCGTCTTGAATACCAATGGTTAAACAAAGTGGGTAAATTGGAAAATGCTAATGGCACACGTTTCGACTATACTCCGGAAATCCACAGCGTAACAGCTGGTGTTTCTTACCGTTTTGGTCAAGGTGTAGCTGCGCCGGTAGCTGAAGAAGTTGTGAGCAAAACTTTCACTTTAAACAGCGACGTAACTTTCGCATTCGGTAAAGCAACATTAAAACCTGAAGCTTCAGCATCATTAGACAACATCTATGGTGAAATTGCTCAAGTTCAAAGCCCTGCAGTATCTGTAGCTGGTTATGCAGACCGTATCGGTAAAGAAGCTGCAAACTTAAAACTTTCACAAAGACGTGCTGAAACAGTAGCAAACTACTTAGTTTCTAAAGGTGTTGCACAAAATGCAATCACGGCAACCGGTTACGGTGAAGCAAATCCTGTTACAGGTAACACATGTGACGCGGTTAAAGGTCGTAAAGCGCTTATCGCTTGCTTAGCACCAGACCGTCGTGTAGAAGTTTCTGTACAAGGTACTAAATAATTATCGTTTATAGATGATTATGAGAAAGTTAGTAATGCAAATTAGTGATTTTCTAAAATAACTTGAAGAAGACCTAAACGTTGTTTAGGTCTTTTGTTTATCTATATAAATTTAGGAATGAATAAAAAATGAAAAAGTGGCTCCTTATTATCATTGTTGCGGTAATTGCCGGTTTCACATTAATGTCCAGTTACAACGGGCTGGTAAAAGCGGAAGAGGAAATTGATTCTGTATGGGCTAATGTTGAGTCTCAATATCAGCGCCGTTCTGATTTAATTCCAAATCTTGTTAATACCGTAAAAGGTCAGGCTAACTTTGAGCAAGAAACCTTAACCGGTGTTATTGAAGCGCGCGCTAAAGCAACACAAACAAAAATTGATCCGGCAAATATGACTGAGGAACAATTAGCGCAATTCCAACAAAATCAGGATTCTGTAGGTTCGGCATTATCCCGTTTGTTAGTTTCGGTAGAAAGATATCCGGAATTAAAAGCGCATGAAGGGTTTATGAATTTACAGGCACAATTGGAAGGTACTGAAAACCGAATTAATGTGGCTCGCAATAAATTCAATGAAGCGGCTCGCGTATATAATCAGAAAGTTCGCCAATTCCCAACTAAATTAGCGGCGATGATTTTGGGATTCAAAGAAAAACCTTATTTTAAATCAACTGCCGGTGCAGAAAATGCACCAACAGTAAGTTTTGATAAATAATGTCAAAAATGGCACGAACAACGCGTTCGTGCCTTCATTTATGGTATGTCGTTTACCATTCTTTTTTTCTTAAGTGGATTGTTATGTCATTATTCTCAAGAATTCCTTTTGATAAAAATTTGATTGAATCGGCAATTGCTCGCTTTGAACAAGAGAGTTCAGCAGAATTACGTGTTTATATTGAAAGAAATTTGCCCGAATCGGAAAATTTATCCAGTGTGGATCGCGCCTTGCAAATTTTTATGCAGCTCGAAATGGATAAAACCCAAGCCCATAACGGCGTATTAATTTATATCGCCCATAAGTCCCATAAATGTGCCGTAATTGGTGATTTAGGTATTCACCAATTTGTCGGCGATAATTTTTGGCAGCAACAATGTCAGCTAATGATCAGCTATTTTAAAGATGATGAATATACTCAGGCTGTGATTGCGGCAATAGAGAGTATAGGTAAAGAACTTGCGATTCATTTCCCGGTTAAACCGGATGATAAAAACGAATTGCCAAATGAGGTGATTATTAATGGATAGATTTAGCCGAATGTGGCGAAAATTACAAAAAAGTGCGGTCTGTTTTTTGCTGATTTTTGTCACTGTCAATGTATGGGCGGCAGATTTTCCCGGCTCACCGAATCCGTTTCGTTATGTGAATGATTACACGAACACCTTATCGGAAAATGATAAAAATTATTTAGAAAATAAATTAATTAATTTCAGCCGGGAAACCAGTTCTCAAATTGCCGTAGTTATGGTGAAAACAACCGGCGAATATGTCATATCAGATTACGCCTTTACATTAGGTGATAATTGGGGAATCGGTCGAAAGCAGTTAAATAACGGTGTGTTGTTATTAGTTGCAAAAGAGGACAGAAAAGTCTTTATTGCTACCGGACAAGGATTAGAGGGGGCATTACCCGATGCATTTTTGTCGCAAATTATTCGCCGGGTTATTCTGCCTAATTTTCGGCAGGAACAATATGCATCAGGTATTAACGGTGCATTAGATTATATTATCGCAGCAAGCAAGGGTGAATACGATGCTGCGGCTGAACAGAATGATGAAGGATTCGAACAATATATTCCATTCCTAATGGTGCTAGTGTTTGTCCTGTTTGTTTTATTCGGTGAACTTAATGGGCGACGTAAACCCTATATCAGCCCGACAACAAACCATCAATTGGAACAAGCTATTTTACAATCTGCCAGACGTCGTCGCGGTAATTCAGGCGGTTTTGGTTCCGGAGGTTTTGGCGGTTTCGGCGGAGGCGGATCTTCCGGTGGCGGTTTTGGTGGCGGTGGCTTCGGTGGAGGCGGCGCCGGTGGAAGTTGGTAAAAGTTGATAAGTTTAGTCAGTTTTGACACAAATCAAAAAACTTGTGCTAAAATGACCGCACTTTTATGACACACATTATTTTAAAGGAAAAATATGGAAACGTTAGACAAAATCAAAAAGCAAATTGCAGAAAATCCGATTTTGATTTATATGAAGGGCTCACCTAAGCTGCCGGCATGCGGTTTTTCAGCACGTGCGGTTGAAGCCTTGATTAACTGTCAGGTGCCTTTTGGTTATGTAGATATTTTGCAGCACGCGGATGTTCGTGCGGAATTACCGAAATATGCAAACTGGCCGACTTTCCCGCAATTATGGGTTGAAGGCGAGTTAATCGGTGGCTGTGATATTCTATTGGAAATGTATCAAGCCGGCGAATTACAAACTTTATTAAAAGAAGTTGCCGAGCGCCATAAATAATAAGTTTAATTTTAGATAATGAAAACCGCCGGGAACGGCGTTTTTTTTGTTGGTCGTATTTACTTATAACTTTGCTAAAACCAATTTATACAATACTTAATTGCCGGTACGGCGTTTATAAATATTTTAATCCATCAATCAAGTCCAAGGGTGTCATCGAATAATCATTACCCTGATAGTTTTCCGCGCTTTTAGCATGAGCCAGCACGGCATTTTTGGCGGCTTCCAGCGCGCTAAAACCCTGAGCCAAATAACCCAGAATAATTCCCGCCAGCACATCGCCGCTTCCGCCGACACTGAGCTTATTGGAACCGAGGTTACACAGATAAAGCGTTCCGTTATAGGCAATAATCGGATTCGCGCCTTTAAGCAATAGCACGCCTTTTGTTTGTCTGCTGAATTCCCGAGCCAACTCAAACCGGTTTTTAATGGCTTCCTCTATGGAAATATCGGCTAATCCCAGATTTCTCAAAAGTCCGCTGAATTCTTTCGGATGCGGTGTGAATACGGCGGATGGATTAGGTAAAAACTCACGAATTTCGGCACGATAGCAAAGATCGGCATCAAGCACGCAAGGCAAGTGTTTGATGGCGGAAATATCTATATCGGCATTGCCTAACCCGATGCCTATGGCCACTGCGTCGGCACCGTCAAAGTTATTTTTTTGCATAATTTGCGGTGTCAGATTTTCTGCTTTGCCGACCACGCTGACTTTTCCCGCGCCCATTATCAGTGCGGCGGTCGCAGCCATTATGCCTGCGCCCGGCATCTGCCCGAGTGCCACAAAGGCATGACCGAAACTTCCTTTATGGACATTTTGCAGCGTTCTGGAAGGCAGATTTAAATCGGTTCTTTCTAACAGAAAATCTTCCTGATGAGTAATAAAGCGATTGTCACTCAACCCCAAATTAACCAGTGAAACTTCACCGGTCATATCTTTGGCGACATCAGAAAACAGTCCTATTTTCAATGCCCCCATGGACAGCGTGAAATCCGCTTTAAAACAGGCGCCGCGTATATTACCGTTCCCATCTAAACCACTTGGAAAATCAATGGCAATTTTTAAGGCGTTATGGGTATTAATCCGATCGAGCAGAAGGATAATTTCCGCGTCTAAATCACGGCTTAACCCGCTGCCGAACATCCCGTCAATCACACAGCCGATATTTTCTAAATCGGGTTGAGATACTCGGTTAACGCCGACCTTTAAAGCTATATTGAGTTGCGCTTGGGCATTTGCATTCAGGTTTCCCGTAATAAAATAAAGCTCGCATTCATAATCGCCCGAGAGCATTCGCGCACAGGCAATGGCATCACTGCCATTATTGCCGCCGCCACATAAAAACAGGATTTTTTCACCGCTTTTAAGTTTTTGACGAACTAACTCGGCTACGCCGCGAGCGGCATTTTCCTGCAAGATTAATTCACTAAAACCGAGAGATAGAGCCTGTTCATCAAATTTTGTCGAGCTTTTACAGAGTGTTTTCATAATGCGATACCTTAATATAATTTTATTTTTCTTTATATTACCGAAAATCCGATTATTTTTTGAATTTCAACAATTCCACTACCATTTGAAACGCTTTTGAATTACCTTTTCGGTTTGGATAATAGATATAAAACGGATCATAGGTATAGGCATATTGCGGTAAGATTTCCACTAAATTACCGTTTTTTAATTCTTCATGTACGCGGATTTCCGGCAACCATGCAATACCAAAACCATCTAAGGCGGCTTGTGTACGGAGATCGTTGTTGATGGAAAATTGAGGCGTAGGTTGAAATCCCACTTTTTGTCCTTTGTCCATGAATTCCCATTCAAGTTGTGAATGCTCAGATGAAAATCTTGAACCGATTAAATGATAGTTGGTTAAGTCATTAATTTTCTTTGGTAGGGGTTTATCTTTCAGATAACCAGGGCTTGCCACCAATACCATTTTCATCGGTTCGGAAATCTGCACCGCAATCATATCATTAAATACCGCATAACCTAAACGCACGCCCATATCGAATCCTTGCGCCACAATATCCACCCAACGATTATCTATCACTAGTTCCACTTTAATATGAGGATTCGCTAATAAAAAAGGCTGTAATTTAGGATAAATAATCAGATTAGCGGCAATTTCACTGGTATTTATGCGAATTGTACCTTGCGGTTCATCACGGATTTCATCTAAATGCCGAACGGCATCGGCAATCGCCAGAAAGTGCGGTGCAATTTCCGCTAATAATTTTTCGCCGGCTTCCGTGGTGGAAATGCTACGGGTAGTACGGTTGAACAGGCGTACATCAAGATGTTTTTCAAGACTGCGCATATTCTGACTGAGCGCCGATGTAGTAACGCCCAGTCGTTCGGCCGCTTTGGTAAAACTGCCCGCATTGGCAATTTGTACAAAGAAATAGAGTTCGTTGAGATTGGGAAGATTGTGAAGCATGGCTGCATAGTTCATCAAGTAAAAGATAATTTATCTTAATTTTTTCGCCGGATAAAATAAAGCCATATTGTTTAATTAAGCGGAATAAAGGAGAGCGTTTATAGTTTTAATTTAAAAGTGCGGTCAAAAACAGGTATTTTTTGACAATGGTATTTGTATAGCGGTTTCATTATTAAGCATATCTAAACAGTATATAAAGCAAAACCATGTTTATCTTAAATTATGCAATGGTTAAAATGTAAACATCGATGCAAATATTCATTAGGAGGCAATAAAATGCAAACTTTTAAATTAAATAACGGTGTAGAAATTCCGGTTTTGGGTTTTGGTGTGTTCCAAATCCCGCCGGAAGAAACTGAGCAAGCGGTAATCAGAGCCATTCATGCTGGCTATCGCCATATTGATACGGCTCAGGCTTATATGAATGAAACTGAAACCGGCGCAGGTATTCGCAACAGCGGTGTAGTGCGTGAAGAAATTTTTGTAACCAGTAAAGTTTGGATAGAAAATTACGGCTATGAAGCCGCGAAAGCATCCTTAGATCGTACGTTAGCGCGTTTAGATATTGGCTATATTGATTTAATGTTATTACACCAACCCTTTAATGATGTGTATGGCGCATGGAGGGCATTGGAAGAATATCTGGCGGCCGGTAAAATTCGCGCTATCGGGTTAAGCAATTTTACTGCCGACCGTGTGCTTGACGTCGGTTTGTATAACAAAGTAATGCCTGCCGTAAACCAAATTGAAATCAATCCGTTTCACCAGCAGCAAGCCCAAGTGGAGGGTCTGCTTTCGGAAGGTATCGTGCCTGAAGCCTGGGGACCGTTTGCAGAAGGTAAATTCGGTATTTTTGAAAATCCGGTATTAGCGAAGATCGGTAAGAAGTACGGCAAATCAATCGCTCAAGTGGTTACCCGCTGGTTGGTACAACGCGGCGTAGTGGTATTGGCTAAATCAACAAAGCCGGAACGCATGGCGGAGAATCTGAATGTATTTGATTTCGAATTGGATGCTGATGATTTTGCGCAAATTGCCGCTTTAGATGTGGGTAAAAGTCAAATTATCAGCCATACGGACTTAGCGATGGTTCGTCAATTTAAAGAATGGGTGTTCAACGTTTGAAAAAACTGGTCGTTTTTTACAAACCAACCTATGACGCTTATGCATAAAGTGCATTACGTTAATTATTTTTTATTTATCCGTACTATTCGGCCATCTGCAATATTCTTTATCAAATTACTCAAGGAGTCAGGATGAAATTATTACGACAATTATCCGTAGCGGCTTTAGGGTTATTCGCTTTACAAGCGGCGCAATCGAAGAATCTGATTGTTTATTTTACTGTGCCTGAAAGCGTTGCGACTGAAAAACTGGACGGCGTAAGCGGTGCGAGCGTGATTATTAAAGATAATGAGCGTTTAGGTTCAGCCGAATACTTAGCAAAAGAAGTACAAAAAACGGCCGGCGGAGATTTGTTCCGTTTGGAAACGGTGCAAGCTTATCCGACCGTTCACCAGCAGTTGTTGGATTTTGCCCAGGAAGAACAACGTAAAAATATCAGACCGGCGCTGAAAGCAAAACCGAATTTAAACGGTTATGAGACGATTTTTGTGGCCTATCCGATTTGGTGGTATAAACTACCTATGCCGCTTTACAGCTTATTTGAGCAAGTGGATTTTTCAGGAAAAAATATCGTGCCGTTGGTTACCCACGGAGGTAGCCGTTTAAGCGGTACAGATCGCGATATTGCGCAGCTTCAGCCGAAAGCGACGGTTAAAGACGGTTTTGAATATTATCTTTATAAAACCACCGGAGCGGACAGTACAATGGAACAAAAACTGGCGGATTGGCTCGTTCGACAAGGATATGCTAAATAAATAATGCCGAAAAAATATTATTTTCAAATAGGGCAGGATGTGGTGTTGACCATACTCTTGCTTTCTTTGACGGGATATCATTTATTTGAAGAAGTCACCCACGAGTGGGTTGGGTTAGGCTTTTTCGCCCTGGTATTGTTGCATATCGGTTTAAATTTCTGGTGGATAAAAAAGCTCAATCAAGGCGAATTTGATGTCTATCGAATGGTAAAAACCGGTTTGAATTTTGTCTTATTTTTTGTTTTTTTGACCGCTTGTATTTCCGGCATTCTACTTTCTAAACATATTTTTGCTGAATTTCCGTTTCATTTAACCGATGATTTCACCCGTAAAATTCATATGCTCAGCACTCATTGGATTCAGACTATTATTGCTATCCATCTTGGTTTGCATTGGAAAACCTTAGCTGATTTTTTGGCCCAAATACTGCGTTGGGATTTAAATAAACCGTTAACAAAATGGATTTTACCAACCATTTGGACTATGCTATCCGTTTATGGCTTATGGGCATTTATCGGACGGGACTTATTCCCTTATCTGATGAATCAGGTGGATTTTGCTTTTTTTGATAAAGCGGAAAGCAAAGCGATCTTTTATTTTGATTATTTCGCGATGTTAATTTTATTCGCATACAGTACAAGAGTATTGGTTTGGTTGATATTTTTTAAGAATGAAAAGAAATAATCTTTTTGCACAAAGATGTTTTTCAGATACTTATATTTGAGTATTTGAGTGGCGTAATGCAAACTTGATAAAAGTGCGGTAAAAAATTTGAAAATTTTCGACCGCACTTTGGGAACCTGAAAATAACCCAAAGTGCGGTCGTTTTTTTTTTAGAATTTATAACTTAAATTCGCCGTTGTCCGACGTTCCGCTCCGTAGTAGCAGTAGTAGTCGCAGCCCGATACGTAACGACGGTTGCCTACGTTATCGATATTTACCTGTGCAATCCAGTTCGGCGTAATGGCATAACGGGCCATTAAGTCAACTACAGTGGCAGACGGGAGGCGAGCGTGGGAATAGAGCGAACCTTTTGAGGTGACACTATGACCCAAATAGCGTAATCCTACGCCGACCGTTAAGTCTTTCAGCAAGCCTTCGGTAAAGCTGTAGGCGGTTTTGGCCGCTACCATATTGGTTGGAATGAGTGGTTGACGCGTTTTTTCACCGGCGCTGTCTTTAGACTCGGATTTGGTGTAAGTATAGGCTAAAGTACCCGTCCAGTTTGAGGTGAAATTAACATCCGCCTGGACTTCAAAACCTTTACGGTAAATAGGGTCCGCACTTGATATTGTTGCACCTAGTCCATTACCCACTAATGCGCCCGTATCTTTCGCGCGGAAACCGGCGACGGAGATTGTTCCGTCTAACCAAGTCGGTATGTATTTTAAGCCCAACTCATATTGACGGGTGATATTAGGATCATAAAGCGTTTCATCGCCACTCAACCCGGTCGGCAAGTTGAAAGATTCACTGTAACTGAAATACGGATTTAAACCGAACGGCGCTTCATACATCAATGAGGCGCTGTAGGAAGTATGGTTATCTTTCACTTCTTGTGTGCTGGTGTATTCGCGTTGTTCGGCACGATCGTGGCGGATACCTAAACCTAAAACATATTTATCGGCAAAACGGGCGTTGTTTTGTAAATAGAAACCCAATTGACGAGATTTAATTTGTACGTGAGGCGCCGCACTGACATCCTGTGCTTGATTCCAACCGACTGATGGCGTGAATAAATTAGTATTGGATGTGGTTCCGTATAAGCTATAAAGGGCATCGACCTTATTATGGCGGTAATCCGTTCCGACTACCAAGGTATTTTTTAACCAAGCGTTATCATAATTCCAGGTTAAATAGTTATTCGTTGTATGAGAAATCGCTTTACCGTCATTAAATACAACCGCGCGGGATAGTGAATAGCCCGCCGCACTCGGCGCTAATGGTGACCAATCGGCATTATAAGCGGACGGATAGGCATAAGCACCGCGGTGATAGTTATCAATATGACTGTAAGAATAACTTGAATTAAAACTTAAGCTGTTATTAAAATCATGACTGAATTCATAACCGATATTATATTGGCGGTTAGTTTCCGTATCCTTAACCGGATCCCCTAAGTTCGTATGGCGGTGGATATAACCCCTTGGTGACGGAACCAATGTTCCCTCCTGTGGTAAGAAATTTGAACTCGGCGTTCCGTGGTCGCGCTGATAACCGGTTAATAGGGTAAAACGCGTTTTATCGCTGATATCCCAGGTTAAGGTCGGTGCGATGTAAAGGGTTTGATTATCCGTGCCTTCCCAATCGCCGTCACGACCAAGATAACTGGCTACCACGCGGTAGCGCAGTCTTTCGTCATCGGTAAGGGTTCCGGTGTAATCCGCCGCGAAACCGTATTGATTATGGCTGCCGAAAGTGGTTTTGAATTCGCCGTGACCGATTTGATCTTTGTGCGCCCGTTTGGTGACATAGTTGATCAGACCGCCCGATTTAGCCGCACCAAAGGTCATAGCATCCGCACCTTTGGTCACTTCAATGGCTTCTAAACCGAAACTGTCCACATAAGGGGTGAAAAAGCCGTAGCTAAATGTCGGTAAACCGTTCACAGCTTGTGATACTTCCGCACCACGCACACGGAACCAGTTAGTATTGGTATCGTTACCGAATACTTGGTTGGCAAAACCCGCCTGATATTTTGCCACTTCGTCAAGCTTATCTACATTTTGTGAATCAAGTTGCTCTCTGGTAATGGCGACGGCCGATTTTGCCTGATGAAAAGGTACTTCGCCCATACGGAACATGGAGCCTTCGGTTACCACGTCAATGGTATCTAATTGCTCGGTGCCGTCTTCCGCCGCTATTGCCGTACCGGCAATAGTAAGCAGTACTGTTTGTGCTACGGTTGAATAAATAAAGGTTTTTTTCATATTTTAGTTTCCTTGATGATATTATTTAATTTTTCTACCGCATCATGGCTTGCCGTTTCCCGTTCTTCGCCGAATAATTCGCGAAGCTCGCCCTGGCTGATCAGCAATAAGCGATCCGCCAAGTGGAAATAGTTATCGTCATGACTGATAGCGAAAACGGTATGTCCTTTCTCGCGGAGTAAAGGCAATAAAACCTGATAGAATGTGCGGCGGAATGTCGGGTCCTGATCCGCTGCCCATTCGTCTAAAATTAATAAGGGACGATGTTCTAGCAGGGCGATTAACAAACCAAGGCGTTTGCGCTGTCCCTGCGAAAGATTGGTGGTAGATAAGCGGTGGTTTTCTACCGTCACTTTGTTTTCCAATTGCAAGGTTTCCAGCCATTGTTCCGCTTCTTTGAGAGATGCAAAGCCCGCTTGCCCTAAAAGTTGGGTAAACAGATAAAAATCACTGAAAACGGCGCTGATCTGGGCCCGGAACGCACGTTGATTGGCGGCGGTGATTTCAATATTATCGACAAAGATTTTACCGTCGGTCGCATGGTTCAACCCCGCCAGCAGCATCGAAAAGGTGGACTTACCGCTGCCGTTTTTGCCGATTAAAAAGATCAGCTCGCCCCGTTTAATGGTGAGATTGACCGGTTTTAACGCAAAACTCATTGTACCTTCCGCCGTAGGATAGCTGTACGTCACATTTTCAAAACGGATTTCTTTCCAATCTCGAGGTAATGGGTTTGAAATGGCAAAGTCTTCCGTATAAGGAGCTAAATTCAGCTTAGATAACTTATCCAGCGCCACTTTGGCATTCAGCAGCATGGGCAACGCACCGACCGCAGAGATTAACGGCGTGCGCAGGAATAAAATGGTTAATGCGATAGTGGTTGCGGTTTCCAGATTCGACCAACCTTCGGCTAAAGAAAGATAAAAAATCAAACCGACCGCACCGAGTACCATTACGTTTGTCCAGTTATTGGCAAAGGTGTGATAGCTGTCGGCGCGAACGGAATTATCGCGTTGTGTGCTTGCGCTCTCTTCTAATTCCCGTTCGAAATAAAATTTTGCCCGTTCACGATTCAGGCTTAATTCTTTATGTCCTTCAATAGCGGATTGATAGTTTTTATACAGTTTGTCTTCCGTTTCCCGCACGATTCGCAAATGGTGATACACGCGTCTGACGGCAATATTGCTTACCCAGACCGTTACGCTTAGCCAAAGTGCGGTTACAAAAAACAAAGATTCGGACAAATAAAACATATAGGCACCCGCGCATAGCACAAGTATGGAACCTTGCACCAATTCCGGCAGGCGTACGAAGGCAAAGGTGATATTGCGAATATCGCCGGACAGGCTGGCTAACAGTCTTGCTTTACCAATTTGGTTAAGCTGTTCGGTTCCCGTATCCAATAACTGTTTTACCAATTGTTTGCGCATGAGATACACAAATTTATGCCCAAGGGCGGTAAGGCTGATTTGCGCAATAACGGATGTGATAAGGAACAGAATCAGCAAGCCGATGAAAGTCCAGATCAGCAGTTCTTTTTGTTCTGTTGCTTTCATTAATTTATTATTAATAAAAGCTAAAACTCCGATACCGAATCCGCTGAAAATAAAAGTGAGAATCAGCACGGCGACTAAATGCCAGCGATAACCTTTTATTGTTGAGATAAAAATGTTCATAAATTCCGATTAAAGTTAAATTTTACGCATCATAAATAAAAAATAAGCGCCGCCGATTAAGGTTGCAACCAATCCGGCGGGAATTTCGTAAGGAAATAAAAGCTGTCTGCCCAGCCAATCCGCAATTGTCATCACTAATGTACCGAGTAGAACGGCGCCGATAAGCTGCGCTTTGGGCTTGTGCCAACCGCAAAAATGAGCTAAATGCGGCGCCAACAAGCCGATAAAGCTTAACGGGCCGACCAACAGCGTTGAAAGTGCGGTCAAAAATGCCGAAAAAATGATTAAAATCCACCGCACTTTTGTTATATCCAAGCCGAGCGCTTGCGCAACCGGCGTTTGTAACGCTAATAAGGCTAACCAACGGTCAAGGGGTAAAGCTAGTAAGAATAACAAAACGGCAATAGACAGAAAGCCGGTAGCAAGTTGTGGCGTGGCGTGGTAAGTGGAACCAGAGGTCCATGCCAGCAATTGTTGCCATTTGTAATCGCCACCGGCTAATACGATGCGTTGCAACGCGTCAAAAAGTGCAGCGATGCTGATTCCGGTAAGTAATATTTTTTCCGGTAATAATTGGTTTCGCTGATTGATCAGCATAATAAAAAGTAAAACTAAAAATCCGCCTAAAATACCGGCAAACCAAAATTGACCTCGGGTAGGAGTAGCGACGAAAAAAATCACTGTCAAAATGCCGAATGCAGTTCCGGAAGTAATGCCTAATAATTCCGGGCTTGCCATCGGGTTGTGGCTTAAACGTTGCAATAAAGTGCCGGCGACGGCAAGCATGATGCCTGCCGCCATTGCTACCAACAAACGCGGGTAACGCAGTGTAAGCATCACTGAATCCCAGTACCAGCCGGAAGCATTTTTACCGATAAATAAAGCGCATAAAATACTAAGCAAAAGAAGCAGACTGATAATCACCCCCGCCGCTTTAACGGGTTGTTTGCTCAAACTCAGGCTTTCATCCTGTGAAACCAGACGCCCGTTATTGCTGATATTAAACATTAGCCAAAGTAATAAAGGCGTACCTAATAATGCGGTGACTGCGCCGGTAGGCAGTTCAATTTGCCGATAATAGGCAAAGAGCTGGAGTGCAAGATCCGTCAGCAAGAGAAGCATTGCCGCCATATAAGCGGAAAGGATCAAGCGTTTTAACAGATTGGTAGTGGAAAATTGGCGCACGATACTTGAGGCGGCTAATCCGACAAAACCCAGCATGCCGACGCGGCTGACTACGATTGCCACCAAAAAGGCGGAAATAACCAAACCTAAGAAACGGATTAAATTAACCGGCACACCGAGGCTTTTTGCATTGTTATCGTTTAATGTCAAAATTTGCAAGGGTTTGGCAAAAATAAAAATAAGGATAAGCGCGATAGTAAATTGCCATAATAATTGCAGGCTGTCGTACCAACTTTCTTGTACTAAAGAACCCGCGCCCCATAGCAATAAGCCACGGCTTTCTTCCGGGTAGAACAACATTAAAACCGCTGAAAATGAGGCTAAATAAAGATTGACGACTAAACCTGCTAAAATCATTAGTAAAGGTGAAATAGTACGCCGCCATGCCAAGAGAAAAACTAATGCTAAGGCTACTAAAGCACCGATTAAAGCAATAAACATTGAGCCTGCCCCTAACCAATTCGGTACGAAAATAGCTACGAGGAATAAGGAAAATTGGGCGCCGGAACTGACCGCAAGCGTATTATCGGAAGCTAACGGATTATTGATAACCTGTTGCAGTAAACTACTTGCGATACCTAAGGCGCAACCCGCTAAAATCGCCATAAAAACACGGGGCAGAGTATAGTTGGCGAACAGTAAATAAGCGAGGGCATCATTATTGTTCAATTGAACAACGGAAAGCCAGGTAAAGAATAAAACCGCCAGCGCAAATAAGGCAATATTGAGTTTTTTTACCATGTTTCGCTCCGTTGATTAAGTAAGGCGGATTGTAAATTTTGCGCAAAATTGACCGCACTTGGTAAGGCACCGAAGCTCCAAATCGCCGGCAATAACAACGGATCTTCGGCTAAAGCAAGATTTCTCCATAGTGAGTTGTATTTTAATGCGTTAGCCACATTAGCCGGATGAGGCTTAACTACTACAAGACGGGTGTTTTTCGGCAGAGTTGCCAGCGCCGTAATCGATAGATTTTCCGATCCCCATACACCGCCGCTGTGATTCCAGGCATTGGTGAGCCCAAGTTTATTTAAAATGGTACCGAACAAACTGTGGCTACCATAAAAACGCAAATGACGGGTATCAATAAACTGGACGATTGCAACCGGACGATCGCGAAAATGAGTGAGGGTTTGACCGATTTTAGCAAGCTGAGTATTGATTTGCGTGATTAATTGTTCCGCTTGTTCAGATTTTTCGATAAGTTCGCCGATTTGGCGGGTAGCATTTTCGATATTTTGCCAGGTATCGCCCGGTTGATAAAAATTTACCGTGCTTACGGGTGCCTTTGCGGTGAGTGAGGGTTCGATAGAAGCAAAAAAGTCGCTGTTAATAAAGCGATCAACGGATAAACGTGCCAGACTTTCTTTATTAGGTTGCAGACGAAGCCCTAAATCCTGCGTGTTTTCCGCTAAAGCCGGCTTACCCACCCAAATTTTATAACTTGCTTTATCGCCGACGGCAACGGGCGCATTATTTAGAGCGATGAGCGTTTCCGCCACCGTCCAGTCAAGGGTGGCGATTTTTATTTGTGCGTTAACGGATAAACTGAAAAACAGTAAAAGTGCGGTCAAAATTCGCATAAATATATCTTAATAAAATACAACCGGTACCTGAGTTTGAGGATGAGGTATCACATTTAATTCCAAACCGTAAATACGTTGTAAGGTTTCTGTCGTCATGATTTGTCCGGGCGTACCTTTTACCAATAATTTACCGCTATGTAACGCTACCAGTTCATCACAAAATGCGGCGGCAAGATTGACATCATGAATAACAATTACCACGCCTAAATTAAGTTCTAGGCTTAATTTTTTAATTAATTTCATCACCTCTACTTGGTGAGCAATATCAAGGGCTGCAAGGGGCTCGTCTAATAATAAAAAATTACTTTGTTGCGCAAGCAGCATGGCAAGCCAGATTCGTTGGCGTTCGCCGCCCGAAAGTACATCGATTTGCTGTTCGGCGAATTTTTCCGTATGGGTTAAAATTAATGCATTTTCCACCGCACTTTTATCTTTTTCCTTATTACTTTTCAGCAACCCGTTCCAGGCATAACGTCCCATTTGAATCAATTCCCGCGCCGTCAGCTGGGTAGCTGTGGGGAGATGTTGCGGAAGATAGGCGACTTCACGGGCAAATTCACGGCTTCCCCAATGCCGCAATGCTTTCCCTCGCACAAAAATTTCTCCTGATGACAGCGGATTTTGCTTTGCCATCAGTTTGATTAAGGTGGATTTCCCCGAGCCGTTATGCCCGATAAGTCCATATACTTTACCTCGGCGGAAAGTAAGCGTAGTCGGTGCAAGTAATGCACGGTTAGGAATAGCGAATGATGCCTGTTCTAATTGAAACAAAATTTATTCTCATTATTAATAAGGGAGGAAAATTTTAGCTTAAAAGCCGATGGGATTCAATCCGTCAGAAAAAAGTGCGGTGGAAATTTAAGCAGAATTTATTAAAAATTGATGAATTGGGTTTTCTAGCTTGATTTTATAGAATAAATCCCAATTTAAGCTAAATACTTAATGAAAACTCAGATGTAATAAATTCAAGGAGAGTTTATGTCAAACCCGTTACTGGAAAACACCCCGTTACCGCAATTTTCGAAAATTAAACCGGAGCATATTCAACCGGCTATCGAACAACTCATTCAAGATTGCCGCATAACTACAGAAAATCTGTTAAAACAACCGCAGTTGAGTTGGGATAATTTCTGCCAACCCCTTTCGGAAGTGAATGATCGTTTAAGCAAAGCCTGGTCGCCGGTAAGTCATTTGAATTCGGTAAAAAACAGCAATGAATTACGTGATGCTTATCAGGCCTGTTTGCCTATGCTGTCTGAATACGGTACCTGGGTCGGACAACATCAGGGTTTGTACAACGCTTATGTACAATTAAAAAACAGCCCGGAATTTGCCGGTTACAGCCCGGCTCAAAAGAAAGCCGTTGAAAACAGCTTACGCGATTTTAAATTATCCGGGATTTCTTTACCGCCGGAACAACAAAAACGCTACGGTGAAATTGTCAGCCGTTTATCGGAGTTGAGTTCGCAATTCAGCAATAACGTATTAGATGCGACAATGGGCTGGGATAAAGTCATTACCGACGAAGAACAACTCAAAGGCTTGCCGGAAAGCGCATTGCAAGCGGCAAAACAGTCGGCACAAAACAAAGGTGTGGAAGGTTACCGTTTTACCTTAGAATTCCCAAGCTATATTCCGGTTCTGACTTACTGCGAAAACCGTGAATTGCGTGAAGAAATGTATCGCGCTTTTGTTACCCGAGCTTCGGATCAAGGCCCGAATGCGGGTAAATGGGATAATAGCGCAATTATGGAAGAGATTCTTACGTTGCGTGTCGAACTGGCGAAATTGCTGGGCTTCAATAGTTATACCGAGCTTTCTTTAGCTACCAAAATGGCGGAAACACCGGCGCAGGTATTAAGCTTTTTAGACGATTTGGCAATGCGTTCCAAACCTCAGGGAGAAAAAGAATTAGCGGATCTTTATGCTTTCTGTGAAAAAGAATTCGCTATCACCGAATTGGAACCATGGGATATTTCTTATTACAGCGAAAAAGAAAAGCAAGCGCTTTATGCTATTAATGATGAAGAACTGCGCCCTTATTTTCCGGAACAACGCGTTATTTCAGGTTTATTTGAGCTGATTAAGCGTATTTTCAATATTCGGGCGGTAGAACGCCAAGGGGTTGATTGCTGGCATAAAGATGTCCGTTTCTTTGATTTAATTGATGAAACCGATGAAATTCGCGGTAGCTTTTATTTAGATCTTTATGCACGCGAGCATAAACGCGGCGGCGCCTGGATGGATGATTGTATCGGGCGTAAAATTAAAGCGGACGGGTCGCTTCAAAAACCGGTGGCATATCTGACCTGTAATTTCAATGCGCCGGTAGGCGATAAACCGGCATTATTCACTCATGATGAAGTCACTACGTTATTCCATGAATTCGGGCATGGTATTCATCATATGTTAACCAAAGTCGATATCGGTGATGTTTCCGGTATCAACGGTGTACCCTGGGATGCGGTAGAGCTGCCGAGTCAGTTTATGGAAAATTGGTGTTGGGAAGAAGAGGCATTAGCCTTTATTTCCGGTCATTACCAAACGGGCGAACCTTTGCCGAAAGAAAAACTAACTCAATTATTAAAAGCAAAAAATTTCCATGCGGCTATGTTTGTACTTCGTCAGTTAGAATTCGGTATTTTTGATTTCCGTTTGCATGACAATTACAAACCGGGCAAAGCAAACCAAATTTTAGATACATTAAATGCGGTAAAAGATCAGGTTTCCGTGGTAAAGGCCGTTGACTGGGCGAGAACGCCTCATAGTTTCGGGCATATTTTCTCCGGCGGTTACGCAGCGGGCTATTACAGCTACTTATGGGCGGAAGTACTTTCAGCCGATGCTTTCTCCCGTTTTGAAGAGGAGGGAATTTTTAATGCCGTTACCGGCAAATCTTATTTAGACGAAATTCTGACCAAAGGCGGATCGGAAGAACCGATGGTTCTCTTCGAACGTTTCCGCGGACGCAAACCGACACTAGACGCTTTATTACGCCACAAGGGTATTGCTAACTAAGGTAAGTCTTAAATAAAAAATGCCACAAAAGTGGCATTTTTTGTATTCCTGCTTATATAAAAAATCCCCGGCTTTGAAACCGGGGAATCGTGAATTTGATGGTGCGACTAGCTGGACTCGAACCAGTGACCCCCACCATGTCAAGGTGGTGCTCTAACCAACTGAGCTATAGTCGCAAAGTGCGGTTAATAATAAGCTATTTTTGGTGATTATCTCAAGAGTTTTTTTACAATTACGAACAGTTTGCTAATTTTTTAAACAAAATTTTATCGTCCGTAATATTTAATTTGTTCGATAACGCCTTTTTCCGTGTCCCATTCGATTTGAGCGATTGTAGCGGCATGATAACTTATCGGATTTTTCCCGCATAGTTCGGCAACAATTTCACCGACTAACGGCAAGTGTGAAACCAACAAAATGGACATTTCCGGTTGTTCTTCTGCGATCGTGGCTAAATAATCGGAAATCATTTCGGCATCGCCATAAGGGGTTAAGCCGTCCCAAATTTCCGTTTTATCGGTTAAATTGTTGTCATAAGCCTGATTAATTTGATCCAATGTTTCGATCGCTCTGGCATAGGGGCTTACAATAACGAGGTCTAAATTTATGTTGTTAGATTTCAGCCACAAACCTTGCTGCAAGGCTTGATTTTTACCATTTTCGGTAAGATGACGGGCTTTATCAGATTTTGCCAACATCTCGGCTTCACCATGGCGCATAATAAAAATTTTCATTCTGACTCCTAACAAATACATATGGATGGATCTAATAAGATTTTTATATAAAAGTCAAAGGGAAATTTGATTATTTCTATCGCTTTACTCACAATTTCAGCGTATAATACAGCGCAGTTTTTTCTTCATGGCTGTTTTTTAGTATTTAGCAGTAACATGAAAAAAGGTTATTTAAATCAAACAAATAAAATATTTACGGAGTATTTAATGTCCAGAAGATTAAGAAGAACGAAAATCGTATGTACAATGGGGCCTGCAACAGACAAAGGCAATAATTTAGAAAAAATCATTGCTGCCGGTGCAAACGTTGTACGTATGAACTTCTCCCACGGTACGCCCGAAGATCATATCGGTCGTGCTGAAAAAGTACGTGAAATCGCTCATAAATTAGGTAAACACGTAGCAATCTTAGGTGACTTACAAGGCCCTAAAATCCGTGTTTCTACTTTTAAAGAAGGCAAAATTTTCTTAAATATCGGTGATAAATTCATTTTAGACGCAGAGATGCCTAAAGGTGAAGGTAACCAGGAAGCGGTTGGTTTAGACTATAAAACATTACCGCAAGATGTGGTTCCGGGCGATATCTTATTATTAGATGACGGTCGAGTTCAATTGAAAGTATTGGCAACCGAAGGTGCAAAAGTATTCACCGAAGTAACGGTCGGTGGCCCACTATCAAATAATAAAGGCATTAACAAATTAGGCGGCGGTTTATCTGCCGATGCATTAACCGAAAAAGATAAAGCGGATATCATTACTGCGGCGCGTATCGGTGTGGATTACCTTGCCGTATCTTTCCCGCGTTCAAGCGCGGATTTAAACTACGCCCGTCAATTAGCAAAAGATGCGGGCTTGGATGCGAAAATCGTTGCGAAAGTAGAACGTGCCGAAACAGTTGAAACGGATGAAGCAATGGACGATATCATCAATGCGGCGGACGTAATCATGGTTGCGCGCGGTGACTTAGGTGTTGAAATCGGTGATCCGGAATTAGTCGGTGTTCAGAAAAAATTAATCCGTCGTTCACGTCAGTTAAATCGTGTTGTTATTACCGCAACTCAAATGATGGAATCAATGATTAGCAATCCTATGCCGACTCGTGCGGAAGTAATGGACGTAGCTAACGCAGTATTGGACGGTACCGATGCGGTAATGCTTTCTGCTGAAACCGCGGCTGGTCAATATCCGGCGGAAACTGTTGCGGCGATGGCGAAAGTTGCGTTAGGTGCGGAGAAAATGCCAAGCATTAATGTGTCTAAACATCGTATGAACGTTCAATTCGAGTCTATTGAAGAATCTGTTGCGATGTCTGCAATGTATGCGGCAAACCACATGAGAGGCGTAGCGGCGATTATCACATTAACAAGTAGCGGTCGTACTGCTCGTTTAATGTCTCGCATTAGTTCCGGTTTACCAATCTTTGCATTGTCACGTAACGAATCTACATTAAACTTATGCGCATTATATCGTGGTGTGACACCGGTTCATTTTGATAAAGACAGCCGTACCTCAGAAGGTGCGACAGCGGCGGTTCAATTATTAAAAGACGAAGGTTTCTTAGTGTCAGGCGATTTAGTGTTATTAACTCAGGGCGACGCAAGCAGTTCTAGCGGCACTAACCTTTGCCGTACATTGATCGTTGAATAATATTCCTATCCAATGATGATAAAAAAACGATGATTTAAGTCATCGTTTTTTTTTTTTTGCTTTTTTATATAAAAATTTGGAAAAATGCACCGCACTATTTGTTTAACAGATCTTTTAATCCTGCCTTCATTGCCGACATCTGGCTTTCATACAACGCTTTGCTTTCCCGCTCGTCGATCATATAGGTGATGGTTTCGGAAAGTGTCATTTTCATCTTTTTTGAATATTTGGAAAGGCGTAACCAAACCCCATATTCTAAATCAATAGATTTTTTCTTCGTGGATAATTTTTCCGCGTTAAAGAAACGTTTACGTCTGGCGCGAATCGCCTGATCTAATTTGATAATCAACGATTCAGCCATATGATTGGCTATCCATTCTTCAATTTTTTCAGGATAATTCTGGCTTTCTAATAAATCATGCACTTTGCTTTGCTGCAAACTGCGTTCTTCATAACGGGTAATATTCTCGCCTTCACGATTTTTTTTAATTAAATACAACCATTTCCAATGCGCTTCTTGATTTTCTAATTTTTGATACTTCATGGATAGGTTCTCCATTGCTAAGTGACAAGGTAACTGAACATCATATTACGATTTTTGACTCACTTTTTCTAGTAAATTTTTCATCTTGATCGGGCGAAGCGACAGGATTTATGCGATAATGCAAAATTCTAATTTTTAAGTAAGACAAAAGAGCATACTTGTGAATTTATCTTTATCATCCGAACAACTTTTAAGTTGGCAGCATCTCATGCCGACTTTGGAACTTGCCGATATTCCGGAACAGTCAATTTCATTTTTTGATTTACAACCTCGGGCAAATTCGGCAATTCAACAATTTTTGCAAAATTCTCACCGCAGTTTATTGGTGTTAAAAGCCGATGATCAGGCGGAATATGCGCCGTTATTAGCCGATTATATTCAATCTTTGTTACCGCAGAATTCCCTGGTTAAAGGGGTAAATTACTTTATTGAACAGGCGGACAGTTTTTCCTTTGCAAGAATTTCCGTAGAACCGGCGCAATCAAAGGAAGATAATTTTGCCGCCATAAAACAAGTAGGTATCGCGCTTTATTTTGATGAAAACCAACTGTTCGGTTCCTTGTTGGTGCATCCTATATCTAAGGATATTCAATTGAATGCCGGGCTTGTGCATCAACTGAACGGCGGCGTTTTAATTCTTTCCGTCGCAGGATTATTGGCTCGTTTTGATATTTGGTGTCGGTTAAAACATATTTTAACTACGCAGACTTTTGATTGGTACTCAATGCATCCGTTTAAACCTCTGCCTTGCCATATTCCGAGTTATCCTCTTGAGCTTAAAGTCGTGTTATTGGGTTCGCGAGAAGAATTAGCCGCATTTTCGGAATTGGAAACAGAGCTTTTCGGGTTGGGTGATTATTCCGAATTAGAAAGCTATTTCTCTCTTGAAGAGCCGGCGCAAAAAGTCAAATGGGTGCAATATGTGCGGACATTGGCAAAACAATATGATTTCCCGTCAATAAGCGATAAGGGAGTAGAGCGTTTATATCAATTATATGTACGGGAAAGCGAAGATCGCGCAGTGATTAATATTTCACCGTTAATGCTTAAAAATTTACTGAGCAAAGCAGTATTAGTCTGTACGGGAACTGAACTAAGTGCGGTGGATTTTGAGAAAGTTTTTCAAATCACCGCTATGCAGCATAGCTTTTTACGGGACAGAACTTACGATGATATTTTGCATGAGCAGGTTTTCATTCCGACGGAAGGGGAGGCAATCGGTCAAATTAACGGACTTTCGGTAATTGAATATCAAGGTACGCCGACATCTTTTGGTGAGCCGTCAAGGTTAAGCTGTATTGTGCAATTCGGTGAAGGTGAAATTACCGATGTGGATCGTAAAAGTGAATTGGCAGGTAATATACACAGCAAAGGCATGATCATTGCACAAAATTGCTTGGCGAATATTTTGGAGCTACCTTCACAACTGCCGTTTTCCGCCTCCTTAGTATTTGAACAATCTTATGCGGAAATTGACGGAGATAGCGCTTCATTAGCTGCATTTTGCGCATTAACCAGCGCCTTAGCGGATTTGCCTGTTTCACAATCCGTTGCAATTACCGGTGCAATCGATCAGTTCGGCTTGGTACATTCTGTGGGCGGAGTGAATGAAAAAATCGAAGGATTTTTTGCTATTTGCGAACGTAGAGGATTGACCGGCGAACAAGGAGTGATTATTCCTGCGTCAGTCATTCATCAGTTAAGTCTTTCGATAGAGGTGATAACTGCGGTCAAAAATCGCCGATTTTTTGTTTGGGCGGTAGAAGATGTTTATCAAGCCAGCAAAATTTTATTCCAACGGGATTTAACGGAAGAAGATAAAAGCTATAACGGCGATAACGAACCTATTTCCCGGTTAATCGCGCGGCGTATCGAACAGCGCACGGATCATTTATCTCGCGGATTCTGGGGTTTACTATTCGGACGGAAATAATAAAAATATTTGACCTTTGTTGCTTAACTGGTCTGAACAGATTGAGCGAACACTTGTTAGCTATTTAAAATAAAAATTAACTTTGCTAGAATGCTTCGAATGGTTAGCTGTATAGCTAATATCTGCTAATTCTAATATATTAAGGAAAGTTAAAAATGACTGACAGTTGTACACTAAATAAAAAAAGCTCATATACTTATGAGGATTTATTAGCCTCCGGTCGCGGCGAATTATTTGGTCCGAAAGGGCCGCAACTCCCGGCGCCGACCATGCTAATGATGGATCGGGTTATTGAGATGAACGAAACTGGCGGTAATTACGGCAAAGGTTATGTGGAAGCCGAACTGGATATCAAACCGGATTTATTCTTTTTCGGTTGCCATTTTATCGGTGATCCGGTGATGCCGGGCTGTTTAGGTTTAGATGCAATGTGGCAATTGGTCGGTTTTTATTTAGGCTGGATTGGCGGTGAAGGTAAAGGCCGTGCATTGGGTGTGGGCGAAGTGAAATTTACCGGGCAAATTCTGCCGACGGCGAAAAAAGTTATTTATCGCATTCATTTAAAACGTGTTATTAACCGCAAATTGGTGATGGGTTTGGCTGACGGTGAAGTGGAAGTTGACGGCAGAGTTATTTATACCGCAACGGATTTAAAAGTCGGTTTATTTCAGGATACGTCAACATTCTAATCCGTTTAACTTATTGATAAAAAATCGCTTATGGGTTCCCGTAAGCGATTTTTTTGTTTTCATTCAATAGTGATAAACTGTCCTTAAAAAAGCTGTGATCCGTTTCGCAAAATAAAAAATTTCTTGCTGTATAAACTAAATTTTTCAGTAAAATCATACGGAATTTTAAATTGAATTTATTGGGGAATTTCCATGTTTAAGTGGCAAAAAGGAATTTTGATAGCACTTATGGTGGTGTTAAGCGGTTGTTCGGCAAAACCGTCTCAATCGTTAGATGTAGAAAAAAGCAATAAACCAAAACTGATTGTCGGAACAACAAGTAAGGATAGCCGGGAATTTATTTCCTGCATTGATTCTAAATTGGCGAACAATGAGAACCTACGTTCCCATAAAAAGAAAAGTTACCAAATAAAAAACGGCAAAACGGACAAATATTCCATTATTTCTCAAAAAGGTTATTCATATTTATTATCGGTAAACTGTTCTAAAATCCAGCAAACGGTGATGAATTTCTTTTATTTTCCTCAACAAAAAGAAAATGAGATCCTAGAGCCGATTCTCGCTTGTTTGAGCGCCGTTAATTCGGTAAATTTAAAAACTTATCCTATTGAATCCGTTATTCGGGACATGCCGAATAAGTTCACGGCGTTGCGCTAAAAATTTTTCAATCTTGTCAAAATTATGAAAAATCGTGCTAGAATAGCACGATTTTTTTATGGCTTATTCATTTTAAAGGGAAACCAATGAAACCCAGTATTATTAGTAAACTAGATAGCTTAAACGAACGTTATGAAGAGCTGGAAGCATTGCTAGGTGATGCTTCGGTAATTAGCGATCAGGATAAATTTCGCGCTTACTCAAAAGAATATTCACAATTAGAAGAAGTGGTCAAAACATTTTCACGCTGGAAACAATTAAATTCTAATATCGAAGAAGCGGAACTGTTGCTTGATGACCCGGAAATGAAAGAAATGGCTCAAATGGAAATTGAAGAGTCAAAAAACGAACTTGAAGAAGTCGAACAGCATTTACAGATTTTATTATTGCCACGCGATCCGAACGATGAATATAACGCCTATTTAGAAATCCGTGCCGGAACAGGCGGTGATGAAGCGGGTATTTTCGCCGGCGATTTATTCCGTATGTACAGTCGTTATGCCGAAATGAAAAGATGGCGTGTTGAAGTGCTTAGTGAAAATGAAAGCGAACAAGGCGGATATAAAGAGATTATCGCTTTAGTGAGCGGTGATAACGTTTACGGGCAGCTTAAATTCGAATCGGGCGGTCACCGTGTGCAACGCGTACCCAAAACCGAATCGCAAGGCCGTATTCATACGTCTGCCTGTACCGTTGCGGTGATGCCGGAACTACCTGAAAGCGAAATGCCGGAAATTAATCCGGCGGATTTACGTATTGATACTTACCGGGCATCCGGTGCCGGTGGCCAGCATATCAATAAAACCGACTCTGCCGTGCGTATCACCCATATTCCGACAGGGATGGTGGTGGAATGTCAGGATGAACGTTCGCAACACAAAAACAAAGCGAAAGCCTTGGCAGTATTAGCTTCGCGTTTGGTACAGGCGGAGCAGGATAAATTAGCTGCCGAACAGGCTACGACCCGTCGTAATTTATTAGGTTCGGGCGACCGTTCGGATAAAATCCGTACTTATAACTATCCGCAGGGCCGTGTGACGGATCACCGTATTAATTTAACTGTATATCGCCTGGATGAAGTGATGAACGGTAAAATCGATGAATTGATTCAACCAATCATCACCGAATACCAGGCGGATCAACTGGCGGCGTTATCGGATCAACCATAAGGTTCTTCAAAGGGTGGGCTTGCAGGCTTGCCTTTTTCCTGTTTATCCCGCACATTCTTTTAGGGTCTGTTTATAAAAGATAAACGGACCCTAATACTTGTCGAAAATTCAAGAGAAAAGAACGATGAAATCAGGGATTAGGTTTAAACAACTAACTGAGGATTTTATGGTAATCGGTGAAGAAATCACAATAACAAAAATTTACCCCCAAACATATCAACAATGGCTGGCGTTTGCTGAAGACAGCTTACAGGATATGACGAAGCAAGATCCTTATGCCAATCCGAAGGTTGATGCAAATCGGTTGCTGCAATTTGTTACCCAAAAAAGCAAAAGTACGATTATCGCTTTTTCGGATACTTTATTAACGGAAAATGAATCGGCGCTTTTATCGCAATACTTAGTACGCCGTTGTGAAGGCGAACCTATAGCCTACATTCTCGGCGAACAGGATTTTTGGTCGTTGAATTTAGAGGTCTCGCCGGATACTTTGATTCCCCGTCCTGATACGGAAATTTTAGTGGAAAAAGCCTTAGAATTTGCAAAATTTCGCTTAAATTCACCGCACTTTTCAGGTGAATTAGCCATTCTTGATCTTGGTACGGGAACCGGCGCCATCGCTTTAGCCTTAGCGGCGGAATTAGCGCCGATTAGCCAAAAGTGCGGTGCAAAATTGCGGATTTTAGGTGTGGACCTGACGAACGGTGCCATCGAACTTGCTAAGCGGAACGCCCTGAGAAATCAATTGCCGCAAGTTGAATTTTTACAAAGCAATTGGTTTGAACAACTGGAAAACCGGCAATTTGACATTATAGTCGGTAACCCGCCTTATATTGACCGTCAGGACGAGCATTTAGCTTTGGGAGACGTGCGTTTTGAGCCCTTAACGGCATTGGTGGCGGAAGACTCGGGATATGCGGATTTGCGGCATATTATCGAGCGGGCGCCGTTTCATTTAAAACACCAGGGCTGGTTAATATTAGAGCACGGTTGGCAGCAAGGGCAAAAAGTGCGGTCGATTTTTAATGAATTTTCACAAAATTACTGGCAACAGGTTGCAACAATGAAAGATTATGGCGACAATGAACGCATTACTCTTGGTTGTTGGAATAAAGAATGAAGTATTATCAAAAAGCCTTATATGACGAAATGACCTCTTTTTATCTCATCACCTGTGATGATGAAGGGGATGAATTGAGGCGTATCCGTTCGTTAATAGGCGGTTTGGTTCGAAAAGCCCGTCAGGTTATCGGGCAAGAGGGTGACGATAAAGTCCGAATCCATCAATTATTACAGCTTTTCTATGGCGACTGGGGATTTCATTGCGATCCGGAACATTATTTTGAAGCGGAGAATCTATATCTCGCCTATGTACTGGAAACTCATTCCGGTATGCCCGTTAGTTTGGGCGCATTGCTGTTGTATCTGGCAGACAGCTTAAAGCTACCGCTTTATCCGGTAAATTTTCCGACCCAGTTGATTTTACGGGCTGAAGTTGATAATGAAGTGGCGTTTATCGACCCTTGGAACGGTCATTACCTATCGCAAGCTCATTTGCAGAAATTATATGAAGGCGCGTTCGGTTTCGGGGCGGAAATCAGTAGTGAAGAACTTGAGCGAGCGGATGTAAATACATTGCTTAACCGCTTTAGACAGCTGGCTAAAAACGCCTTGATTCGGGAAAACCGTAATGATGCGGCATACCGATATATTGCCTCGTTGCTGCGTTATCACCCGGAAGACCCTTATGAAATCCGTGACCGTGGGCTAGTATTGGCGCAAATGGGTTGCTATCAGGCGGCGGCGGAGGATTTGCAGTATTTTGTGGATCAATGTCCGCAGGACCCCACCTCATTTTTATTAACGGCGCAACTTGCCGAATTAAAAGATCATTTTTCTGAACTCCACTAAAGAAATTAACTATAGGAATTAACTATGCAAAATAAAATTGTCCGTATAGGCGATATTAACGTCGCAAATGACAACCCCTTTGTATTATTCGGCGGTATGAACGTGCTTGAGAGCCGCGATATGGCGATGCAGGTCTGTGAAAAATACGTTGAGGTAACAAATAAACTCGGCGTACCTTATGTTTTTAAAGCTTCTTTCGACAAAGCGAACCGCTCGTCTATCCATTCCTATCGCGGTCCGGGCATGGAAGAAGGGTTAAAAATTTTCCAGGAGTTAAAACAAACTTTTGGTGTGAAAATCATCACCGATGTGCATGAAATTTACCAATGTAAACCGGTGGCGGAAGTGGCGGATGTGATTCAATTGCCGGCTTTTTTAGCCCGTCAAACGGATTTAGTGGAAGCTATGGCTCGCACCGGTGCGGTTATTAATGTAAAAAAACCGCAATTTTTAAGTCCGGGTCAAATGGGCAATATCGTAGAAAAAATTGAAGAGTGCGGTAACGATAAAGTGATTTTGTGCGATCGCGGTTCAAACTTTGGCTATGACAATTTAGTAGTGGATATGCTCGGTTTCGGTGTGATGAAAAAAGTATCGAAAGGAGCGCCGGTTATTTTTGACGTCACCCATTCGTTACAATGCCGCGATCCTTTTGGGGCGGCTTCCGGCGGTCGTCGCGATCAAGTAACCGAACTTGCCCGTGCGGGCTTAGCGGTGGGAATTGCCGGCTTGTTTTTAGAGGCTCATCCGGATCCGAATAATGCTAAATGCGACGGTCCTTCCGCATTGCCGTTATCCGTATTGGAAGGTTTTGTCAGTCAAATGAAAGCGTTAGACGATTTGGTTAAATCATTTCCACAATTAGATACCTCGAAATAATTTCATTGAATGATGAAAAGTGCGGTAGTTTTTACCGCACTTTTTTTGTATGCTATTTCTCATATTAAAGACGAACTTTATTTACCTAAACAAGGAGCTTTTATGAAAATTGTTTTCTTAGACAGCACGGCGCTTCCTCCTCATTTGCCGATTCCACGTCCTGATTTTGATCACGAATGGATTGATTATCCTTATACCGGTGCGGAACAAACAGTGGAACGGGCAAAGGATGCGGATATTGTGGTTACCAGCAAAGTTATTTTTTCCCGCGAAGTGATGGAACAATTGCCTAAGTTAAAATTAATCGCATTAACGGCAACGGGCACAAATAACATTGATCTTATCGCTGCAAAAGAATTGGGCATTAGGGTTAAAAATGTTGCCGGCTATTCATCGGTAACCGTACCGGAACATGTGTTAGGGTTAATATTTTCATTAAAACACAGCCTTGCCGGTTGGTATCGGGATCAGTTGGATGGGAAATGGGGCGAGTCTAAACAGTTCTGTTATTTTGATTACCCGATCACGGATATTCGCGGCTCGGTGTTGGGTGTGGTAGGAAAGGGTTGTTTAGGGACTGAAGTCGGACGTTTGGCAAGCGCACTTGGTATGAAAGTACTTTATGCGGAACATCGGAACGCGCAGTCCTGCCGTGAAGGTTATACGCCTTTTGATGAGGTACTGAAACAGGCGGATATCGTCACGTTGCACTGCCCGCTAACGGAACACACAACAAACCTGATTAACAAAGAAACTTTGTCGCTTTTCAAAAAAGGTGCGTTTTTAATCAATACCGGCAGAGGTCCTTTAGTGGACGAACAGGCATTGTTGGATGCGTTAAAATCCGGGCATTTGGCCGGTGCGGCGATTGATGTAATGATTAAAGAACCGCCGGAAAAAGATAATCCGCTAATTGTTGCGGCGAAAACCATGCCGAATCTGCTCATTACTCCGCATATCGCTTGGGCGTCGGATAGTGCGGTTACCACTTTAGTCAATAAAGTACGCGATAATATTGAAGAGTTTGTCGCCACCGGAAAATAAACGTATAATCACCCCATTTGCTCGATGAGAGTGGATGGGGTTTCCTCTCGGATGTTTCCATCTGTCATTTTCATCTTATTTAAATGTGATTCAAACAGGTTAGATACCTAAAGGTAATATGAATTTCCCAGTTTCCCTTTATATCGCGCTGCGTTACTGGCGGGCTAAAAGTGCGGATCGTTTCGCCCGATTAGTGACTAATTTGGCCAGCTCGGGCATTGTGCTTGGTGTGATGGCGCTGATTATTGTGTTGTCTGTCATGAACGGTCTGGAAAAACATCAAAAACAACAGGTGTTATCCGGCATTCCTCATGCCGTATTAATGCCGCAGGAAGGTTATTTGGATTTACAAGCCGCCCAACCGGCCATGCCGGATTTTGTGCGCCAGGCGGTACCGATTAATAGCACGAATGTTATTTTACAAACCGCGCAAGGTGTGAGCGCAGGGCATATTATCGGCGTGCAAAAACCAAGCGATGATTTAATTCTGGATTATTTAACCCAACAGCAACTTAGCGAATTACTGCCTGCCGGCGAATTTAAAATTCTGATAGGCAACAGGTTGGCGGATAAGCTCCGTCTGAATATCGGCGATAAAGTACGCTTAATGATCACCGAAAACAGCCAATATACGCCTTTCGGACGAGTACCGACACAGCGCTTGTTTACTGTCAGCGATATTTATTTTTCCGATAATTCCGAAGTTTCCGACTATGAAATTTTTGCTAATTTGTCGGATATCGGGCGTTTAATGCGCATTCGACCGGAGCAGGTGCAAGGTTATCGGTTATTTTTAGACGATCCTTTTCAAATTACCGCATTGCCGCAATTTTTTTCTGCGGATAAATGGAAATTAGAGGATTGGCGCAGCCAAAAAGGTGAATTTTTCCAGGCGGTACGCATGGAAAAAAATATGATGGGGTTATTAATCAGCCTGATTATTATTGTGGCGATTTCCAATATCATTACTTCATTGAGTTTGATGGTAGTAGACAAACAAGGAGAAATTGCCATTTTGCAAACTCAAGGATTAAACAAGCGACAGGTTCGCCGTATTTTTATTTTGCAAGGTTTTTTAGTGGGGCTGGTCGGTACAATAATCGGTACTATATTAGGCGTGCTCATTACGCTGAATTTAGCCGATATTATTGAGTTATTCGGTCAACGCGGCATCTTTTTACCTACTTCTTTGGAATTGGGGCAAATTATCGTTATTGTGGCGTTCTCATTATTATTGTCGCTGTTATCCACTATTTATCCCGCTTATCGGGCGGCAAAAGTGGAACCGGCGGAAGCATTGAGATATGAATAAGTAAAAGTGCGGTCAAAATTTAAAGAATTTTACCTCCGGATAAAAATAGAACAGCAATTATGAACAACGGAATTTTATTAAATTGTCAGAATCTGACTAAAGATTACATTGAAGGGTCGGTAACAACCCGAGTTTTAAAAGACGTCACTTTTTCTATGAACGATAAGGAACTGGTGGCGATTGTAGGCAGTTCAGGGTCCGGCAAAAGTACTTTATTACATACTTTAGGCGGGTTGGATCAACCTACTTCGGGCGAAGTCTTTATTAAAGGCAAATCTCTGCAAAAAGCCTCGCAAGACGAATTGGCGAAATTGCGCAATACTTATTTGGGGTTTGTTTATCAGTTCCACCATTTAATGGCGGATTTTACCGCGCTGGAAAACGTGTTAATGCCGATGTTAATCGGTAATCAGAATAAAACCGAAGCTAAAGATCGTGCGGAAAAAATGCTCAATGCGGTGGGGTTGTCTCACAGAATTACTCATAAACCGTCCGCACTTTCCGGCGGCGAACGGCAACGGGTTGCGATTGCCCGCGCGTTGGTTAATAATCCCGCGTTGGTATTAGCGGACGAACCGACGGGAAACCTCGACCATAAAACCACGGAAAGTATTTTTGAACTGATTCAACAACTGAATGAGGAACAAGGCATCGCATTTTTACTGGTCACCCATGATTTAAATTTAGCCGAAAAGCTGAATCGTCGTTTAATTATGCAAGACGGCGTATTGCGGCCGGAAATGTAACGGTGGATTTCAATGAATACTCCATTTTTTATTAGCTGGCGTTATCAACGGGCAAAACAGAAAAATCGTTTGGTTTCCCTCATTGCGTTATTTTCCAGTATCGGTATTGCGTTAGGCGTTGCGGTGTTAATCCTCGGGTTAAGCGCCATGAACGGTTTCGAGCGAGAGCTAAATAACCGTATTTTAGCCGTTGTGCCGCACAGTGATATCACCGCTTATCAAGACGGGCGGATTAACGATCGGCAAGATCTGGAACGACGCCTGATGGCAAATTCCGATATTAAAGCGGTTTCGCCTTACGTAAGTTTCACCGCATTAGTGGAAAACGGAGCAAAATTGAAAGTGGTTCAGGTTCACGGCGTTGATCACAAAATGCTGGACAACGTGAGTTCGTTAGGCAAATTCGTGTTGAATAACGGCTGGCAACAATTTACCGAACGGGGCGGATTAGTGCTGGGTTCGGGCATCGCCAGAGATTTAAATGTGTCGGAGGGCGATTGGGTTACATTGCTCATTTCGCAAAATACGAACGGTGCTCAGCTTTCTCAGCCCGCCCGCGAACGTGTTCAGGTGACCGGTATTTTGCGCTTGGACGGGCAGCTTGACCATAGTTATGCATTAATTCCTCTCGCCACCGCGCAGGAATTTTTGGGTTTTGCCAAAAATGAAATAAGCGGTATTGAAATGAAAGTAGCGGATCCGTTTAAGGTTCAGCAACTTAATTTTGCTAATCTTAACGATTATCCGCAAATGCTGAATTTACAGACCTGGATCAACAAATTCGGTTATATGTACCGTGATATTCAGCTGATTCGGACAGTTATGTATATTGCCATGGTATTAGTTATCGGCGTTGCCTGTTTTAATATTGTTTCCACCCTGATTATGGCGGTAAAAGACAAAGCGGGCGATATCGCCATTATGCGCACCCTCGGCGCAAACAACGGTTTTATTAAACGTATTTTTATCTGGTACGGGCTGCAAGCCGGCATGAAAGGCTGTTTAATAGGAATAATTCTCGGCGTTATTTTATCGTTAAATCTCACCTCAATTATTAAAGCCGTCGAAAGCCTGCTAGGGCATAAATTATTGTCGGACGGTATTTATTTTGTGGACTTTTTACCCAGCGAACTACACTGGCAAGACGTTTTATTAGTACTGGTTGCTGCTTTAATGTTAAGTTTATTGGCAAGTTTATACCCGGCTAACAGGGCGGCAAAATTGCAACCGGCGCAGGTTTTGAGCGGCCATTAATAAAAATAACAATGTACTAGTTTACCAATGCAAAATTAAGTGGTAGAGTAATCTCACTTAACATTAGGGTCTGTTTATAAAAGATAAATAGACCCTAAGCACTTGATAAGCTTTAAAGTGCGGTTAAATTTTTCTATTTTTCGGATGATATACAGAGAGTTGATTATGCCTACAAAAAACAAAAATAATATTCGTGTCGCAAACGACGATACCAGAATTGCCAATATCGAACAGTTGCTTCCGCCGGTCGCTTTATTGGAAAAATATCCGGCAAGCAATGTCGCCGTTAAAACGGTCAGAAACGCCCGCAATAAAGCCCATCAAATTATTCACGGTGAAGATGATCGCCTGTTGGTGATTATCGGTCCTTGTTCGATTCATGATCCTAAAGCGGCGCTTGAATATGCCAACCGCATGGCGAAAATGCGCGAAAAATATAAAGATGCCTTAGAAATCATCATGCGCGTTTATTTTGAAAAACCGCGTACTACCGTGGGTTGGAAAGGGTTAATTAACGATCCGTATTTAAACGATACCTATGCATTAAACGACGGTTTACGTATTGCGCGCAAACTATTATCAGACATCAATGATCTCGGTTTGCCGACGGCGGGTGAATTTTTAGACATGATCACCCCGCAATATGTGGCTGATTTCATGAGCTGGGGCGCAATTGGCGCCCGTACCACGGAATCGCAGGTTCATCGTGAACTGGCTTCCGGTTTGTCTTGTGCGGTGGGCTTTAAAAACGGCACGAACGGCGGTGTGAAAATCGCTTTAGACGCTATTGGTGCGGCGGAAGCTTCCCACCATTTCTTATCGGTCACTAAATTCGGGCATTCGGCGATTGTTTCAACAAAAGGTAATCTGGATTGCCATATTATTTTACGCGGCGGTGATAAAGGTACGAATTATGATGCGGAAAATATCGCAAAAGTTTGTGCTAATATCGAGAAAAGCGGCCGTATCGGTCATGTAATGATCGACTTCAGCCATGCTAACAGCAGTAAACAGTTCAAAAAACAAGTGGAAGTTTGTCATGATGTCGCAAAACAAATCGCACAGGGGTCAAATCAAATTTTCGGCGTGATGGTTGAAAGCCACTTGGTTGAAGGTCGTCAGGATTTAGTAAACGGAAAAGCGGAAACTTACGGTCAAAGTATCACCGATGCCTGTATCGGCTGGGATGACACGGAAATCGTGTTACAAGAACTGTCCGATGCGGTAGCCGCTCGTCGCAAAGTCAACGGCAAATAACCAAAACTTTTAAAATTTTGACCGCACTTTAGGCAACTTAAGTGCGGTTTTTATTATTTGTTTAAGCGGTAATCCGACGGGCTTTTAATTCGATCTTTGATATATGTCTATTTTCTATAAAACTTAGCGTTTTTAGACCGCACTTTTCTTTTTTTCCCTTAAATGTTAGCGCAAATTGGTATATGATATAGCGGTTTTTTCAGTTTTAATTGAGAGCTTTTTCATGGCAAGACAACCTTCCCAATCACCCGATAAACAGACTGCGCAAATCAATATTCCGCCTCATTCCATTGAAGCGGAACAAGCGGTGCTCGGCGGAATTATGCTGAATAATTCCCATTGGGAAAATGTTGTTGAACATGTGATTACCGAAGATTTTTATACCGCCGCTCACCGTTTGATTTTTAGAGAAATGGAGGAGTTGGCGCGGCAAAATCATCCGATTGATTTAATTACGCTCGATCAGGCGCTGAAAAACAAAGGCGTGGTGGAGGATGTGGGCGGTTTTGCTTATCTGGCGGAATTATCCAAAAATACGCCGAGTGCGGCGAATATCATTGCCTATGCGGATATTGTGCGTGAAAAGGCGGTACTGCGCGAATTAATCGGCGTCGGTAATACCATCGCACAAAGCGCTTATTCCCCGAAAGGGCGAGACGTCAAAGAGATACTGGATGAAGCCGAGCGGGAAGTGTTCAAAATTGCGGAAAAGCGCAGCGCTGAAAATGAAGGCCCCGAGAATATTTTAAATATTTTAGAACGCACTATTGATAAAATCGAATTCTTATCCAAAAACCAACATGCAAACGGCGGGGTAACGGGGGTTACTACGGGCTTTAAAGATTTAGATAAGAAAACCGCGGGTTTACAGCCTTCGGATCTGATTATTGTGGCGGCGCGTCCGTCTATGGGTAAAACTACTTTTGCCATGAATCTCTGTGAGAACGCTGCGCTTTCCAGTGAAAAACCCGTGTTGATTTTTAGTCTGGAAATGCCGGCGGATCAAATTATGATGCGTTCGTTGGCTTCGCTTTCCCGTGTGGATCAAACTAAAATCCGCACCGGTCAAATTACCGAAGATGACGAATGGGCGCGTATTTCAAGCACCATGGGGATGTTGACCAATAAACCCAATATGTACATTGACGATTCGGCGGGTTTAACGCCGACGGAATTACGTTCCCGAGCTAGACGGGTTTATCGTGAAAACGGCGGTCTGAGCCTGATTATGATCGATTACTTGCAATTAATGCGGGCGCCGGGCTTTGATAACCGTACTCTTGAAATCGCTGAAATTTCCCGCTCTCTGAAAGCCTTGGCAAAAGAACTGGAAGTACCGGTGGTGGCGTTGTCACAGCTAAACCGGACTTTGGAAAACCGTACGGATAAACGCCCTGTGAACTCGGATTTAAGGGAATCCGGATCTATCGAGCAGGATGCGGACCTGATCATGTTTATTTATCGTGACGAAGTGTACCATGAGACAACGGAAGAAAATCACAATGTAGCAGAAATTATCATCGGTAAACAGCGTAACGGGCCTATAGGACGAGTGCGTTTGACCTTTCAAGGGCAATATTCCCGTTTTGATAATTATGCAGGCGGCCATCAATTTAATGATGACGATTATTAGCAGTAAAACGCTATTTTTATAGCAAAGAGTCGATATGAAACCAGCAACAGTAAAAATCAGTTCAGTTGCACTGAAACATAATATTCAAATAATTAAACAGAAAGCACCGCACAGTAAAATCATCGCTGTGGTGAAAGCAAATGCTTACGGACACGGCGTTGAATTTGTCTCTTCTACTTTAGAGAATTTAGTTGATGGTTTTGGTGTGGCGCGTTTAGCCGAAGCCCTTAGCGTCCGTTCTAACGGCGTAACCAAACCGATCCTTTTGTTGGAAGGTTTTTTCTCTCCTAAAGATTTACCCATTCTTTCCGTCAATAATATTCAAACCGTCGTACATAACCAGGATCAATTGGATGCAATTAAACGGGCGAATCTTGAAAATCCGATAAAAGTCTGGCTGAAAATTGATACGGGCATGCACCGTTTAGGTGTTAGTCTGGAAGAGGTGGATTATTACTATAACGAATTGATGAATTGTCCGAATGTGGATGAAGTGGGGTTTGTAAGCCATTTCAGCCGCGCTGACGAAACCGACAGCGATTATACCAATATTCAGTTAAATCGCTTTTTGGATGCCACAAAAAACAAAAAAGGCAACCGCACTATTGCGGCTTCCGGCGGCATTTTATTTTGGGAAGATTCCCATTTGGAATATATTCGTCCGGGGATCATTATGTATGGCGTATCGCCGATTAATATTCCGAGCAGTGAATACGGTTTGATCCCGGTGATGACCTTGACCTCTTCACTAATTGCCGTGCGTGATCATAAAAAAGGCGAGCCTGTGGGTTACGGCGGTATTTGGGTGAGCGAGCGGGATACGAAAATCGGCGTGGTGGCGATTGGCTACGGTGACGGTTATCCCCGCAATGTGCCGGCGGGTACACCGATTTATATTAATGGACGCCGGGTGCCGATTGTCGGCCGCGTATCTATGGACATGGTTACGGTGGATCTCGGTCCCGATTGTAAAGACAAAGTAGGCGATGAAGCGGTTCTTTGGGGGAAAGAATTGCCAATCGAGGAAGTGGCGGAAATTACCGGTCTGCTAAGTTATGAATTAATGACCAAATTAACGCCGCGGGTTCTTACGGAATATGTTGATTAAAACTATCAAATGTATAATTAAAACAAACGATGAGTTTTAGTTATAACCTGATACTATTTTCAAACATCAGTTTTCAATTCAATCTTAAATAAGGAAAATACTATGCAAAATATTAATCCTACTAGCACAGCTGCATGGAAAGCGTTAGAAGCGCATAAAGGGACGTTAGAAAATACGACGATTAACGATCTTTTCCAACAGGAAAAAAATCGTTTTGCGGATTATTCATTAACATTCAATAATGAAATTCTGGTGGATTTTTCTAAAAACAAAATTACTCAGGAAACCTTAAATTTATTACGCCGGTTAGCAAAAGAGTGCGCGCTGGACGAAGCTAAAGAAGCCATGTTCAGCGGCGAAAAAATCAATTGTACGGAAAATCGCGCCGTGCTGCATACCGCATTGCGTAACCGTTCAAATACGGCGGTATTGGTTGACGGTAAAGATGTGATGCCGGAAGTTAACGAAGTTCTGGCAAAAATGAAAGCGTTCAGCGAACGCGTGATTTCCGGTGAATGGAAAGGTTATACCGGCAAGGCTATTACCGATGTGGTGAATATCGGTATCGGCGGTTCGGATTTAGGTCCTTACATGGTTACCGAGGCTCTGCGCCCTTATAAAAATCACTTGAATATGCATTTTGTCTCCAATGTTGACGGTACGCATATTGCGGAAGTGTTCAAGAAAACCAATCCTGAAACCACGTTATTTTTAGTGGCGTCAAAAACCTTTACCACCCAAGAAACCATGACTAACGCCAAATCCGCCCGCGATTGGTTCCTGGCTACGGCAAAAGATGAAAAACATGTGGCAAAACATTTTGCCGCGCTTTCGACTAATGCGGCGGAAGTGGAAAAATTCGGTATCGATACCGACAATATGTTCGGTTTCTGGGACTGGGTCGGCGGACGTTATTCATTATGGTCGGCTATCGGTCTTTCCATTATTCTTTCCGTGGGTTTTGAAAACTTCGAAGCCTTATTAAGCGGTGCGCACGAAATGGATAAACATTTCCGCAATACTCCGATTGAGCAAAATATTCCCGCAACCCTTGCATTAGTGGGGTTATGGAACACCAATTTCCAAGGCGCACAAACCGAAGCTATTTTACCTTATGACCAATATATGCATCGTTTTGCCGCTTATTTCCAACAAGGCAACATGGAATCCAACGGTAAATATGTAGGTCGCGACGGCAAAGTTATCAGCAATTATCAAACCGGTCCGATTATTTGGGGCGAACCGGGCACCAACGGTCAACATGCGTTTTATCAATTAATTCACCAGGGAACCACCTTGATTCCTTGCGATTTCATCGCACCGGCGAAAACCCATAATCCGCTGGCGGATCACCATAACAAATTGTTGTCTAATTTCTTCGCGCAAACGGAAGCGCTTGCTTTCGGTAAAACCAAAGAAACGGTGGAAGCAGAATTTTTGAAAGCGGGTAAAAGCTTAGACGAAGTAAAAGATGTGGTGCCGTTTAAAGTCTTCACCGGCAACAAACCGACCAACTCAATTTTATTGCAAGAAATCACACCGTTCAGTTTAGGCGCATTAATTGCCATGTACGAACACAAAATTTTCGTTCAAGGTGTGATTTTCAACATCTTCAGCTTCGATCAATGGGGAGTGGAATTGGGCAAACAGCTGGCAAACCGTATTCTGCCGGAGTTAAGCGGCGATGAGCAGGTAACCGGCCACGACAGCTCAACCAACGGTTTAATTAACCAATTTAAAGCCTGGCGTTAAGCTTTCCGATTGCTTATAAAATAAAAAAGTGCGGTGAAAATTTTCAAAATTTCAACCGCACTTTTTTGTTTATGGAAGAAACCGTTGATTTCAGTTTCTTCTTTAGTAAAGATAAACAGACTCTAATGAATTAATCCCGGGAACAGCTTGGTAATGCCGACCACAATACTTTCAATACCTAACGACATCAAAATCAACCCCATAATACGGGTCACTACATTACTGCCCGTTTTACCCAGCGCATTGACGATTGTCGGGCCCGAACGGAATAATCCGTAACATAACAGGGAAAACAGGATAATCGCAAAGCTAAAACCAATCCAGTCGAACCAGCTTGAATATTGAGAAGCCCATACGATAGTGGAACTAATCGCACCGGGGCCGGCTAAAATAGGCATTGCCAAAGGCACGACGGCGATACTGTTCATATTAGCGAAGTCGGCGTTTTTTTCATCTTTATTCTGTTTATCTTCGCCGAGTTTACCGCTAATCATGGTCATCGCAATGCTAATGATCAAAATCCCGCCGGCAATGCGGAATGAGTTAATTGAAATACTGAACAGGCTCAGAATAATTTTGCCAAAAAATAAACTTACCAGCAAAATCACCCCTACAGAAAATGAAGTGATTAAATTAGTATGATTACGTTCAGCCTTGGTTTGATGATTTGTCATATTGACAAAAACAGGCAAAACACCAAACGGATTAATCACCGCCACCAAACCTAAAAAGAATTTTGCATAGATTGGTGAGTTTTGAATAAATTCCATGTTACCCCCTGCGATGAAATTTCAAATAAAACGCGATGCATTATGTTGGAAAACAATGAGATATTCAATCGGTATTCGGATTATTTTTCAAAGCACTTAAAGTGCGGTAGAATTTTGAGGAATTTTCGATGAGTCCGCTCCTCAAGGTAAGAGGGGCGGAAAGAGTTGAACGACATCTAAACGGATTTTACTTTACTCATGCTAAATAAGGACACCGCCACAAGCACAATCGAAATATAAAATACCGAACTATAATTCCAAATTTGAGCGATTATTCCTACAAAAGGACCGGCAACAATCCAGCTGCTTTTTGCCGCATTGCTGAATAGAGTAGTGGCAGAACCCATTTTACCGGGCATAAGATCCTGAAAATAAACCATGCCAAGAGTGGCAATAATACCGATAAATATAGCATTGAATGCCTGTAACGCTACAAGTTGCCAGGTTTGTTCTGCAAACAGCATACCGATATAAAAAAATAATCCCATGAAAAGTGCGGTCAGAATTAAGGATTTTTTTGTTAAGTATTTCGTTAGATAACCGGCAATCAGCATCACCGGAATTTCCAATCCTGCCGCCGTTCCCATTAAAATACCGGCTAACCGTTCGGATAAATGCAGCTCGTTGATCACATGTAACGGCATACTGATTAAATACATCCCGTTACAGCTCCACATCAGAAAACAAGTGATAAAAAGCAACCTAATGCTTTGTTTATCACTTTGCTTTTTATTTTTTGCCGGCAAACCGGCAACCTCATCCGGTTTTGTTGCAGATACAACGGCTTTACGCGGCACATAAGGAAGCAGCGCTTTGGCAATAATCGCACATAATAAAAATGCGGAAGCGGCAACCATATACATATATTCGAATCCCCAACCTAATGCAATGGAGAAGGAAAGCGGCGGCCCTACAATCCAGGCGAGGGAAATTTGTGTCCGCATAATGGTGGTGAACATTATCGCTTCACGTTTCGTATAATCCGCATATTCCCGGGCGAGCGCAAAAGCCTGCGGATTTGCAGACGAGCCTAATGACAATAAAAATGTGGCAAAAAACATGAGTACATAATAATTTCGGTTGTAGGCGAAAGTAATGCAGCCGCCGATAGCAAGCAAACTGCAAAAAATAATGATCTTGCGCCGATCATCCTGGCTGTCCGAATATTTAGCCAGAATCTGACTTAATACAATGCCTAAAACGGCATTCGAGGTATAAAACATTCCCACCATAAAAGGTGAAACCTGAATTTCCTGGGCAAGAAACAAACTCAGGGTCGGTGTTTGAAAAGAAGAGGCGATGCCGGTTAAAAAAGCCGTCAGTAAAAAGGCAAATGCTACGACATTCACCGGCTTTTGTTTGCTATTTTCCGTGGTATTCATAATTTTTATCCGTTTTAGAAATGCTTTTAAGCGCAATTTGGCGGGAGAGGTTTCCGCTTTATTCGGCGAAAAGAAAAATATTTATAGAATCAGCTATATTTTAGGCTAATTTAGCTAAAAGGTGGTGAGTTTTTAGGGAAAATATGATAAAAATAGCAGGTCTATTCACTATTACATTTATATAGGAAAATATATGTCAAACTTACAATCGATCATTGAAGCGGCATTCGAACGCCGTGCCGAAATTACCCCTAAAACCGTTGATGCGCAAATTAAAGCTGCAATCGAAGAAGTTATCGCCGGTTTAGACTGCGGTAAATATCGCGTAGCTGAAAAAATTGACGGTGACTGGGTAACTCACCAGTGGTTGAAAAAAGCCGTGTTATTATCATTCCGTATCAATGACAACCAATTAATTGACGGTGCGGAAACAAAATATTACGACAAAGTGGCATTAAAATTTGCCGATTACACCGAAGAACGTTTCCAACAGGAAGGTTTCCGCGTCGTGCCTTCAGCTACCGTGCGCAAAGGTGCGTATATTGCGAAAAATACCGTATTAATGCCGTCTTACGTAAATATCGGAGCATTTGTTGACGAAGGTACTATGGTTGATACTTGGGTAACCGTTGGGTCATGCGCGCAAATCGGTAAAAACGTTCACTTATCCGGCGGTGTGGGCATCGGCGGCGTATTAGAACCGTTACAAGCCAACCCGACAATTATCGGTGACAACTGCTTTATCGGCGCACGTTCCGAAATCGTTGAAGGTGTTATCGTAGAAGACGGTTGCGTAATTTCAATGGGCGTATTTATCGGTCAATCAACTAAAATTTATGATCGTGAAACAGGCGAAGTACATTACGGTCGCGTACCGGCAGGTTCTGTTGTGGTATCAGGCAGCCTTCCGTCAAAAGACGGCTCACACAGCCTATACTGCGCGGTCATTGTGAAAAAAGTTGATGCAAAAACACTAGGTAAAGTCGGACTGAACGAATTACTTCGTACTATTGAAGAATAATGTAAGCCATAATATAAATCATTGAGAAAGGCCAAATCGCAGGATTTGGCCTTTTTATGAATTTTTTTGCCTCATCTTTATATTTTTCAAAATTCTCAAAAATCCGACCGCACTTTTAGCTAAATAAAATGCAAACGATAGGATATTCATCAACCTACCAATAACCATATTAATAAGCCTATTTATTTTAAATTTATGCAGGCTGGTAATCCCGTTCTATGCAATACAACATTGTTCGTCAAAGATCCTAAACCGAATTCGGTTTTCTTGCGGAATTTGATGATGTCATTCATTTTTAGTCATAATAAATGATAGAATTAGCGAAATTTTTCAATGAGAACGGATTACAAAATCATGAAAATTGCTTTAGGCATTGAGTATAACGGTAAAAATTATTTTGGTTGGCAACGTCAGGAAAAAGTGCATTCGGTACAGGCTGAATTAGAAAAGGCTCTTTCCTTTGTGGCGAATGAAAAAATTGAGGTGTTTTGCGCCGGGCGTACGGACTCGGGCGTACACGGAACGGGACAAGTAGTGCATTTCGAAACTAATGCGATTCGTCCCGAAAAAGCCTGGGCGTTCGGTACCAATGCAAATCTACCCGATGATATTGCGGTGAGATGGGCTAAAGAAGTGCCTGATGATTTTCATGCGCGTTTTAGTGCGACGGCGCGCCGTTATCGTTATGTACTGTATTGCAATAAACTACGTTCGGCTATTTTGCCCTACGGGATCACACATACTCATTTGGAGCTTGACGAACACAAAATGCAGGAAGCGGGGCGCTTTTTGTTAGGCGAGAATGATTTTTCTTCTTTCCGAGCGGCACAATGTCAGTCGAATACGCCTTGGCGCAATATTCATCATTTAAATGTGATTCGCCGCGGCAATTTTGTGATTGTGGATATTAAAGCCAATGCTTTTGTGCATCACATGGTGCGTAATATTGTGGGTAGTCTGATGGAAGTAGGGTGCGGAAACCAACCGCCTGAGTGGATTGAATGGCTTTTAGCGCAAAAAAATCGTAAATTAGCCGCGCCGACGGCAAAAGCCGAGGGGCTATATTTGGTTCAGGTGACATATCCCGAACATTTTGAGTTGCCGCAAATGCCTTTGGGGCCATTATTTCTGGCGGATGAATTATAGGTACCCTAAGCTCCGACTTGTAAATCATTTACATAAAAAAGTATAAAAACGCTTTAATTTGTGGTTAAATAAGCAGAATTTTTACGATTTAATAAAAAGGTTAAAAATGAGCTGGATTGATAAAATTTTTAGTAAGAGTCCGATTTCAAGTTCTCGCAAAGCGAACGTGCCTGAAGGGGTTTGGACAAAATGTACGTCTTGTGAACAGGTTTTATATCGTGATGAACTAAAACGCCATTTGGAAGTTTGTCCTAAATGCGGTCATCATATGCGAATCGACGCTCGTGAACGTTTATTGGCGTTATTGGATAAAGACGGCGTGACGGAACTTGCGGCGGATTTAGAACCGAAAGACATTTTAAAATTCCGTGATTTGAAAAAATATAAAGATCGCTTGACAGCGGCGCAGAAAGATACCGGCGAAAAAGACGCCTTAGTGGTATTATCCGGCACATTATACGGTTTACCTATTGTGGCCGCCGCTTCCAACTTCGGCTTTATGGGCGGTTCAATGGGTTCTGTGGTCGGTGCAAAATTTGTCGCGGCGGCGGAAGAGGCAATGGAAAAAAACTGCCCGTTCGTTTGTTTTTCCGCAAGCGGTGGCGCGCGTATGCAGGAAGCGCTGTTCTCATTAATGCAAATGGCAAAAACCAGTGCCGTTTTGGCTAAAATGAAAGAAAAAGGCGTGCCGTTTATTTCCGTTTTAACGGATCCGACTTTGGGCGGCGTATCAGCAAGTTTTGCCATGCTTGGCGATATCAATATTGCCGAACCTAAAGCGCTAATCGGTTTTGCCGGCCCTCGCGTTATCGAGCAAACCGTGCGTGAAAAATTACCGGAAGGGTTCCAACGTGCGGAGTTTTTATTGGAGCACGGCGCCATCGATATGATTGTTAAACGTTCCGACATGCGAGATACCCTAGCAAGTTTATTAACAAAATTAATGAACAAACCTTCTCCTTTTAATGCGGAAGAATTGTCAGATACCGAATAATGCAAGAAAAACATAATTTACAAGCCACTTCATCACTTTCGGAGTGGCTTTCTTATTTAGAAAACAGCCATTTTAAAGCCATTGATTTAGGTTTAGAGCGAATTAAAGCCGTCGCCGATGAGCTTGATGTGTTAAATCCGGCGCCTTTTGTGATTACGGTCGGCGGTACAAACGGCAAAGGCACAACTTGTCGTTTGTTAGAAACCATGCTGTTGAAAGCCGGGTTGCGGGTAGGCGTGTATTCATCTCCGCATTTATTACGTTATAACGAACGCGTACGCATTCAAAATCAGGAGCTGCCGGACGAAGCACATACCCAATCATTCGCCTATATTGAAGGCCGTAAAACCCAATCACTGACCTATTTTGAATTTACCACCTTGTCGGCTTTATATCTGTTTAAGCAGGCAAAATTGGATGTGGTGATTTTAGAAGTGGGCTTGGGCGGGCGTTTGGACGCTACCAATATTGTGGATAACAATCTGGCGGTGATTACCAGTATTGATATTGATCATGTGGATTTTTTAGGTTCAAGCCGGGAACAAATCGCTTTTGAAAAAGCGGGGATTTTTCGCGCGGGTAAACCTGTAGTGATCGGAGAACCCGATGTGCCGGCAACAATGTTGGCTCATGCCGGCTTATTAGGTTGTGAATTGGCTTGCCGTGATAAAGATTGGTCTTTCGCTCAAAAAGCGGATAGCTGGACCTGGCAGAACCAAAAAGTGCGGTTGAAAAATCTGCCGATTTGCCGGATTCCGTTGCAAAATGCGGCAACGGCATTGGCTGCGGTACAATTTCTGCCTGTGCAAATCAGCGAAGAAATTATTCGCCAATCGTTGCAGGAAGTTGAATTAGCGGGGCGTTTTCAGCGTATTAATGCGGAGCGGTTAGTACCTTTAGCGACACTTGTTCGGCGCTCGGTGGAAAGCTTACCGCAAATTATCATTGATGTAGGGCACAATCCCCATGCGGCAAGATATTTAGCCGGTAAATTAATCGAGCTGAAGCAAAAAACTTCACAAAAAATCACCGCAGTTTGCGGAATTTTAAAGGATAAAGACTCAGAAGGCGTACTTTCGCCGCTGCTGCCAATAATTGATAAGTGGCATTGCGTAACCCTTGAAGGCGCGCGCGGACAATCTGGTTCGAATTTATTTGTGACATTGAAAAATCTTGCGAATAAGCAACAAATTCCGTTTCACGGCGAAAGTGAGAACTCAGTAGAGTCCGGCATAATAAGCGCTATTTCACAAATGGATAACAATGAAATTCTGCTTGTGTTCGGTTCATTCCATACAGTGACAGGGTTTTTAGAGCTTCTCTGATTTGTTTGAATAATTACGCCCGCTTTTATTGCGGGCGTTTTTTTCATTGCGGTTAAGGATAAAAATCCGGAATTTTCTACCGCACTTTTAACCTAAATGCGCCGCATCATTTAGGCGTTCAATAATAAATTTTCCTGCCTGATCTTCATCATGCTGCACATAACGAACCATGTTAATGGCGGTATTCAGCATGGCGACACTTTTGCCTTGTTCGCGGTGATTTTGCCAGGTTGCGCCGGCAAATAGCGCCAGCAATAAGCGCAGAGTATGTCCGTGGGAAACGATAAGGATATCGCCGCGGTGATGAACGTCGATAATATCCTGCATCGCTTTCATGGCGCGTTCAGCCACTTGCTGCCAGGTTTCGCCGCCGTTGGAGCTCGCCTGATAATTTTTCGGATCATTCACCATTTGCTGAAATTCTGCGGTTTGACGAATAGTTTCGACGTTTGTGCCTTCCCATGAACCGAAAAATTGTTCGTTCAGCCCGATATGCTGAAATAACGGCACGGAACGCTCGCCTAAAATATAATTTGCGGTATCGATTGTACGCTGTAAACAACTTGAATAGGCGGCAATAAAAGGCACTTCCGCCAGTGCCTGTCCCGTTAATTGCGCGCCTTTTACACCTTGTTCCGTCAATGCGGAATTTCCCCAGCCTTGCATTAAACCTTGCTCATTCCAAACCGTTCTGCCGTGGCGGATAAGGTAAAGTCGTAAATCTTTTTTCATGTGGATTCCTTGTATAAACTAAAAATGCCGTTTCTATAATAATGGGCTGAATAAGAAAAACAGTTTTTCAATAATTCGTGTAAACACCGGGCGGTTTAACCAGCGTTGTTCGTCCAGCAACGCGGCACCATTCATATAGTTTTCATGGAGCAAACTGATTTCATTGGCGAAAGTTTGGTCTTCAACTACCATGGTCACTTCGAAATTCAGCGAAAAACTGCGAATATCCATGTTTACCGTACCGACCAGTGCCATTTTGTTATCAACCAGGATACTTTTTGTATGCAACAGTCCTTCCGTAAAGTTATAAATTTTTACACCGGCGGTGAGTAGATCGTCAAAATAAGTACGGCTTGCCCAGCGCACCATAAGGGAATCGTTATGTACCGGCAAAATCAGCGACACATTCACGCCTCGCAGCGCGGCAATTTGCAACGCATCTACAATATTCTGACTCGGCACAAAATAAGGCGTAGTGATTGTAATACTTTCCTTGGCGGCAAAAATCGCCGTGGCAAGAGATTGTTCCATTAAATCCGCCGGTAATCCGGGACCTGTAGCGAGAATTTGTACCGCATGAATATTGTAATTATCCATCGGATGTTGAGGGTTTGGCAACGGTACATAAAGTTCTTGCCCGCGTTCCATTTCCCAATCCCAGGAATGCAAACCGTTCAGCACGGCGGAAACAGGACCGTCGATACGTACCATAATGTCGATCCATTTTCCTACATGGCTGTCTTGTTTAAAGAAATTCGGATCAACCATATTCATGCTACCGGTATAAGAGATTTGATTATCGATCACAATAATTTTGCGATGTTGACGTAAATCAATACGGCGCAGGAAAACCCGCAGCAAATTTACGTGCAGGGCTTCTTCAATTTCAATACCAAGTGCGGTCATTTTTTGGTAATTTTCGCTTTTGAAAAACGCCCGGCTTCCTACGGAGTCCAGCAGAATATGAATTTTCACGCCGCGTTGCTTGGCTTGAATCAACGCTTGCTGTACCTGATCCACCAGACCACCGTTTGACCAAATATAGAATACCATATTGATAGAATATTGAGCCTGGTGAATGTCATCAATAATATTTTGAATAATGCTTTCCGGAGTGTCCAGAATATGTAATTCGTTGCCGTTAATACAGGGAATGCTTAAACGGCGTTGGGCAAGAGCAAATAAAGGGCTGGCAAGCGACGGTTGTTGATCGTTAATCAGCAAATGTTGTTGGTTTTTAAGGCCGGCGAACCATTTCATATATTTGGGTAATAATTGTTTAGAGGCATTTGCCCGCCGTTTGCCTAAATTAATTTCGCCCAGTACCAAATAAGCCAGGATGCCGACTACCGGCACAATATAAATAATCATCAACCAGGAGAGCATTGCCGAGGAGGATTGCCGTTTGATAATTTGGCGCAACGTGATAGTAACAATCAATGTCCACATAATCACCGGCACAATATATGCTATAATTGAGTCTAAATTAATATTCATTCTAACCGCACTTTTTGAGAACTTTATGCAAGAATTCAAAATTATACATAAACATAGGGATTTTATCATCATTGATAAACCAAATGGCGTAAGCGTGCATAGAGACGAAGCGGAAATCGGCTTAACCGGTTTGTTGGCAAAACAGTTGAGTGTCGCGCAAGTCTGGTTAGTTCACCGGTTAGATAAAGTGACCTCAGGCCTGCTGATTCTTGCTTTAAACGAACGAGCGGCGGCGGAATTTTCGTTATTATTCGCCCGACATGAAATCAGCAAGACTTATCTTGCCTTATCCAAACAAAAACCGAAAAAAAAGCAGGGATTGATTATCGGTGATATGGAAAAAGCCCGCCGAGGAGCCTGGAAACTTTGCCAGACAAAGCAAAACCCTGCCGTTACCCGCTTTGAATCGGTAAGTTGCGAGCCTAATTTACGTTTATTTATTCTAAAACCGCAAACCGGTAAAACCCATCAGCTACGCGTCGCAATGAAAAGTTTAGGCAGCCCGATTTTAGGCGATGAACTTTACGGCGGAAATTCCGAAAAAAACGACCGCGCTTATCTGCACGCTTTCCGATTGGAATTTACTTATCAAGGCGAACCTTTCCGCGTGCAATCTTTACCGCAAACCGGCGAATATTTTTTACGGGAATCCGTGCGGGAGAAAATTGATTCTGTCTAAATTCTTTAAAGATACAGTCAATATTAGGTCGGGTTATAAGTAATCATTTGTTTTGCCCCCCTCAGTCACTTCGTGACAGCTCCCCCAGCTTCGTGGGGGAGCGATATTGTTGCGTATTTTGATAACGACAACGCTATTTCAATCCCATTCCCTCCCCCGCGAAGTCGGGGGAGGTGCCTGCAAGGCGGAGGGGATAAAATTAATCACTCATAAAATTGAAAAGCTAATAAGCATGTCATATATGCAGTTTAATAATAAAACATTACGATTTTGTTCTTTAAGTTACTAGTAAATAATTTACAAAACATGACAAAATTTATTCTATTATCGCTTGTTTTTTGAACCAAATGACTACTTTTCTACAGAAATCTCTAATAAACTACCGGCCATTTGAAATAGAGTTATTATTAGCCTTTTAAAATATTTATCAGGATTAGGTTATGAGAGTTTTTACGGGCGTTATCTTGTCATTATGCAGTGCCTGTGTTTTAGCGGTTGATTCACCAAATTTAAACCAATTGAATGTACAATCGGATGCAGCATTGCAACAAAGGCAAGAGGAACAAAACAAAGCGTTACAACGACAACAGGTCGCAGATCCCAATATCCGGTTAGAAAACCGGCTTGAACCCTCCGAGGGTTTTCCCGAAAAAGAGAATCCCTGTTATCAGATTAGTCATATTATTCTTACTGATTTCTCGCCTGAAATTTCTGATTTTTCAGTAATACCACCATCTTCAATTCCCAGTAGCCGGTTTTATTGGGCGCTGAATGCGATTTATTCTACTCGTGATTTTTCACTACCTCACTGCTTGGGCAGTGAAGGCATCAATATTCTATTAAAACGTATTCAAAATAGCTTGATTGAACAAGGATATATCACAACACGTGTTGTTGTTCAGCCTCAGAATTTACAAAACGGAATACTCGTCATTACTGTTATTCCCGGGAAAATAGGTCAAATTCAATTGCAAGATGAAAGTAGTTTTCCTTATGCAACTTCAGCAACATTATGGTTTGCAATGCCTACAAATAATGGGGAAATTTTGAATTTACGACATCTTGAACAAGGTTTGGAAAATTTAAAACGAAATACTAGTGCCGATGCTAATATGCAGTTATCGGCGGTTGAGGATGAAGTCGGTGCAAGCGATGTAATCATTCGCTATAAGCAGGGGTTTCCTATCCATTTGACATTAGGGCTGGATGATTCCGGTACTAAAGCAACCGGGCGTTTGCAGGGGACGGCTACGCTATCCTGGGATAACATGTTTTCATTAAACGATTTATTTTATGCCAGCTTTACCAAAAGCATTAAACGCCATAGCGATAATGTTGATGAGCCTCACGGAAGTAAGAATGTCAGTTTATATTATTCCGTACCTTGGAAAAATTGGTTACTGACATTATCAGGATATCAATATCGCTATCATCAGTCTATTGCCGGTGCATTTGAGAACTATCAGTATTCGGGGAAGAGTACTCAACTGCGTATGAATTTAAGTTACTTGCTTTACCGCAACAGTAGCCGAAAAAGTTATATCTCATTTGGCGGATGGGCTAGAAAATCATTTAACTATATTAATGATGTTGAAGTTGAGGTACAGCGTCGTCGTATGGCAGGTTGGGATATCGGATTAAAACATATCGAATACTTGGGTGATGCTACATTGCAAATTTCCGCCAATTACAAACGCGGAACCGGTGCGTATAAAGCACTTCCTGCGCCGGAAGAATACTTTGATGAGGGTACGTCGAGACCGCAAATAATTACTGTGGGTATTGATCTGAATTATCCGTTCAATATTGGCGAACAACCTTGGAAATTCAATACCTCCTGGAATGCGCAATGGAATCAGACACCTCTGATTCAACAGGATAAATTCAGTATCGGAGGGCGTTATACCGTTCGTGGTTTTGACGGTGAATTATATCTTTCTGGTGAACGGGGTTGGTTATGGTGTAATGAGCTTGCATGGAATGTATTTAACAAAGGACAGGAACTTTATCTGGGCATTGATAAAGGAAATGTTTACAGCCGATTCGATGATTTACCCGGTAATTCGCTCGTCGGCGGTGCAATCGGATTGCGTGGAAAAATATGGGGATTGAATTATGACTATTTTGTTGGTGTTCCGATAGATAAGCCGGCAGGATTTAAAACCAGTCATGTTACAACCGGATTTAACTTAAATTACCGTTTCTGATTATGAAAATTGAAACTTTTGATGTCATTGCACCAAGTATTTTTAGTTATGAGCCGCTAGACGAATCTCAACTATTCGGCGCCTTTGCAACCATTTGGTTGCGTTCGGAGTATCACAGCAAAGCGCCGTTATATCGATTCGCAGAACGGATTTTACCTGTGTTGAGGAATAAGCAGTTTGCGTTATTTATAAAAGATAATGAGCCTGTCGCTTATTTTTCTTGGGCTTATTTTACCCAAGAGGCGGAAGAAGCTTATTTGCATAATGATGATGTATTACTTGAGGCGGGAAATTGGTGCGCCGGAAACAATTTATGGATCATTGACTGGTTTGCACCCGCCAATTTAACAAAAGAGATTAAGCCGCTTATTGAGCGACATCTTTTTCCAAATGAAATTTTAACCGCACTTTATCACAAAAGCGCCGTTAATCATGTACAAAAACGCTACTTTAAAGGTTGTGCGGTCAGTCGGGAACGATTTCGGGATTTCATCAGAAATCATTCCTGATATGAATTTAGTGTTGTTTTATTGAATTAAAATTTAGAGATAAAAAGATGAACAAGCGTTGTTATCGTATTATTTTTAGCAAAACATTGAATTGTTTGGTTGTTGTATCCGAGTTGGCGAAAACTGCCGGCAAAGCCGTTGCAGAATTTTCCAATAAATTGTTGCCAATGCGGTTCTTCCGACAAAAAACACCTGATTTTAGCCTGCACTTTGCGGCATTTATCTGTTTTATCGGACTTGGAATCATCTATGTGCCGCAAGCAATGGCTAAGCCGTTGGAAATTCATGCGGATCGTTCGGCACCATCCGGCAATCAACCGACGGTATTACGTACAGCAAATGGCATTCCACAAGTGGATATTCAAACACCAAGTGCCGGCGGTGTCTCACGCAATGTTTATTCACAATTTGATGTCGCTGAAAAAGGCACCGTATTAAACAACGCACGTAAATCGACAAATTCGCAACTAGCCGGCTGGGTAACTGCCAATCCTAACTTAGTCCGGGGTGAGGCTAAGGTCATTTTAAATGAAGTAAACTCTAAAGATCCAAGTCAGTTAAAAGGGTATGTGGAAGTTGCCGGGAAAAAGGCCGACGTCATTATTGCTAACCCGAGCGGCTTGCACTGTGATGGTTGCGGTGTGATCAATGCAGGCAGAACCACGTTAACGACAGGGCAGGTCGAATTAGAAAACGGTAATGTAAAAGGCTTTAATGTACGCGGCGGTAAAGTAGAAGTCGCTGGTAAGGGGATGGATACTTCACGAGTGGATTATACCGATATTGTCGCCGGTAAAGTCAAAGTTGACGGCGGAATTTGGGCAAAAGAACTGAAAGTTACAACAGGTAAAAATAAAGTTGATCGTACCAATAGTAAAGTTGTGTATGTCGGTAATGATTCTACCGCCCCGTCTTCATCGGAGAATATGGATAAGCAACCTATTGCTTATGCGGTGGATGTGAGTGAATTAGGCGGTATGTATGCTAATCAGATTCACTTAGTAGCAACAGAGCAAGGCGTCGGCGTAAATAATGCCGGTAAAATAGGTGCTTCGGCCGGAAATGTTCATATCGACAGTAACGGGAAAATTACCAACAGCGGATATTTGGACGCTCAGCAGGATATTGCTGTTACAGCTAACAATAATATTGAAAATAAAGGTTCAATTTACACTCAACAAGGCGATATAAAACTAAAGGGGCGGGATATTTCTCAACAAGGTAATATTATCGCCAAAGGTGCCGCACAGAAAAAAGGTCGCGTTCAGATTACGGCAAACCGAGATATTCAACAAAGCGGAGATACATTAGCTGAAAATTATATTGATTATCAGGCAAAGAATATTAAGGTAACAAATAACGCCACTATTGTAGCCGGACTGGATTTTACCCAAAATACGCTCGCTGATAAAAGCGAAGCGGGGAAAAATGCTCGTTTTAATGCTGAGAAAAGTGCGGTCATTAATGGCAAAATTTTATCTTCTAATCGCACTGAAATTAAAGCGGCTGATATTAACCTGACTAATAGCCAACTTCACTCAAACCATCTTTCGGCAACGGCAAGTGTCGGTAGCATTATCGCATCCGATAGCAATATTTATACCGAAAAATCGGCGGTATTCAGTACGCCCGTCTCATTAGTTACTCAAAACGCGCAACTTAATGCCGGTCATATTTCGATAAATGCAACCCAAGCGGATAATACTCAAGGAACCTGGATCAATCGAGACGAGCAGGATCTTAATCTGAATTTGCAGCGCGGTTTAACCAACACTCGCGGACAAATTGCAACAAACGGACAATTGTTGTTTAACGGTGAACAAATTGATAACCAAGCGGGGCTAATTAGCGCCGATTCTTATCAAATTTCCGCAGCTACTTTTGGCAATGCAAAAGGTAAGTTAATTCAGCAAGGTGTAAATCCGTTCAATTTAACCGTAAGCGGTACTTTAACAAACGATAAAGGCGTTATCGGTTATCAAATGCAAAACCTGAATACCGCCAATAATAGTATGGAAAGTCCCGTACATTCCGACAATGTATCGACAAATACCGCAGAGAATATTACGGCAAATACATCAACATCAGAAAAACCGATTCATTCGGGTACCGATGCCATTGATGTAAGCGACAAAATTATTAATATCGTAAGCAATGTTAATGTTACTGAAAAACTTAATAATACGGACGGATATATTTTATCCGGCAGTCAAACCGTACTTCGGGGTGAGGGAAAACTTTCTAACGATTCAGGCACCTTAAATTTATCTGAATTTACTTGGGAAAGTAATAAAAATATCAATAATCAATTGGGCTTGATTAGTGCGCTTAACATATTATCGTTACATGCTGCCGAATTAAATAACAACCAAGGTACAATCCGAAGCGGAAAGAATATTTTATTATCAACCCATGCGCTGAGTAATAATGACGGATTAATCCAAAGCGGCGGAAATGTGACAATCAATACCCATGGATATAATTTGGATAATTCAAATACTCTTTCGAGCAATGGGAATAAAGGTATTGTTACATCCGGTGAGCTAAATCTAAGCAACATTAATCAGTTAAATAATGAGCAAGGTTATATCGTTTCGACACAGGCTCAACGTATTCAAACCGAAAAGCTTAATAATACAAGGGGTACGCTCGCAACAAATAATACGCAATCTTTAAAGGTAACCGGGACTTTACAAAATCAGGACGGCAATCTTTACAGCGGCCAATTAACATTAGACAGCAATTTGCTTATTAACCGGAAAGGTAATATTACTGCCGCTTCAGCACTTGATATTACGGTTAAAGGCGCGCTTGATAATACTCAGGGTATTATTGCGGCAAAGGAAAATTCAGTAATACAAGTCGCTACATTGGATAATCAAAACGGTTTAATCGGTATTGAACAAGGTAAACTTAATCTTACCGCCGCAACCCGACTGACTAATCAGCGAGGTCAAATTATTTCTCAAGGGGATCTACGGCTTACGGGCGGTGACTTACAAAATAATCAATCGAGTACGATAAAAAGTCTTGCTAAATTAACCGTTAATACGGGTAACCAGCAAATTAATAACCAACAGGGAACGCTCTCTTCGGCCGGAGAACTGACGATTCAAAGCGGTTATTTGGATAACCGACAGGGATTGATTTATGCACAAAAATCACTCTTCGTTGATACGCATAATCAAAATCTTGATAACCGAAACAGCGGAACAAAAGGTATTCTCAGCTTAAGCGACATCATTTTACAAAATATTGGTCAGCTGAATAACAGCCGGGGGCAAATTCAGGCTCAACAGGATTTCTCTGTCAATGCCGATACTATTAATAATACTGGAAACGGATTACTTTACAGTAACACCGATTTAAGTTTGAAGGCAAAATCCTTAGATAATCGTCAAGGTACGGTTCAAGCCTTAGGTAATGTGACATTTGATCGGTTTTCAACGGTTAATAACAGTGTTGAAAAGAATAAATCCGGCTCATTAATTCAGGCGGGGCGTGCGCTTACCGTTTCTGCGTTAAATATTGATAACCAAAATACCAAAACTGCCGAGACCGTTCCTACGCAAGGGCTTGTCGGACAGGCTGTAGTATTATCGTCTGATGCGGTAAATAACAGACAAGGCGGTATTTACGCAGCTCAAATATTATCGGCAAATATCAAAAATCTAATTAATAACCAAAAAGGCGAAATACTATCGGGCGGTACATTAAATGCCGTCGGTTCCGCATTAAAAATCCAAAACAGTGAAGGTGTGATTGCCTCTGTCGGTAAATTGGCGATTGATGCCGCGCAAATTTCGGACATCGGTAAAATACAGAGTAAAAATGATGCCGATATTGCTTTAAAACAGGATCTTACTTTGAACGGCGGCATTGAAGTAGAAGGCAGTCTGAAGCTAAAAACCAACAATCTCACTAATGACGGTTCATTATTAACCGGTAAAGGACTACACATTCAAACGGGTAAGTTGATTAATAATGAAAAGGCAATTCTTAGTTCCGGTACCACTTTACTTAATGTCAATTCAATAACGAATTACGGGTTAATTAACGGTAGTAATACGTCATTGAAAACAACCGATCTTAACAATCTCGGTACCGGACGAATTTATGGTGATCAATTGTCTATTCAGGCGCGTGAGTTAAATAACTTTGAACTTAATGGCAAATCGGCAACCATTGCTGCCCGCAAGCGGCTTGATTTAGGTGTCGGCACGTTGACAAATAGAAACGACAGCTCATTAATTAGCTTAGGAGAAATCCATATCGGCGGAACTTTGGATTCCCGTGGCTATGCGACAGGCAAAGCCACGGCTGTGTATAACCCGAACGGATTGATCGAAGCGCAGGATAATATTTATATCAACAGCGGGCTTGTCAGTAATACGCATAATTACTTCCGTACGGCATTGAAATTGATTTCTCAAGAAACGGTAACCGAATATCAGGGCAGCGGCGATCCGACCATCTATGAAGAGGGTACCCCCGGTCTTTATGTATTTAATCATGAATCCGATCACTTACATGTACCGACCGGCGCTTATTATGAATCATGGTATAAATATCATTATTTGAAAAGCGTTCAGCGTACCGAAGTATTACCGGCAGAATATGAGCCCGGACGTATCTACAGCGGCAAAAATATCACCATCAGAGGCGATAGAGTTGACAATATTAACAGTCGTATAATCGCCGGCGGGAAATTGGATATTCCGGCAAATATTTTGAACAATAAAGAAGAAACCGGTGTTGAAATTGTTACTAAAGCAGGTTGTGCAGAAGGATCAAGAAGTGAAGCCTGCCGTAACCTGCCTGCCGAACTGAGAGGATACGGTGACGATGTATCATTGCGTAAACATAACAATAACAGCCCTTACGGCTTACATAGTTACTGGCGCCATCATGAAAAAGGCAGAGATAGTACGGGACATAGTCGTCAAGACTATACACCGCCGCAAGAAATCAAGGAGGGGATCCCTTTAGAGGTCGCGGCGTATAAAGAATACAGCCTGCCAAGTTTCGGCAAAGCGAATATTTCCGCGATCAATGTACCTCAATCCATTGATGTTCAAGTTAAAAGTGCGGTACAAAATGAGAAAGAATTTAAACCGTCTTCACTTTCATCGGATATAGCCATTACTGAACAAGATGTTACAGTAAATAATCAAACGACAGGCTCGATTGTTAAAGACAATGCGGTAGTCAGAACACAAAATCGCGCTATCGCATTGCCGCGTAGCAGTTTATTCATGGTGAATCCGCAATCTGGTTCGGGCTATTTGGTAGAAACCGATCCGGCATTTACCCAATATCGTAACTGGCTCAGTTCCGCCTATATGATGAATGCGCTGAATTTAGATTCGGCCAGCATGCATAAACGTATTGGCGACGGTTTCTATGAACAACGTCTGGTACAAGAGCAGATTGCCGAATTAACCGGTCGAGTTTATTTATCCGGTTACTCAAATCAGGAAGAACAGTATAAAGCACTGATGATTAACGGTATCACCGCGGCTTCTCAATTCCAATTAACACCGGGAATGGCATTAACCGGCGAACAAATCGCCCGCTTAACCAGCGATATTGTATGGCTTGTGAACAAAACCGTTACTTTAGCTGACGGCAGCACCGCCACCGTGTTATATCCGCAGGTTTATGTGGTTGTACAAAAAGGCGATATAAACGGTTACGGTGCATTGTTATCCGGTGATATCACAGCAATTCAATCTTCCGAGATGACTAATAGCGGTACCCTTGCCGGTAAAAATTTACTGGCGATTTCGGCAGAAAATATCACAAATCGATTCGGTAAAATGACGGCGGACAATACCCTTGTATCAGCCGAACAAGACCTGGTAAATATCGGCGGCACGATTGAGGCGGCACAAATACTAAATGTAAATGCGGGGCGAGATATTGTTGTGAATACAACCGCTCACCGCACTCAGAATGCCAGCGGTGAAACCGTAACTCTCGGCACCCGGGGCGGTTTTTACTTAACCGGCAAAGACGGCAGACAAATGTGGGTAAATGCGGGACGGGATATAAACTTAACGGCAGGCGAGATTATTAATAACGCACAAAATGCATTAACCGCGATTCAGGCGGGACGGGATATTTTATTGAACGTAGAGCAACAGTCCGACCGTTATGAAAATATTCGTGATGCGGAAAACTATCTGAAAACGGCAAATCGCCGGGACATAGGCACGACGATTAGCAGCCAAGGCAGCGGAAAGACCGCATTGCAAGCAGGACGTAATATTGAGGCGAAAGCGGCAGCCGTCAGCGCCGGCGGAGATGTACTGCTTAATGCCGGCAATAATGTCACATTATCAAGCGGGGAAGAATATCATTATGTGGATTCCGCATTCAAAGATACGGGACGGGGTTTCTTAAATAAAACGACAACAAAAACACGGGATATTAGCGAACAGACATTCGCCATTGGCAGCCAGCTGGACGGTAACAATGTGGATATTTTCACTCAACAGGGCGATGTAAATATTATCGGCAGCGATGTAGTGGCGGAAAACGAACTGAATGTTGCGGCGAAAAACATCAATATTGCCGCCGCCACCAATCAAGTTTACAGCGAAAACCTTAAGCAAGTGAAAAAAAGCGGTTTAATGGGCAGTGGCGGTATCGGATTTACGATTGGTTCTCGCTCTCAGAAACACGTATACGGTGAAAATACGATAACGCAAAGCGACGCCCGTTCGACGGTAGGCAGTGTGAACGGCAATGTGAGCATGACTGCGGAGAATCATGTTAATATTCAAGGCTCGGATGTTATTGCACAGACGGATAAATCCATTGATATCATCGGTAAATCGCTAACAGTGGAAGCAGGACGTGATGTGATTGACAGCACGGAAACGCATGAGTATAAAAAATCGGGTTTAACCGTATCTTTGAGTACGCCGGTAACGGATATGGCATTAAATGCGCGGAACAGTCTGCGCCGCAGTAAAGAAGTGAAAAATGAGCGGCTGTCTAACCTGTATCAGGTGAAAGCGGCTCAGGAAGCCGTGATGGCAGCACAGGCGGCAGGTAGTACGATAGATTCAATAAATGCACTGATTGGTGACGATCAAATGGTAGAAGGCGATGTTTCTAATCCAAGTTTTAAAATATCTATCGGTGTCGGTTCCAGCCAATCAAAACAAACCAGTCATAGTCAACAAATCAGTTACAGCGGTAGTGAGCTAAGTGCGGGTAATATCAACCTGAAAAGCTCGGCGGGTGATATTAATCTGTTCGGTTCGACGATAAATGCGACGAAAGCAGTGCTGGACAGCGCGAATAATATCAATCTGCTTTCTTTACAGGATAGTTATCGAAATCGTAGCGATAATGAAAACAGTGGCTGGAATGCCGGGGTCTTTGTCGGTATGAACGGTAACAGTTTTGGCATAGGTATTGAAGGCTCGGCACAATCGGGTAAAGGCAGAGAAAATACGGATACCGTCACTCAGAAAAACAGTTACATAAACGTTCGGCAGGCGGTTATTCGCAGTGGGCGTGACACGAATCTTAAGGGGGCGGTTATCAATGCGGAGCGTTTAACGGCGGATATCGGTGGCAATCTCCTTATTGAAAGCCGTCAGGACAGCAACGTTTACAATAGTGAACAGAGCCAGTCCGGCGCAAATTTTGCGGTAGCGGTTTACGGTACGGGAACAAATGTAAACGTAAACGCCTCAATGGATAAAGCAAAACTGAATTATGCTCAAGTAGAAGAACAATCCGGCTTCAAGGTAGGACGTGATGGCATGGATATCAATGTGAGGGGCAACACGCATTTAAAAGGCGGGTTAATCGAAAGCGAAGCTGCCGCGAATAAAAACCGTTTTAGCACTAACACATTGACAACGGAAGATATTGAAAACCACAGTGAAGTAAGCGTACAAAGCGTAAGCGGCGGTCTATCCACCAATATGATGGCAAATGCGGTAAACGCCATGCGAGCGGCAATAAGCGTGCTGGGCACGGCGAATAAGGATGATCACAGTACTACGCAAAGTGCCGTTTCGGGCAATATCGACCTTAACATAAAAAATGGCGAAAAACCGACCGCACTTTCACAGGATACGATGAATGCAAATAAGCAAGTTAATCGCTATGATATAGAGGAATACAAAGAAAAAGCGGAGCTGGCACAGGTTATCGGCGAAATCGGACATAACGGCATAACTATTGTTTTACAACCAAAACTGGATAAGGCACAACAGGAGAAAGACGAAGCGGAAGCGATACTCAAAAACCCGAATTCGACAGCCGGTGAAAGACGAGAAGCGCAAATCCAATTTAATCAGGCACAGACAACCCTGAACCAATATGGTAAAGGCGGAGATATCCAAATGGCAATTCGCGCGGTAACCGGCGTACTGCAAGGTATTGCCGGCGGGGATGTCAATGCGGCTATCGTAAACGGCTTATCACCTTATGCAAATCTGGCGGTAAAAGAAGCGACAACGGATAGCCTTACCGGCGAAGTTAACTTAGTCGCCAATTTAATGGCACATGCGGTATTAGGCGCTATTGAAGCGCAAATAACCGGCAATAATGCGATTGCCGGCGCAGCGGGTGCGGTAACGGCGGAAGCCACGGCAACCTTGTTGGCAAAAAGCTTATATGATGTAGGCAAAGCGGATAGCGGCGGCAGAATCAGAACCGTCAACGACCTAACGGAATACGAAAAAGACAGCCTGCTTGTATTAAGTCAAGTGGCGGCAGGTATTACCGGCGGTGTAATAGGTGATAGCACTCAAAGTGCGGTAGTATCCGGGGATATTGGGAAACGGGCGGCGGAGAATAATTATTTAAGCCAACTCTCTGACAATAGACGAATCTGGTTACGTGAACAGCTTAATAGGGATGATTTATCTTCAGTTCAAAGAGAAAAATATGAGCAAGAATTTATTCAATTAGAACAAGATAATCACACGAGTGATATTCTGGTTGCAAAAGCAAAATATAATCCAGAGTCCATGACCCAATCAGACTGGGAATTATATCAAAATTATGCAACTCGCTATTATTTTGAAAGTATCAGGACTGAAAAACCTGAGAATGTTATAGCTGATTTAGATAACATTTTATCAAACCAGTATATAAAAGGTTATTCATACCCTTATGCCACCGCAGAAAAATATAGAAATGAATTACCAAGTAGATGGAGTTTATTTGGCACAAATAAATCTGCTGATGAGCAATTTTATACCGATATTTATAGCAAATATCAGAATAGAAAAACTTATCAGGAATCATTTGATGGACGCGTTGCTCAATCTACAGCTGAAGCTTTAGGGTATGCAAGTACAATGATGTCAGCAGGAACGGTCGCATCAGTAGCTTCTACAGTTGGAAAATTTACAAGTAATGGTATAAATAAAGCAAGTTCAGCCATTGGAGCTTTTGCGGCTAAATATCCAAATATCTCAGGAGCAATTTCGGATGGTATGATTTCAAGTGGCGTTCATGTTGGTTATAAATTATCAACAGGACAAGACGTGAATGAGTACGAAGTGTTAGGTGCCTTTGCAGGAGGAGCCCTAACAAGAAATCATACTTTGGGAAATCAAATAAGGATAAATATTGGTGTTGCCACAGTAAGTAGCTTATCAAAAGATCCTAGTGGAAATAGTTTGGGGAATGATTATTTTGGGGCAATTGTTGCACCAATCATTAATAAACCATTTAGCACAAAAGATTCTACTTTAGGAAACATCGTTGGTGGTTCTTTGGGTGAATATGGGGGAGATCTTGATAATAGAGTGAAAGATTATAAAGAAGTAAAAAAAATCCTTAGCGATGGGGAATACTCAAAATGATAAAGAAAGTAATTTATTGGGTGACTTTGTTTTTAGCTATTTTTTTTGTTGCCTCACTAAAGCACATTGGTATATTTATATACATATATTGGAATTACAATGACTTTTATTGGGCTGATGATGCCTTAAGAGATATCCTTTCATTTACAATTCCCCTATATATAGGATTAGCTTTAAAGAAATTTATAGCTTATAAGTTTTCCATAAAGTAAAGGATAAAGAATATTTTATCATCAGCACACAAATTGAAACACCAGTGTACTTGTCAAGCGGTACGATTTACCAAGAAATTTGCAAATTTTTCTGAAAATCATACCGCTTGTGTTTTAATTAAAGATGTTTTTTCAAGCTATGTTGGTTTTAGTTGTTATTGGCACAAGCGAAGACGCTTGCGCCATCGGGGAATAAATAAAATGAAAAGGATTTTATTGGTTTTCTCATATACTATAGTATCTTTTATCAGCTTCTTTCTTACTATATGCCTATTCTTAGGCGGGTACTCTTTATTTTACTCTAGAATAAAATATGGATTATTTAAATTACACATAAATTATAGTGATGTTTTTTCTATATCATTAAAGGCGGCTTTAGCTGTATTCTTTTCTGTATCTCTGTATGTCATTTTTATTCAAATCCCAAGAGAAAGGAAAAGTAAATTACTCGAAAATAAAGAGAAATAATTTATGGAGCTTAGCATGGGGAATTTTTATTTTTATAGATATAGATATTGTTTTATTCAATAAAAAATATATACATTATAGACTTCTATTTGAAAGATTTTAAAAGAAAGTGTATTACCATACATATTCTTGGCATGTATGTAATATCTAATGTATAGAGAAAAAAATAAATAGGCATCTCAAGCGGTATGATTTATCAAGAATTTTGCAAATTTTTCTGAAAATCATACCGCTTGTGTTTTAATTAAAGATGTTTTTTCAAGCTGGTAGTTCAAAAGTTGAATATCAAGGAATAGCAGGTGCTTTTTCTCAAGGTAATTGGGGGGTGGCTAAAGCACTTTCTACCGCCGTATTAGGACAAGTCAGTGATAAAGGACGGGACTCCGGTATCACAACAAGTTCGGTTAATACCAAAAACATTTTAATTAGAGATGGTGAAAACCAACAGCGGTTATTCGGTGAAAATGTGGAAGAAACCGTTCGCAAACTCAATCGGGAAAACCTTCATCAAACTGTAAATAAAACTGATGTGGAAAAGGTCAAATCGGATTTAGAACGGGATTTGGATGTAGCAACTGGATTAGTGAAAAACATCTCGGATTCCGGTGACGAGCTTTATTACAATGCGGAAAAAAATGAAGATTCCAGTTTTACGGTGAGTAAAAAGACACCGGATTGCGAACATATTTCCTGTTTGGATATGGAAAACGACAATTAACAGCAATTAAAAGCGTTAATTTACAGTGATAACATATTAACGGAAGAACAGGCTAAGCTGCTGAGTAAGATTTCCATAGCCGGCATGCTTAATTTTACGCGAGAAGAGAAAGTGGCAAGTGCTATTTTATATGGTGATGACTTAGCTTCTTTAGATGATTTAGGAGTTATTCTGAACAGAGGCAGTGCGGGGTATTGGAATGAATTTCTGTATGCCGGTTTTGAGCGGTTCAGAGCATGGGTAAATATGCCGACAGTTTTTGGCGCATCCAATGCCACGAAAGACCATGCACAAATAGCGAAGAAACTAGATGAATACAATGCTTATGCCGCAGCAAACGGTAAACCGCAATATAAATTGCAGGATACGGCGCATAGTCTGGGCGTATCGGAAAATAAAAATATGTTGAACTGGTCTAACTATCTGAATCAGGACTACAAAAATACCGAATTAGATTACTTACATGCGGCAGGCTCTTACCCGTCGGAAGAGATTGACCGTCAGGCAAAAGACATATTTGCCGGAGTGACTACCCGCTATATCGGCGTGGATGGAGACAGGGTTTACTCGGGCATATTGGGTGGTTATTTGATTGGGAATAATAGAAATGCCACTCAAGTTAAGGGGCTTAGTTTTAGTAAGGTCCATTCTGAGGCAAATTATAATATAAATAATTTGGGATTCGTTTTTGATTTAAATAAAGAAGAAAGTATTAAAAAAGAAAAGGAGACGAAAATTATTTTGAGAACTATATATCCTGATACAGATGGGAATAGACGTTTTAATAAAGTTCTAAAAAGTTTTGAAGATAAGGAGTAATGCATGAGAAAAATATATATTATTCTTTTTATAACGTTATTTTTATCTGGTTGTTCATTGTTTTTATTTCGGGAGTCTTATACTCTTAATAGATATGCTGGCTGGATTAATGCGAAAACTAAGCAAGAGGTATCTAATGAAGACTTTAGCTACTGCAATAAAAAGGCAATCAGGCAGATAACGGGAAGAGATAGTTATGAAAATATAAGTTTAGATGAATTTTATAAAACTTATCCAATATTAGGAAAATGTTTGTATGAGAGAGGGTATGTTTTTCAAGTTAAAAGTATTGTATATTGCTATAATAGACAAGAAGAGTGTCAGGCATATAAAAACTATATTAAATGGTTTTAATTATTGTTTTAATTTCTTGCATTTGATTTGGTTCTATCTATCGTTAGAAATAGATAAATAAATCGAAATGTTTGTTTGGTGGGGGATAATAATCTAATATCACGAAAAAAGAGTTTTCGCCTATCTGGGATTAGGAGTTTATTTTATTGGGAATAATAAAAATGCGATGCCGAATAATGGTATTAGCGGTTTAGAGGCTCATACGGAAGCTAATCAGAATATTAATAATTTAAAATATGTTAATGATAAAGAGATGATTGAATATAAATCAAATATTTTAAATAAAATACATAATAACGGAATTAGAAAATATAATATTGTAGGAGAAAAATAATGAGAGTAATTTTTTTCCTATTATTTTTGTTTTTATCAGGCTGTATTGATTTATTGACTTATAGAGATAGTTATACTATTGATAGTATGGCTTATTGGGAGCATGTTTCTTCGAAAGAAATAGCTTCACTGAAAGTTAGAAACGATTGCTTTGATAAAATAAATAAAAACAATGGGTTTACACAAGATAGGTATGCGAAATGTTTATATGAACAAGGATATAGATTTAAGACTAATAGTCTACTCTATTGTTACCACCGAAAAGAAAAATGTGAGGTCTATGATAAATACAGAAAGTAGATAAAAGAGAATATCTTCTTGATGGCTATGGGCTTGTATGTATTTATAAAAAGTGCGGTTAATTTTTTGAGAGTTTTAATTAAAAACAAACTAAAAATTGACTGCACTTTGTTATGTTATTTGGATATAGTAGGTATATATCAGAACAAGGAAAATTAATCATAGACTATATTCAAATAGCCAAAAAACTAGATGAATACAATGCTTATGCCGCAGCAAACGGTAAACCGCAATATAAATTGCAGGATACGGCGCATAGTCTGGGCGTATCGGAAAATAAAAATATGTTGAACTGGTCTAACTATCTGAATCAGGACTATAAAAATACCGAATTAGATTACTTACATGCTGCAGGCTCTTACCCGTCGGAAGAGATTGACCGTCAGGCAAAAAGCATATTTGCCGGAGTGACTACCCGCTATATCGGCGTGGATGGAGACAGGGTTTACTCGGGCATATTGGGTGGTTATTTGATTGGGAATAATAAAAATGCGATGCCGAATAATGGTATTAGCGGTTTAGAGGCGCATTCGGAGGCTAATCAGAATATTAATAATTTGAAGTATATTTATGATGAAAATAATAGTGAACAAAGTAAGGTAATGGAAAGAACAAAGAAATTACTTAAGTTAACTTATCCGAAAGATTCTATTCGAGAATTTAATACAATTAAAAAAGATGGAGATGGATTGTGATTAAGAAATTATTTTTATTGGTATTTATATTTTTACTGTCGGGATGCTTTTTGATTTCTTTAACACCATCATATTCTAGCAAATTTAGAGAGAATACATGGGTTCATAAAGAAACAAGAGTACCTTTATCAAAGGAATTACACATTAAGTGTAGAGAGTCAATTGAAAATAGCAAAGAAGAGGATAAATTAGGCGAAGTATATGCATCTTGTTTAAGAAAACATGGTTTTGTATTTAATGCTAGTTATATGTATTGTTATAAGTTTAAAAGTATATGTGAGGAATATTATAAATACAGAAACTAGATAAAATAGAATATCTTCTTGATGGCTATGGGCTTGTATGTATTTATAAAAAAGTGCGGTTAATTTTTCGAGAGTTTTAATTAAAAATAAACTGAAAATCGACCGCACTTTATTATTTAAAATATAAGTTTCTTCAGAATATATGCACGGTATCTTCAATCTGACAGCCTCACCATACTATTAAATGGGAGACTGCCAGATTGAGTTTGATCTTCTACAATCTTAGAAGTTATAACGAAGACCGGCTTTTGCGCTATATTGATGAATTTTTACCTCTTCAACTTTACCTAAACGGTTATATTCGACTCCGACATTTAATAACAGATTGTCGGTCAAATGATATTGAACGCCTGCCAGCGCGCCGTAACCGAATTTGGTTTTGGTTTCGCTGTAACTTTCCGAAGCGGAATTATCACGCCAATGATCTTCAAATTTAAGACTGTTTTCAGACAAGCGTACGCCGACATACGGCATTAACGAGGTATTAAGATTAAAGTCATAGATTGCGGAAATCCCGAAGGAGTTGGTTTCTACAGAAGTGGAACCGCTTGTTTCCCACTGCTCACCTCTAAACAGAGTATAGTGGTCTTTGGCTTTACCGATATGGCTGTAATCCACCGCCAGACGAATGTCGCCGAAATCGTAACCGGCACTGATTCGTTGATCAAATACATTATCTTTAAAATCTAAGTCGTCCATGCCGGATGCTTTAATTTTAGAATAACCCACATCACCCTGAACATACCAATTCGCACTAGCGGTTGAAGAAATTGCAAGTATGCCGATTGCAACGGCTAATGTTGTCTTTTTCATAATAAATAAATTCCTGTTAATTAATAATACGCTTAATAAAAGCAGGCTTATTGTATCACGAAGATGAATACTGCACCACACAAAGCGCAATTGCGGGCGATATCAATCTAAATCATAAAAAAACGGCGAAATTCGACCGCACTTTTTTAATCCGGATAAGTTTGAAGCTTGTATCATCGGAAATTTAAGACGTTTAATAAAATAAACAAAGTTCAAAAAACTGATCAAAATCAAAATTAGGAATAATTATCATTTACAACCCATAAGGTAAGTGTATAATTCGACGTTAAATTAAAATCAATTTAAAACGGAGATATTCATAATGGTTGTCCCTCTATCTAAACTAACCAAAGGAAATGTTGCTTATATTGATTCTATTGTTGCTAATCAAGCATTCGGTGAGCTGGATACGTTGGTCGGTCGTCGTTTGGCGGATTTAGGCTTTTCTAAGGGCGTGCCTGTAGAAGTTGTGGCCGCCGGCGTTTTTGGAAAAGGCCCGTTTGCGGTGAGATTAAGTAACTTATCCCAATTTTCTTTACGTGCTGCGGAAGCAAGTAAAATCCTTTGTCATATCAACAAATAATTGATTGGGGTATTTGGCGAAAGTACCCCGATTATTTTCTCATAATCACTATAAATATAAGTTAATGTATGAATAAAGATAAACTGACTTGTTTTGCTTTAGTCGGCGCCCCGAATTGCGGGAAAACCGTACTTTTTAACGGATTAACGGGTTCTAATGCAAAAGTAGCTAACTATCCCGGCGTAACGGTTGAACGACGCGAGGGATTATTTGTTGATGATCCTTCAGTAAGCATTATCGATTTACCCGGTACTTACAGTTTGCGTACCACAACCCTTGATGAAGCCGTCGCCCGTGATGAAATTTTAGGAAAATACGGCAGAAAAATTGACGGCATTATTGCCGTAGCCGACGCCACTAATCTACGCATGACATTGCGTATGGTACTGGAATTAAAAATGCTGGGGCTACCGATGGTGGTTTCCTTAAACCTGATTGATGTGGCGCGTTCCCGCGGTTTAACTATTGATGAGAAAAAACTCAGCGAGTTGTTGGGCGTTCCCGTGTTGGAAACCGTGGCCACTCGAAAAGAGGGTATCCGCGGCGTAAAAAATGCTATTGCCAATTTACCTCAAAATAGTGCAGGTATTGACAGTAATCAAGCGGCGCAATTGTTGGAATCCCTCGATAGTAATGCGTTATATGCACAAGTTGAAGACATTCTGGCACAGACGGTCAAAACAGAAATGGTGATGCCGAAGTGGCACCAACGATTAGATCGCCTCACCTTACATCCGGTGTGGGGATTCGTATTGCTGTTGCTGGTTTTATTGCTCGTGTTCCAGGCGGTTTATTCCTGGTCTGAGCCTGTGATGGATTTTATTGAAGATTTCTTTGCAAACCTGGGGGAATGGGTTGCCACTCTGATGCCGGAAGGGATATTACAGGATTTAATCCTCAACGGCATAATTGCAGGGGTAGGCAGTGTCTTGGTGTTTGTTCCGCAAATCACGATTTTGTTTGCTTTTATTCTGCTACTGGAAGACTCGGGTTACTTACCGCGGGCGGCTTTTCTGTTAGATAATTTATTATCAACCAGCGGATTATCCGGGCGGGCGTTCATACCGCTGTTATCCAGCTTTGCTTGCGCAGTGCCTTCGGTGATGTCCGCCAGAACCATTCAGGACCCTCGCGAGCGGCTGGTGACTATTGCCATTGCGCCAATATTGACCTGTTCCGCAAGACTGCCTGTTTATGCACTGATTATTGGGGCGGTAATTCCGGATCAAACGGTTTGGGGTATTTTTAATCTGCAAGGGTTAGTTTTATTCGGCTTATATTTTATCGGAGTGTTCTCTGCCGGATTAGTGGCTTATATTATGAAGCGTCTTGCCCGTCGTAAAGGCAGTATCCGTCAATTTCCGTTATTAATGGAGTTGCCGACTTTCCGTTTACCGAACTTTAGACATATTTTTTCAAGCCTGTGGGATAAAGTGAAAGCTTTCCTGAAACGGGCGGGTACGGTTATTTTTGCCTTAAGCGTTATTTTATGGGCGTTAGTCACTTTTCCGGGGGCGCCGGAGGGAGCAGCGGGTGCCGCTATTGATTATAGTTTTGCCGGCATGTTAGGTAGTCTTATCCAACCGATTTTTGCACCTTTAGGCTTTACCTGGCAAATGTGTATCGCCATGATTCCGGGCATCGCCGCCCGTGAAGTGGTGGTTGCCGCCTTGGGGACGGTTTATGCGGTCGGTGCTAGCGGCTCGGAAGAAGCAATTCAAAATGCGTTGGTGCCGATTGTGCACGAACAATGGGGGATCCCGACAGCGCTGGCTTTTTTAGCCTGGTACGTTTATGCGCCGATGTGTATGGCAACGCTGGCGGTGATTAAACGAGAAGTCAATTCGATGAAAAAAACTTTGATGATTGCCGGTTATTTATTTGTATTAGCTTATATCTTCTCGTTTGTGGTATATCAAATTTCTATAAGGATCTTCTAGTATGGAACAACATATCATTGTCGGCTTAATTGTTGGTGCGTGCATACTGTATGTATTACGTAAGTTTGTATTTAAGTCCAAAACGGCTAAAAACAGCCTATGCGGCGGTTGTGACCGTTGCGGCGGTAAAAAAGGTTGTCATTAATAAATCCGGCTTAAGCTAAAAGTGCGGTCAAAAAAACGATATTTTTTGAATGTTATTTACCGACCTCACTAAAGGGAGCGTAATTCTTTCGAGAATTATGAATAAAAAAAGATTTTCTTGCTGAAATATGAATGCGAAAACATAAATAGTCTCTGTAACTAACCATAGAAAAATCCGCACCTTAATCGTGGCATGTTGCCCCGCTTTTAAGGTGCGGATTTATTTTTTCAGGTTTTATTCTATAAGGTTGCCGCTTTCATATTCTTGACAAATTCAGCTAAATCCGCCAAACATTTCTCATGATTATCTAAATTCGCCTCAATAATTTTTACTGTCGCGGAGCCTGAAATAGCACCGGCAACGCCCATATTCAGCGCCTCTTTCACTTGTTGTGGTTTTGCGATACCGAAGCCTTGCAGAATCGGCGGCGCATTGTGGGCTTTAAGTTGTTCTACAAGACTGTCTAAATTTGCCGCATGGCTTTGATTTTCCGCACTGGTAACGCCGGCTCGAGAAACTAAATATGTGTAACCCTCGGAATGTTCGGCAACGCCTTTTACCGTATTTTCATCGGCATTCGGCGGGCAAATGAATACGGGCTGAATACCGTGTTTTTTGGCCGCATGAATGTAAGGTTCGGCGGCTAATAGCGGAATATCCGCTACTAAAACCGCATCAATACCGATTTCGGCGCAGCGCCGATAAAAGCCGTCTAAAGTCTGCGCATAAATCAGATTGGCGCAAAGCAGTAAACCGATTGGAATTTCCGGATATTTTGACCGCACTTTTTCCAGTAATTTAAAGCTTTCTGCGGTACTGCAACCGGCGTTTAATGCGCGATTATTCGCCGCCTGAATAACGGGGCCGTCCAATAACGGATCGGAAAACGGGAAACCGAGTTCCAGGGCATCCGCACCGTTATCTACAAGGGTGCAGATAATATCAAAAGAACGTTCGAGATCAGGATCGCATAATGTCACGAATGGCACGAATCCGCCTTGTTTTTTTGCATTAAGTTGCGCAAATAGAGTTTCAAAACGAGCCATTAAAGCATACCTCTTTCACTAAAAATTTTGTCCACGGTAAAAATATCCTTGTCGCCTCGACCGGATAAATTCACTACTAATAATTGTTCCCGCATCGGATTTTGGCGCGCCATTTTTAACGCATAGGCTAAAGCGTGAGAGCTTTCCAACGCCGGAATAATGCCTTCGTGTTGGGCTAATTCTTTAAATGCCTCAAGCGCTTCGTCATCGGTAATGCTCGGATATTCGGCACGACCGATAGAATTTAAATAGGCATGTTGCGGGCCGACGGAAGGGAAGTCCAGGCCTGCGGAAATACTGTAAGATTCTTCGATCTGGCCGTCTTCCGTTTGCATAATCGGTGATTTCATGCCGAAGTAAATACCGGGCTTGCCATGGCCTAAAGGTGCGCCGTGTTCGCCGGTTTCAATGCCTTTGCCGGCAGGTTCCACACCGATTAATCGTACGGATGTTTCGTTAATAAAATCGGTAAACATACCGATAGCGTTTGAACCGCCGCCTACGCAAGCAATTACCGCGTCAGGCAGACGACCTTCACGTTGTAAAATCTGCGCTTTTGTTTCTTCACCGATCATTTTTTGAAATTCGCGGACAATGGTCGGGAACGGGTGAGGGCCGGCAGCGGTACCGATTAAATAATGGGTGTTTTCATAATTAGCCGCCCAGTCGCGCATAGCTTCACAACAGGCGTCTTTTAAGGTGCTGGAACCTTTTGTAACCGGGAACACTTCCGCACCCATTAAACGCATACGGAACACATTAGGCGATTGACGCTCAACATCTTTCGCACCCATATAAATGCGGCAAGGCATACCTAACATCGCACAGGCAAGAGCGGTAGCAACTCCGTGCTGACCGGCGCCGGTTTCCGCAATAATGCGGGTTTTCCCCATGCGTTTAGCCAGCAAAATCTGCCCTAATACTTGATTGGTTTTATGCGCGCCGCCGTGCAGCAAATCTTCACGTTTTAAATAGAGTTTGGTTTTTGTACCTTTGGTCAAATTGCGACAAAGGGTTAATGCTGTGGGGCGACCGGCATAATTTTTTAATAAATCTAAAAATTCGGTCTGGAAAGCGGGATCTTGTTGCGCTTCAACGAAGGCTTTTTCCAATTGTTTTAAAACCGGAATAAGAATTTCGGGAACATACATGCCGCCGAATTCTCCAAAGTAGGGATCTAAAATTGTGTCTGTCATATTGTTTCCTCAATATTTGTTTTGCTGGAAAATATACTATTAAACTAGTACATAAATGTAAAGCGATTTTTTGATAATTTTTTAATTGAGGAGGGAAGTTATCTGGATAGAATAAATATCGGGGCTTTTAAGGCCCCGATATTTTTTAAAACCGATGGATTTTATTAAAAACTGCGGTAAGTTTCTCGGGATTTTTTATTCCGGCCGCACTTTCAACGCCGGAATTTAAATCTATGCCGAGGCAATGCTGAGCCAGCGCAAGCTCAATGTTTTCCGGGGTTATCCCGCCTGCAAGCAGGCTTTTATTTTTTATTTCGGCGGGGATTTTTGACCAATCAAAGGCAACGCCGGTACCGCCTTGTCGGTTAGCGGTTTTACTGTCCAGAACATATCGGTCTACAGCAGAAATTCGGTCGATTTTGACCGCACTTTGCTGTGCCACATCAATAGAAACGGCTTGCCAGATTTGAATTTGATGAGGTAGCTGAATTCGAAGTGCGGCGATAAACTCTTCATTTTCCGCACCATGCAATTGCACCGCATAAAGGTTTAATTGGGTCGCAATTTTTACAATAAAATCAATTTGTTGATTCTGAAATACACCCACAAAACGTAGCGGTGCGGCCGTTACTAATTCCTGTGCCTGGCGAAGAGAAACGCAACGTTTTGAATTTTCCGCAAAAATTAATCCGCCGTAAAGCGCACCTTGCCGATAGACTTCCTGCACATCCTGCGGACGAGTTAAACCGCATACTTTATTTTCACCGAAAATAACGGAACGAACCGCATTGTTTAAATCATCACTGCCCATTAAGCTGCTACCGATGAGAAACGCATTTACATAAGGTTTTAATTGTTGTACCTGCTGATGAGAATAAATTCCCGATTCGCTTACGATAATACGATCCGCCGGAATTTGTTGGGCAAGCGGCGGCGTACGCGCTAAATCTACCGTTAAGTCATGGAGATTGCGGTTATTAATGCCCATCACTTTTGCACCTAGGGCAATGCCCCGTTCCAGTTCTTGCTGATTAGATGTTTCGGTCAATACGCCCATGCCAAGTTCGTGAGCAAGTGCGGCAAGCTTTTTATAGGTTTCATCGTCAAGCACGGAAAGCATAAGCAAAATGGCATCCGCCTGATAATAACGTGCCAGATAAACCTGATATTCGCTTATCATAAAATCTTTGCAAAGTACCGGGCAGGTGACAATGTCACGAACTTGCTTGATATAGGAAAAATCACCTTGGAAATATTTTTCATCGGTCAATACCGATACCGCAGAGGCGTAATTTTTGTAAACCTGCGCAATGTCAGCAGGGTTAAATTCGTTACGAATCAAGCCTTTTGACGGCGAGGCTTTTTTACATTCCAAAATAAAAACCGGATTCTGATGAGTACCTTTGCCGAGCGACTGATAAAAACTGCGGTCGGATTTTGTGATTTTTTCTTTGAATGAAGCCAATGGGAAAACCTGTTCTTTCGCTTTTATCCATTGGATTTTATCCGCCACGATTTTTTGTAGAATAGTGGGTTTATCGTTTAAGTTCATAAGCTTTAAATTTTAATAAGTGGTTAATTTTGTTAAGGTTTCAAAAGCTTTACCGGTTGTTAATTGTTCCAGCACCTGTTGGGCGTTTTGCTTAATGTCTTCATGTCCGAATAATTTCATTAACAGGGCAGTGTTCATTGCGACCGCTTGGGCCTGCTGCGCGCTGCCTTTGCCTTGTAAAAGTGCGGTCAAAATTTTCGCATTTTCTTCAGGTGCACCGCCGCGCAGGCTTTCCAACGGTTGAGGCTCAAAACCGAAATCTTTCGGTGATAAATTATAATATTCAATTTTGCCGTCACGTAATTCCGCAACTTGGGTGAGACCGTGGATTGCCACTTCATCTAATCCGCAACCGTGAACAATGATACTATGTTCATGATTTAAACGTAAATTGGTTTCCGCATAAGGTTTGAGTAACTCGGGCGAATAAACGCCTAATAACTGACGTTTCGGATTTGCGGGGTTGATTAACGGCCCCAAAATATTAAAAATAGTACGGGTTTTTAACGCTTGGCGAACGGGACCTGCATATTTAAAGCCTAAATGATATTGTTGGGCAAAAATGAAGGCAATACCGATTTCATCCAGTGCTTTGCGGGCTTGCTCCGTTGACATACGAATATTTACCCCCAAGGCGGTTAATACGTCGCTTGCGCCGGTTTTGCTGGAAACGCTGCGATTGCCGTGCTTGGCAATTTTTAATCCCATGCTTGCCGCAACAATGGCGGAAGCGGTCGAGATATTGATAGTGTCGGCGTTATCGCCGCCGGTTCCCACTATATCGGCAAACGGATAGTCCGGGGCGGGGAAGGGTTCTGCCGCCGCTAACAGAGCGGTTACCGCGCCGGTGATTTCATCAATGGTTTCACCACGTATTTTAAGGGCGATTAAGGCGCCGGCAAGCTGTTCGTTAGATAATTCGCCTTTAACGATATTGCCAAAAATAAAAGCTGCTTGCTCTTGACTAAGAGGTTGGTTATCAAAAAGTTGGGTAAGAATTTGTTGTGTTTGCATAATGAAATTCCTTGTTTTTATTCGCATTAAAAGTATGTATTTTTTATTTATTGAGCAACCAGTTAACGGAATTTTCCAGTAATTTTGCTCCTTGAACGGTTAAAATGCTTTCCGGATGGAATTGAAAACCGCAAATCGGCAAATTTTTGTGGCGAAACGCCATAATAATATCGTTATAGGTCGCATTGACGACTAATTCTTCCGGCAGATTGCTTCCCTTCAAAGAATGATAGCGGGCGACTGGCATCGGATTTTGCAAATTCAGAAACATCGCCTGTTCGTCATGATTAATTTTTGATACTTTGCCGTGCAAAACTTCACCCGCATGAACTACCTTGCCGCCGAAAGCTTCTATCAGCGCCTGATGACCTAAACAAATTCCGATAATCGGCACCGCACTTTTTACCCGTTGAATTAATGCAAGCATATTGCCCGCTTCCGCAGGCGTACCCGGACCCGGCGAAAGGGCAAGAATAGTATCGGGTTGCAGGGCAATGCTTTCCAGCAACGCCAAATCACAGTCATTACGGTAAATTTTTACTTGATGCCCCAGCCCTCGAAATTGGTCTACAAGGTTATAAGTGAAAGAGTCGAAGTTATCCAAAAATAAAATAGTTGCCATAAGTTCTTTTCCTTTTAATTCGCTTGGGCGTTTGTTTGCAGAATAGCTTTAATGACCGCCTGCGCTTTATGGCGGGTTTCATCCGCTTCCATTTGCGGATCGGAATCCAGTACTTCGCCGCAACCGGCTTGCACATAAGCAATGCCGTTTTGCACAAATGCGGAACGGATAACGATGCAAGTGTCTAAATTGCCGTCGGAAGACAGATAACCCACCGCACCGCCGTAACTATGACGTTTTTGTTTTTCAAACTGATAAATTAATTGCATAGCTTTAATTTTAGGTGCGCCCGTGAGCGTCCCCATATTCATACAAGCCTGATAAGCATGCAGCGCATCCAGTTCGGGGCGTAGTTTGCCGACTACGCGGGAAACCAAGTGCATAATATGCGAATAGCGATCCACCTGCATTAGCTCTTTAACATGACGGGTTCCGCTTTCGCATACGCGCGCCACATCATTACGGGCTAAGTCAACCAACATTAAATGTTCCGCTTGTTCTTTATGATCTAAACGCATTTCAAGTTCCAGGCGTGCGTCCAATTCGGGATCAATTTTACCTTTGGCATCAAATCCGCGCGGACGGGAACCGGCGATAGGGTAGATTTCCAACTGACGGTTATCGGCGGAATATTTCAATGCGCTTTCAGGCGAGGCGCCGAACAAAGTGAATTCCTCATCTTGCATAAAGAACATATAAGGGCTCGGATTATTTTCCTTCAGCTGACGATAAGTGGCTAAAGTATTCGGGCATTGCAGGATAAAGCGACGGGACGGCACAATCTGGAAAACATCACCGATGTAAATATGATGTTTAAGTGCGGTAATAATTTGCTTAAATTTTTCGTCTTCGTGATTGGTCGAAATATCCGTAGAACCTTGTTGAATAGCGGGAAGAGGTTTTAAATTCCGTAAATCTTTGTCAATTTCGACCGCACTTTGCTGCAAATTCTGCAGTTCCGAATCATTAAAACAGAAGGTTTGTAAAGTGGCTTGTTGGCTTGGATGATCCAAACGAAGCAATTGTTCCGCAAGATAGAACACATAATCCGGGCAGCTTAAACCGTCGTCCTGCAAAGTAATGTTATTCATCGGAATAAAGTTAGCGACTAAATCGTAAGCAAATAAACCGCCGAGAAAAACAGGCTGCTTGCTATGCTGATAAAGCTGATTGATTACGCGTAAACCGTCGAAAACAGTTAAGGATTGTAATTTACTGTCCTCATCCAGATTTTGATCAATTGGAAAAAATTCCGCAATCAGTTTATTTTGCTGAACGGAAAGGGATTTTGTTTTACCCTGTAACTTTTCTTTAATTAATGGTAAAACATGACTTCCGTTTGCTGTTAATGCAGTAAATGTGACAATTTGACCCAAGCAGGATACTTTTAACGCCGCATTAATAATTAATAAACTTTGTAAACTGTTTTTGCTACTGATTTCGGCGGATTCCAATAATAAGCTGTTTGTTTTCCCGACTGTGGCAAATACGGCGGTGAGATCTTGTTGATATTGAACCGGATTGCTTAGAGTTTGAATATAAGCGTTTGGCATAGTGCGCTTCCTTTTGCTTTAAAATATTTATGCACTATTAAACTAGTACAGAGATTTTTTGTCAATAAAAAATTCAATTTTATTTAGTCGAAATTAGGGCTTGTTGATGTTTTAAGTATATAAAATAAACAAAATTAAACGATTTATTATTTATACCCAGCGCGTAAGCGTACTGGGTTACGCATAGTTAAGCAGCTTTTCTGCACCTAATTTCACAGCCCCAAAGGGGCGGAACTATGCGTAACCTAGTACGGCGTTGCCGTGCTAGGGTTCAAAATGATTAAAATTTATACTTAAAAGATAAACAGCCTCTAATTGAAAAACTGAAGATGTCTGTTTAAGCGGTATTTATTAAGCATAAAAGTGCGGTGAATTTTGCCAGATTTTTGTAAAACTTGTAGTAGAATAGACCTCCATATTTAATAAGGGAGAATAACACTAATGTGGTCTGAAATTTTGGTTGGTTACGGCATTTTTATTTTGGAAATTTTGACGATTTTACTTGTTATTGCCGGTATCGTGGCAGCAATTATGACGTTAAAACAGCAGAAAAATCCGCAAACCGGCGAATTAAAATTAACGGATTTGTCCGAACAATATCAGGATAACGTGAAAAAATTAAAAGATTTCCGCTTAACTGATGAGGAATTAAAACAAGCGGAAAAAGCACGGAAAAAAGCGGATAAGCAGAAAGCCAAAGAAAATAAAGCCAAAAACAAAAAAGGTGAGAAAACGGAAGAAAGCCTCAAACCTTGTGTTTATGTGATGGATTTTAAAGGAGATATTCGCGCTTCGGAAACCGCCGCATTGCGGGAAGAAATCAGTGCTATTCTCAATGTTGCCAATCCGGCAACGGATGAAGTTTTACTGCGTTTAGAAAGCCCGGGCGGTGTAGTGCATGGTTACGGTTTAGCCGCTTCGCAATTAGCCCGCCTGAAACAAAAAGGAATTAAATTAACGGTTGCGGTGGATAAAGTTGCGGCAAGCGGCGGTTATATGATGGCTTGTGTCGCCGATAAGATTGTTGCCGCACCATTTGCCGTTATCGGTTCTATTGGCGTTGTGGCGCAGGTTCCGAATATTCACCGTTTGTTAAAAAAACATGATGTCGATGTGGATGTGATGACGGCGGGCGAATATAAACGGACGGTGACTTTCGTGGGAGAAAATACCGAAAAAGGTAAACAGAAATTCCAGCAGGAATTAGAAGAAACCCATGACTTATTTAAACAGTTTGTCACTGCCAATCGTCCTTTGGTGGATATTGATAAAATTGCTACCGGCGAGCATTGGTTTGGTCAGCAAGCCTTAGCATTAAATTTGGTTGATGAAATTGCGACCAGTGATGACTTGATTTTAGATGCGATGCAAGATAAATCCGTTATCGGGGTGAAATACGCGGTGAAAAAATCTTTAATCCAAAAATTGGGAAAACAGGCGGAAGAAAGTTCGGATAAACTTTTATTAAAATGGTTAAAACAGGGTAATAAGACACTGATGTAATGTATTTTTACGACTTTAAGTTTTACTTTCGATGTAATTGGAATTAACATATAAACGAATTTACGTGTGCGTTTGTTTTTTATAAAAAATTCAATCGTTACAATAATATTAGATAAAGTTTAGCTCCGGTTTTTATAAAAACTAATAATAATTAAGGATAAAATAAATGAAATTGACCCACCTTTTGTTATCTGCTGTGGCAGCAACTTCACTAATCGCTTGCGGTAATTTAAGCGATGTAACGGATGAAGGCACGTCAGAGAACTTAGTTTGGCCAAAAATTGACGAATCTCGTTTCAATCATGACGGCAGTCAATTCGGTTCCTGGCCGAACTGGGATAGCGTTCGTATGATCGAACGGGGAATGAATAAAGATCAAATCCGTAATTTAATCGGCAGTCCGCATTTTTCCGAGGGATTATACGGAGTTCGTGAATTTGATTATGCATTTAACTATCGCGAAAACGGTGTGCATAAAATATGTCAATATAAAATCCTATTTGATAAAAATATGAACGCGCAGAGTTTTTTCTGGCATCCGAACGGTTGTAACGCCAATTCTTCATTCAGTTTAAGCGCCGATTTTTTGTTTGATTTTGATAAAGACAGTTTAACCGAGCGGGGTAAAAAAGTGGTGGATAGCGTTGCAGAGCAATTAAAAGCAAGCAAGGCGAAAACTGTGAAAGTTGCAGGTTTTACCGATCGTTTAGGCTCTGAGGCTTATAATCTGGAATTATCGCAACGTCGTGCAAATCAAGTAAAAGAATGGTTAATCGCACGTGATGTTAAAGCCGATATTGACGCTATTGGTTATGGTTCCGCGCAACAGATTAAACCTTGTACCGGTCTTAAGGCGGGTAAAGCTTTGAGAGACTGTCTGCGACCTAATCGCCGGGTTGAAATTAGTTCTTCGGGTACAGTATTGAAAAAATTTGAAGAGAACTCAAAAAAATCTGTCGGGCCTGCAGTATTTTACCAAAAATAATTTTATCTAAGTATCAGAGTCAATCCGGTCATTCATTATAAAAATAAGCGTTTCCCGTTGAAAAAAGAAACGCTTATTTTTGTGATAATAGAAAAACTACCAATAACATAAAAGTGCGGTCATTTTTAGGCGAATTTTATCCTTCAGTGAAGTTTATCAGAGTAAAAAAGAATAAATGTTTCTTGCATTAGGTAAATAATCATGTTCTAATGCGCCTCAGCTAAACGAAAGTTTAATAGTAGTCAAGTTATTATAGTATCTCCTCTTTACAAGTTCTAAATTTGTTCCTTGAAGTTTCTTAATATCCATCTCAATTTAAGTTCACGTTATTAGCACTACCGCTTGATTCAAGCATACAAATTTACAATTTAAAATAAGGAAGACATATGTCTAAACTAAACGGCTTAGTAAAATGGTTCAATTCGGACAAAGGTTTTGGTTTTATCACCCCCGCAGACGGCAGCAAAGACCTGTTTGTTCATTTCTCCAGTATTTTGGGCAATAATTACAGAAGCCTAAATGAAGGTGACCGCGTAGAATATAATGTAGAAAATACACAACGCGGCCCGGCAGCAGTTGAAGTTGCGGTTATTAAATAATATTTTATTGAATAGCTTTAAGCCCCTTTTTGAAGGGGCTTAATTATATGAGAAATCTCTGGAATTTATTTAGAGATTTATTTCGAGCTTATCAAGCAGAGGATAGATTATGCCTAAAAAATAATCGTTTCCCTCGATATGGACTTCTGATAAATTAATTTTGAACAACTTATTTTTTCTTGTCCGTTTATTTAAATAATAGTCCACCGGATTTTACAAACTTTGATAGAAATCCTACCGCTTGTGCTTTCCTTTTCCTATGTATTTATGTTCTAATATTATTTCAATTTTGATGACGTTCGTATTAAGGTTTAATCAATGTTAATCGGTCTTTTTATTGGGCTACTATTCGGTTTTTTCTTACAGCGCGGGCAATTTTGCTTCGTGTCCGGCTTCCGCATTATTTATACTCAGCGAAATTTCCGTTTTTTAACGGCATTACTGATTGTCGTTTCTATTCAATCCATCGGTTTTTTTAGTTTAAGCGGTCTGGACTTAATTACTATTCCAAATACTCCCATGCCATTGTTAGCCACTTTAATCGGCGGGTTGCTTTTTGGCATCGGAATGGTATTGGCAAATTGCTGTGCCAGCGGTGGCTGGTTTCGAACCGGAGAAGGAGCTGTAGGTAGTTGGATTGCTCTTATCTGCTTTGCTTTAACGATGGCGGCTACACAAACCGGTGCGCTGAAACAGTGGATCAATCCGTTACTACTTGAAACTACAACCCTTGATAATATTTATAATACGTTCAATCTTTCCCCATGGATTTTAGTTACCGTGCTGGTATTAATCACCGTTGTAATGATTGTTTATCACATAAAAAATCCCCGTTATCAATTCCCGCAAGAACCGACTACCGCTCTGATTCCTCATCGTATTTTTACCAAACATTGGCATCCGTTTACCGCAGCGGTATGGATTGGCTTGCTTGGCGTTTTGGCTTGGCTGGTGAGTGAACAATACGGCAGAAGTTATGGTTATGGTGTCGCCGTTCCAACAGCAAACGTAGTGCAATATATCGTTATCGGACAACAGCGTTACTTAAATTGGGGCAGTTATTTTGTGCTTGGCATTTTACTCGGCTCCTTTATCGCCGCCAAATTAAGCGGTGAATTTGAAATCCGCTTACCGGAACCGAAGGCGATTTTACAACGTATGCTCGGCGGGGTAATAATGGGAATCGGCGCTTCGCTTGCCGGCGGTTGTACTATCACTAATGCGTTGGTTTCGACCGCTTATTTCTCATGGCAGGGATGGTTGGCGACCTTGATGATTATGATCGGTTGTTGGCTAACATCAGTCTTAGTGAAACCGACACAATGCCGCATTTAAGGATATTTATGAAATACACCGCTCTTTTTGCAATTTTTTCGCTGTTTCTGACCGCTTGTAACGATAATAAAGTGCAACCGATAGATACTGCCGAACTGTTGCAGAATTTGGATAACCCGCAGTATGTGATTATCGATTCCCGTAACGACAGCCTGTACAACGGTTTTAAAGACAAACATGCCAGCCGCGGCGGACATATTCAAGGCTCAATCCAATTTACCTGCAGCTGGTTTGATTCGATTGAAGCCGGTAAATTCGATAGTTTTGCCGAATCAAAAGGAATAACTAAAAACAAGACTTTGGTTATTTATGATTCGAACCCGGACAATTTAGCCTGTATTTCGGCAGAGTTCGCAGCAAAAGGTTACAAAGTACGCACTTTTAGCGACTTCATTAGTTACGTCAATGCGGGCTATCCGCTTGAATCATTGCCGAATTTCCAATACAGCGTATCGCCGGAATGGGTTTATTCCGTACTCCAAGGAGAAAAACCGGAACGCTATACCAATGACGACTTTATGCTGTTTGAAGTGTCTTGGGGAGCGTTAGAAAATGCAAAAGCCTATACCCAACATATTGTCGGTGCATATCATTTTGATACCGACTGGGTGGAAGGCGAAGCGCCGGTACATAATTTACTTGACCCGGCAACTATTGAACTGAATCTACTGAAAAACGGCATTACCAAAGATAAAACCATCATCCTCTATTCCGATAACCCGTTGGCGGCATACCGTATTTTCTGGGCATTGAAATGGGCTGGAGTTGAAGATGTGCGAGTGTTAAATGGTAACCTTTCAACCTGGATGGATTCGGGTTTTCCGACAGAAACCAAAGTCAATATTCCTCAGCCCGCCAACAATTTCGGCGGGCATATTCCGACAAATCCGCAACTATCCATTGCACAACCGCAACAAGCTTACGCCCACCAACAGCAAGGATTAAAGCTAATCAGTAGCCGCGCTTGGGAAGAATATATCGGTGAGGTCAGCGGTGATGATGCCATTCAGGCAACCGGAGAACCGCAAGGGGCGATTTGGGGCTTTTCCGGTTCCGCACCTTCTAATGTAGCGGATTTTTACGATCCGGACGATACCTTACGTAATCCAAAAGAGATTGAAGCGTTATGGCAGGAATTAGGTATCGTACAAGGCGATCAGTTGGCTTTTTACTGCGGAACGGGCTGGCGAGCCTCTGTGCCGTGGTTTATGACTCAACTACTCGGTTGGCGGAATACCGCAGTTTATGACGGCGGCTGGAATGCATGGCAGATGACGGAATTACCGGTGCAAAAAGGCGCTCCGACGGGTTTATTGAAGCCCGATGCAAAAAATGATTCCGGTAGAATGTTGAAGAAGATTAATTCTTGCCGAGGATAAACCCTGATTTTTCAAAAAAGGTGTGTTGTGATGACACACCTCATACTTTTTCAAAAAAGGAAAGACTATGAACATCAAACTAACCTTGATCGCAACGGCGGTTGCTTTAACACTTAGCGCCTGTGATGATAAATCCGTGAAAGAGATTAAAACGGACGAGCTATTGAAAAATCTGGACAACCCCGAATTTGTGATTATCGACGGGCGATCCGACAGCTTGTATAACGGCTTTAAAGACGGCAATGCTAAACGCGGCGGACATATCAAAGGTGCGGTACAATTCAGCTGTAACTGGTTAGCGCATATTGCCGATGATAAATTTGAAAAATTCGCCCAAGACAAGGGATTAACTAAAGATAAAACCTTGGTTTTCTATGATAGCAATAGTGAACAGCTTAACTGTTTAAGCCATAAGTTTGCTGAAAAAGGCTATAAGGTTCGCGTATTTAAAGATTATTTGAGTTACGCAAACAGTGATAACCCGCTTGAAGCGTTTCTGAATTTTGAATACAGCGTTTCACCCGAATGGGTAAATGCGGTTATCAAAGGTGAAAAACCAGAAAGCTACCAAAACGATGATTTTATAGTTTTCCACGTAGGTTGGGGGCCGGTTGAAAAATCGGAAGAGTATAAACAACATATCCCGGGTGCTTTCCACTTTAACACCGACTGGGTGGAAAATGATCCGGTTTGGAATCTTTCCGATCCGAAAATAATTGAGCAAAATTTACTTAACGCCGGTATCAACAAAGATAAAACGATTATCCTGTATTCCGATAACCAGCTTGCCGCTTATCGTATTTTCTGGGCGTTGAAATGGGCTGGAGTCAAAGACATACGAGTGTTAAACGGCAATTTAACCACTTGGACAAAAGCCGGTTTTGCGACGGAAACAGCAGTAAATACGCCGACACCTGTCAGTCAATTCGGCGCGGAAATCCCGCTTAACCCGCAAATCAATATTTCAATGCCACAAGAAGCGATTGCCCTCCAAAAGCAGGGATTAAAACTAATCAGCAACCGAGCATGGGACGAATACACCGGTAAAATCAGCGGTTATAGCTATATCCCGGGTAAAGGCGAACCGCAAGGCGCAATCTGGGGCTTTGCAGGAACAGACGCCTCCAATATGGCGGATTACTATGATGTTGACGGTACTTTGCGGAATCCGAAAGAAATTTTTGCCTTGTGGAAAGAACAAAATATCAATCAAGGTGACCAAATCGCATTTTATTGCGGTACCGGCTGGCGTGCCGGCGTTTCTTGGTTTATGACACAACTTGCCGGCTGGGACAATGCCTATGTCTATGACGGCAGCTGGAATGCGTGGCAGATGGATTCGGTATTCCCGGTACAAAAAGGTGCGCCGAATAATATGGCGAAACCTGACTCCAAAAATGATTTCGGACAGAAATAATGACCAAATAGCCTCTTAGCTTATCGCTAATCTTAAAAAGATTTTCGTAAAGGAACCTTTCTGGGCGATCGGCAAGCTTCTGGATATTTTCTAGGAATTTGCTCTCATTTACGGATTAAATACGGATCGTTTTTGGTTGGCTAATAGTTATATGAAAAAGAGATATAATAAATAACTAATTGATTTTATTATATCTCTGTTTAGGTATATTTGGTGGAGCTGGCGGGAGTTGAACCCGCGTCCGAAATTACTCTACCTTCAGCACTACACGTTTAGTCTGGTCTTTAATTTCATTTACCCCCTGCGGACAGACACGCGAAGAATAAACTAGCTTGATTCAATTTAGTGTTTCGATCTCCAAGCCGAAGCATCCACACGATCTCGTTTAGGTTTGACTCCGCTTGATCCCCGTCTTACGAGCGGAAGCTAGGGAGCGAAGGCTAAATGCAGGTTATTAAGCTGCTAAAGCGTATTGTTCGTCGTTTGCGACTATTTTTTTGCGGTTTATTTACGAGGCCTACCGCACCTCGACGTGCACCTTGGGCTTCGCCAATCCCGTCGAATCCAGAATCAGCCCCAAAAATTGCGGTTAGTTTAACAAGAATTTTATAAAAGTTAAAGAAAAATGACCGCACTTGACGGAGATTGCATAAAGTGCGGTCGGTTTTTGTAAAGTTTTACAACGGAATAGAAGAAAAAAATACCAATAAAACGGGCGGTACAATGTTGGTGACAAAACCGAAGCTGATGGCAAGAGGAACTACTTCCATGCCGCCTGAACGTTGAATTACCGGTAATGTACAGTCCAATGCGGTTGCGCCGGCCAAACCGACCGCGGTGGAGCGGTAGTTAAACATAAAAAACGGAATAATAAACAGGCTGAACACTTCCCGGGATAAATCGTTAAAAAAAGCGATACTGCCGAAAACCGGCCCCCAGGCATCGTTAATCACAACACTGGAAAGCGAATACCAGCCTAATCCGGACGCAATGGCAAGCCCTTGAGTGACGGGCAGTCCCAACCATAAGCTGGCGACGATGCCACCGATTAAGGCGGTAATAATCATGATGATTGCGGTATAAATTCCCCGTTTATTAAACAATACCTCTCGCAATGATATACCGTTATTGCGTAGCTGAATGCCGACAAAAAAGATTAACGCAACCAATACGTAAGTGCTGGCATGTAACGGCAGATCGAAGTCGCCTTTTGTGCATAAACCGAAGAGAAATCCGAAAATAACCATTGAGCAGAGTTTTAGGCTGTCCAATAACAATTTTCCCCGCGGCGGAATGTCTGTGCCGAGGTGTTTTAAAGGGCGGGGCGATAATTTATCATAGGCGAGCAGTCCGATAATATTACAGGTTAAAATGCAAACGATAAAAACCAGTGCGGAGATGCCGATAACGGGTAATTTTGTCGCCAGATCATCTAATTGTCCGAGGGAAACCCCCATTACAAACAGGATAATAAAAAGCAGTACCATCACCGTTTTGTTGATGGATTGCAATAAACCGGTATTTTTTGTTTTAATTAAATAGCCCAACAGCATAGGCACAAGAACAATGAGTAATCCTTCCATAAAATTCGTCTTCTCGATTAAATTAGCGCGTTAGTATATCAACTGTTGACAAATTAAGGTAGGCTATAAGAAAACTGTAGAGGATTTTTATATGTATTTACGCCAGTTAGATATTTCGGGTTTTCGCGGTATTAAGCGGTTATCCATTCATTTACGTCCGGATATGGTATTAATCGGGGAAAATTCCTGGGGTAAATCCAGTTTGTTGTCTGCATTGAGCCTGATTTTAAATGTGGATAACGGGCTTTATCATTTTGTGCCGACGGATTTTCATCGGGCGGATAATATGAAGGATATTACGTTACTTTTCACCTTTAGCGAAAGTAGTATTAATGAAGAACATGAGAAATTTAACCCCGTTTATCGACATATTTTCGTCCCCCATGAAGACGGTTTTGAACGAATTTATTTACGCGTATCGGGCGATATAAATGAACAGAATCAGGTACAGACCTATTATTCTTTTCTTGATCAACAAGGGCAGCCGATAGACGTCGAAAATGTGGATTTTTTAGTGAAAGAATTAACCCATGATCATCCCGTCTACCGCTTTCGCGATGCGCGTTTAAACCGGCATAAAGCCAATTCCCAGCCGTTAAAATATGCCGAAAATATTGATGCGGTCAGCAGAGAATTGTATGCAGTGACCGAATTGGTCAAATATTATTTTGTTGAAACTCAGGAATATGCCCAAATGTCTTCCGACCCGGGCGTATTGTGGGATTTGGCGCAGTCTTTGTGTTATCGGTTGGAGCAGCGGAAAAATCCGGAATTGCAGCAGCGTTTAGTGAATGCAATTACCTCTTTATTCGAACACAACGGCAAGTTAACCCCTGGTTCTCATCGCTTTATGCGCCCGATTTTGTTGTTAGAAGATGTCGCCACCCGTTTGCATCCGAGAATGGTTGCCATTGTGTGGAAACTTGCCAATTATTTGCCCATTCAACGAATCACTACTACCAATTCCGTGGAGCTGATTTCACAAGTGAATTTGCGCTCTATTTGCCGATTAGTCCGTTATGATGATCGCACCCGCGCCTATCAGCTGAATCGTCGGGATTTGGGCAAAGAAGATTTACGCCGTTTGTCTTTTCACGTTCACCATAACCGTAGTCGCGCTTTGTTTGCTCGTACATGGATCTTAGTTGAGGGGGAAACGGAAGTGTGGATTTTATCCGAATTGGCGGAATTATTAGGTATTGATCTGGATATTGAAGGAATTCGTATCGTCGAATTCGCGCAATCCGGCATTCGTCCGTTAATTAAATATGCCCGGGCAATGGGCATCGAATGGTATGCGTTAACTGACGGCGATGAAGCGGGCAAAAAATACACCGAAACGGTAAAAACCATGTTATTAGAGCATGAGTTGCTATCAAACCGGGTGACTACCTTACCAAGACAGGATATCGAACATTTCTTCTATTCATCGGGCTTTGAAAACGTGTTTATCCGTTTAGCGCGTTGGGAGCCGCAAGGCGGACATTATCCTATTCACAAAATTATTCAAAAAGCTATTCAGCGTACCTCAAAACCGGATTTGGCCATCACCTTATCCAACGAAATGGCAAATCGCGGACGGGATTCTATTCCGTTGTTATTTAAACGATTATTTTCAAAAGTGGTGAGTTTAACCCGAACGCAGGAATCCTGATAATTAAAACTGTTTATTTATACAGTTTATTGTGATAAAGTGCGGTCAAATTTCCGGAAGTTTTACTATCAGCGCTATGGCGGGAAGTTAAATAAAACTTTTGAAAAACAGACCGCACTTTTTTTATTGAATTATGCACAAGCTACGTAAAATTATTCACATTGATATGGATTGCTTTTATGCCGCAGTTGAAATGCGGGAGAATCCGGCACTGAGGGATAAACCTATTGCGGTAGGGGGTAGCGTTCAACAGCGGGGTGTATTGACCACTTGCAATTATCCGGCACGTAAATTCGGTCTGCACAGCGCAATGCCGACGGGGCAGGCATTAAAGCTTTGCCCGGATCTTATTTTGTTACCCGTCAATATGGCGTTGTATAAGCAGATTTCTCATCAAATCAAACAAATTTTTCATCGTTATACGGATAATATCGAACCTTTATCTTTAGACGAAGCTTATTTAGACGTAACGGATTGCGTACAATGTTCGGGATCGGCGACCTGGATTGCAGAGGAAATCCGTCGGGCGATTTTTAACGAATTACACTTAACCGCTTCAGCCGGAGTGGCTCCTCTTAAATTTTTAGCTAAAATCGCCTCGGATCAAAATAAACCGAACGGAATTTTCGTGATTACGCCCGGTGAAGTGGATAATTTTGTGAAAACATTGCCACTAAGTAAAATTCCCGGCGTCGGTAAAGTCACCGGTCAGAAGTTATTACAAATGGGGTTAAAAACCTGCGGGGATGTGCAAAAGCTGGATTTAACGGTTTTATTGAATCGGTTCGGCAAATTCGGTCAGCGCATTTGGCAATACAGCCACGGTATTGATGAAAGAGAGGTGCAGCCTCATTGGCAGCGTAAATCCGTTGGAGTGGAAGATACCTTGTTGCGGAATATTACCGATATTGAGCAAGGGATTGTTGAATTAGAACGTCTGTATCCTATTTTGGAACAGCGAATCAAACGGGCTTGCCCGGATATTCCTTTTGAACGGTTCCGCAAACTCGGTGTTAAATTAAAATTTGAAGACTTTCAGGTCACTACTCTGGAAAAAAGTGCGGTGGAATTTAAGCGGGAAAATTTTATCGTTTTATTGCGACAAATCTGGCAACGCAGGCAGGGGAGGGCAATCAGGTTGGTTGGACTGCAGGTTACAATTCCGGAACAAAAAGCGGAACAGCAAATGAGTTTATGGTAAAAAATAGTTACTCGACACTCTTGAATTTAACAAAATAATAACTATTTACTACTAAATTTTAGAAAAGTATTTATACTAAATATCGTTTATTTTGGTAAACGCTTTTCAAGCTTTAACATTTATTTATTAACTTTATGAAGGAAAATTCCCTATGATGAGAATTCTTTTATTTTTAGCTACTAACGCCGCCGTATTAATTGTATTTAACATTATTCTGAGTTTAACGGGAATTCGCGGTCAGGATGCCATGGGGCTGTTAATTATGGCGGCATTATTTGGTTTCACCGGTTCTATTATTTCCTTGCTGATGTCTAAACGTTCTGCTTTGGCGGCAACCGGTGCGGAAGTAATCGAACAGCCCCGTAACGATACGGAGCGCTGGTTACTGCAGACCGTACATTCCCAAGCGGAAAAAGCCGGTTTACCGAAACCTGACGTAGCAATTTATCATTCTAATGATGTGAATGCTTTTGCCACCGGTGCCAGCAAAAACAATTCGCTTGTTGCCGTCAGTACTGCGCTGTTAAATAATATGACTCGCGATGAAGCGGAGGGCGTATTGGCTCATGAAATCAGTCATATCAAAAATGGTGACATGGTCACAATGACTTTACTGCAAGGCGTGCTAAATACCTTTGTTATTTTTGCCGCACGCATGATTGCGCGAATGGTCGCTAATAATCGCAGCAGCGAAGAAAGCAATTCCGGTATTTATTTTCTCGTGGCTATGGTACTTGAAGTGGTTTTCGGTTTCCTGGCAAGTATGATTGCCATGTGGTTTTCACGTTTCCGGGAGTTCCGTGCCGATGCGGGTTCCGCAGAGTTAGCGGGTAAACAAAAAATGATTGCCGCCTTAAAACGTTTGCAGGCTATTCATGAGCCACAGGAAATGGACGGTAAATTAGCGGCATTTGCCATTAACGGCAAACGCGGTGGTTTCACGTCATTATTTTTGAGCCATCCGCCGCTGGAAAAACGTATTGAAGCGCTGGAAACAAGCAAATAATTAATTGAAATTTCAAAGGAAAGCACGTTATTACATTACGTGCTTTTTTTATGTCTTTTTATGGGAAAACGGCATCGTTAGGGAAATTTATTGATCTAAAATGAATTAACGCCATTTAGCTGATAATTAGGGTTTATTTTTTTTCCGAAAAGTTTTACCCTTGAGCGATTTTTATCATGTGATCAATTGGAATAAATTAATGGAACATAATTTAACGGATATTATCAATATTTTTAATCAATGTTTTGAATCGGAATACAACACAAAATTAGAAAAAGGCGGCGAATATCCTATTTATTTACCTGCATTTTTAGATGAAAACGGAGTAAAAAGCGAACGCCCTTACAATGTAATTTATTTTGCCAGAGGCTTTTACAGCAGCGCATTGCATGAAATTTCCCATTGGTTGGTGGCGGGTAAGGAGCGCCGAAAATTAGAGGATTTCGGTTATTGGTATGAGCCGGACGGGCGTTCTACACAACGCCAACGGGAGTTTGAACGGGTTGAAGTAAAACCGCAGGCTATCGAATGGGTGCTTGCCACCGCAGCGGATTTTCGTTATTTTGCCAGCGCCGATAATTTAAACGGCAATCCGGGCGACACCGCACCTTTCAAAAAAGCGGTTTATAATCAGGTAAAAGAGTATGCGGATCGCGGTTACTTGCCGAAACGGGCGGAAATATTACGTAAGGCGTTAGTTGAATTTTATGGAACGGAAGACAGCATTGATTTAGCTAAATTTGATGTCGGTAAAATTTAGGTTTATTGCATAAATTACAAAAATAAAAGTGCGGTGAAAATTTCGAAAATTTTGAAATTTTCACCGCACTTTTTTATAGCGCTAATTCAATTAAAAATTAGAATTTAGGGCTGTAATAACCCGCCATTGAGCTATAAATGGCGTTTTCGTTTTGAATAACACTGTATTTTGCATTCAAAATAGACACTTGCGATGCACGTTCGGTGTTGATTGCGGAAAGCCAGTCTTTTAAGTCGGAAACACCGGCGTCATAGCGGTTTTTGTAGTACTGAGCGATACGTTTATCATAATCGTATTTTTGTTTCAGGTTAGTAAAGTTTTGCTGCGCTTGGGTGTAGGCAAAGTAATTAGTATCGATTTCATTCAACGCCGTGGTAATACTTTGTTCGTAGTTTGTACGCGCTGTGTCATAGGCGGCTTCCGAAATTTTCACATTCCATTTTACATGGTTCCAGTCTAAGAACGGCAGGCTGATACCAATCGTACCGGCTGCAACCGGGTTGTTAAAGGCGTTATTCACTCTGGTACCGCTTGAAGACAATCCTGCACCCAAGGTAATTTCCGGAAACCAGCTTTTTTGTGTCGCTTTGGCATCTTTAAACGCGCTGTTTAAACGGTATAAATAGCCGCGTACGTCAGGGCGGTTACCGATTGTAGAAACAGGTACGTTCAGGTTTACGCCGGCAGTTTGAACGTTAAGAATATTAGGAAAATTGATATTTAACGGTTCGCTTGGTTTTAAGTTCAATAAATTGCGCAAAGTCTGCTCGGCCGTTTTTTTCGCAGTTTGATATGAAATCAGGTTGTTGCGGGCGGTGAGAACCGCTTGTTGCGCCTGATCGGTGCTTGCGCGGTCTTCCACGCCCTGAGCTAGGCGGTTTTGCATAATGCCGTTAATTTGCGAATAATAGTTAATGGTGTCGTTGGTGGCATTAATGGCATCATTTAAATAAGCGATCTGATAATAAGTCACGACAACCGAATTAATTAATGACAGGCGGGTTGCTTCCATATCCTGTTGCGTTGCCTGATAACTCCACTCGCCGGCGGAAGCGGCATCCGCCAAACGGCGCCATAAATCTAAAGTATAACTTACGCTCAATGAGCCGCCGTGGCTGATAGTGGAATTATCGTGACGGTCAATGGGGCGGCTTGCAGATGAGCTGGTTGAACCGTTAAAACTAGGTACTAAATCCGCACCCAACAAATTAGCCTGATAAAGCGCCGAGTTCACGGAAATTGCCGCTTTGGCAAGATCTTTATTGTTGACTAAAGCTTGCTCGACAACACGGTTTAACTGAGCGTCATTATATAAAGACCACCAATTATCTTTCACATTAAACTGCTTGGTTACTTCTTCATATTGTTTGAAATCGTCTTGAGCGGCTTGATATGAATCGTCGAGATTGGCACAGCCCGCAAGTGCGGTGGAAAGAATCACGGCAAGGGCTAATTTATTGATTTTTAACATTAATTATTTCCTTTTTAGTGGAAAAGTACGGTCAAAAAAATTCAAAAATTTTGACCGCACTTTGATACTTAAATTTTTATAAATGAACGATCGTTCAGTTTGTGCGATATTGTAACAGAATTTTTATTTTTTGCTACTATTCGCGTGCTAAAGCGGTAATCGGATCTAATTGAGCGGCATTTTTTGCCGGCATATAACCGAAAATTACTCCGATTAAGGTTGAGCAAAGCACCGCCGCCACAATGGAGAAGGTGGAAAATACCATGGTAAAATCAGTCATAAAGACATTAAATATACCGCCAATAATCAGGGAAAGCATAATTCCTGAAATCCCGCCAATCATACAAATTAATATGGCTTCGATTAAAAATTGCTGCAGAATATTGCTTTTGCGCGCACCGATTGCCATACGTACGCCGATTTCTTTTGTCCGTTCGGTTACCGATACCAACATAATATTCATCACCCCGATACCGCCGACAATAAGGGAAATGAAAGCGATAGAGGAAATCAGCAGTTTCATGGTGCCCGTGGTGCTTTCAATGGTTTGCTTAATGGTATCGCTATTCATAATAAAGAAATCTTTTTTACCATGACGTACGGTTAAATATTCCGTTAGACTTTTTTCAGCCACCGCCGTATTGACGTTATCGGCAATTTTCACTGTAATCGAATCGATTTTGGTGCCGCCGGTGACTTTGTTCATTACTGTTGTATAAGGGGCGTAAATATTCAATGAGCTACTGGCGGCGCCCATTTGGCGATCGGCAACCACGCCTATAATGCGGAACGGGCGTTTTGCAAACATCACGATTTTGTCGATAGGGTTGTCGTTCGGAAAAATTGATTTTTTCGAACTTTCGTCTAATAACGCCACTTGCGCGTTGTCTCTTACTTCTTGCGCGGTAATGGAACGCCCTTGTTTTAATGCCATTCCTTCCACGTCAAAATACTGTTCGCCGATACCTTTTAAATTAGTGGAGGTGAACGACTGATTGCCGTAAATTAACAACCCGCTGGAGGAGCTGTTTGGCGTCACGTTTTGCACATAACTTTGTTTCGCCAGCGCATTCGCATCGTTTACGGTGAGGTTCTGCATTTGTTCCGCACGTCGGTCACCAAAGCCGGTACCGTTAAAAATGGTCATGGTATTGGTACCAAGCCCGCTAATATTGGACAGAATTTTTTGTTGCGAACCGTTTCCCAGCGCCACTACGGAAACTACAGAGGTAATACCTATGATGATTCCAAGCATGGTCAGCAAGGAACGCATTTTGTGGGCGATAATGGCACTGACCGACATTTGAAAGGCTTCCATCAACTGATCTTTGCTGAAACCAAAACGGGATTTCGCTTTAGACTGATTATTGACGGTATTTTGCACCGGATGCTTTTGTGTATCATTAATAATTTCACCGTCTTTAATTTCAATAATACGGTTTGCACTGGCGGCAATGTTTTTATCATGGGTTACCATAATGATGGTGTGTCCTTCGCTGTGCAGTTGGCGGAGGATTTCCAATACGTTTTCACCGCTGTGAGAATCCAGCGCACCGGTCGGTTCATCGGCAAGGATGATTTCTCCACCGTTCATTAATGCGCGGGCGATACTGACCCGTTGCTGCTGACCGCCGGAAAGTTCGCTGGGTTTATTTTTTTCTTTGCCGTCCAAACCTAATTTTTTTAATAATTCTTCTGCTCGAGCAAGACGCTCACTTTGCGATTTTCCCGCATAAATGGCGGGTAGCGCTACATTTTCAGCCGCGGTTAAGGCGGATAGCAGGTTATAACGTTGAAAAATAAAACCGAATTTTTGGCTGCGCAAATCAGAAAGTTGATCGGAGGTTAATTCATTGGTTTCCTTACCGTCGATTTTATAAGAACCGCTGGTTGCGGTATCCAAACAACCGATGATATTCATCAGAGTGGATTTGCCCGAACCGGATTGGCCGATAATTGCAACAAAATCGCCTTTTTCAATGTTCACGGAAATATTTTTTAATACGTGAACGGTGTTTTCACCTTCACCGAAATAACGATTAAGTTCTTTAATTTCAATAATATTCATTAAAATTTCACCGCACTTTTAGCTAAAACATTCGAGGTCCGCGGCCTAAATTACCGACTTTTTCGCCGTCTTCTATTTGTGACAGGATAACTTTATCACTTTCCGTTAAACCGGATTTAATTTCAGTATGAAAATCGTCCTGTACACCAACTTGCACTTCGCGGCGTTCCGGCTGATTTTGAGCATTAAGGACATTCACATAATATTTGTTATCTTGCTTTTTTAACGCCATATTAGAGACGGTTAAGACGTTTTCCGCACGGGCAATTTTAATGGTGTTTTCGGTGGTCATGCCGATCCGTAATACGCGGTTAGGGTTATCTACCGCCATATTGGCATAATAATATACCGCCGAAGTAGAAGATGAAGAAGACGAACTGCTACTAGCGCTTGAAGTCGCACTTGCGTCCGTTGTGGTTGTGGTGGCGGGATCAACACTGTCGATGACGGCATCATAGGTTGTTGTGCTGTCGGATAAAATAGTAAAAGTTACCTGCTGACCGGCTTTAACCTTGGTGATATCACCTTCGGAAATTTCAGGTTTAATCAGCATTTTATCAAGATTGGCAACGGTGACGATAGTCGGGGTGGTTTGATTTGCGTTAACTGTTTGACCTTCGGAAACCGGCGTAGAAATCACCGTGCCGTCGATAGGCGAGGTGATTTTGGTGTAATCCACATTGGTTTCCGCCGTATTAACCTGAATTTCCGCTTGTTTGATGGATTCTTTTAAGGCGTCCACTTCCGCTTTTGCCGCATCTAAGGTATTTTTGGCACTGTTTAAATTATCTAAAGAAGTGGATTGTTGCGTATATAATTTGGATAATCGATTATAACTGGAAAGCGCAACGTTGTAGCTCGTTTGTTTGGCTTTTAACTGAGCCTGATAGCTGGCAAGCGCCGCTTTAGCAGTATTTAAGCTGTTAATCTGGGTTGTGGAGTCAATATCGGCAATTTTATCGCCTTTTTTCACCTCCTGACCTAAAGTTACATAAAGTTTGACGACTTTTCCCGAAACCTGCGCACCGACGTCAACTTCATTTGAGCTTTCGATAGAGCCGGATGCTACGACGGTTTTTTCAACATTGGAACGTTGCACGTCTTCAGTTAAATAGGTCGGCGCTTTTTTGCTTCCGTTCATAAAATAATAGGCACCGCCGGCAATTAACGCCGCAAGTACAGCAATGGCTAAAACTTTTTTCTTCATAATTTCCTATAATTTCTATTAGTTGGTTCGTCTGGAAAGTGTAGTAAACGATTATTAAGTATTTCTTAAGAACTAAGAATACAGATTGTCTGGTAAACAGCGGAAGATTTTATCACCAAAGTAAAAATAACTCTAATCTTAATGTATGAAAGGATAAACGACGGAACTCTTCATTTTGAATACGTTTGTCGCCGCTTTTGTTCTGCGCCCAAACAGTGTAGAATGAACGGAACTTTTAATCAAAAGACGATTAGTGAGAGATAGATGAATAATAACGAAATTCTTATCGAAGAAACCCGCCCGACAAACTTTATCCGTCAAATTATTGATGAAGATTTGGCTTCAGGTAAACATAATAACGTTTACACGCGTTTTCCGCCGGAACCGAACGGCTATTTGCATATCGGTCATGCGAAATCCATTTGTTTAAACTTTGGTATTGCGCAGGATTATCAGGGCAAATGTAATTTGCGTTTTGACGATACCAATCCGGTGAAAGAAGATGTGGAATATGTAGATTCAATCAAACAGGATGTGGAATGGTTAGGGTTCAAATGGGAAGGCGAGCCTCATTATGCGTCGGATTATTTTGACCAGCTTTACGGCTATGCCATCGAATTAATAGAGAAAGGCTTGGCTTATGTGGATGAACTGTCGCCGGAACAAATGCGCGAATACCGCGGCACGTTAACCGAACCGGGCAAAAACAGCCCGTATCGTGACCGCAGTATTGAAGAAAATCTGAATTTGTTTGAAAAAATGAAAAACGGCGAATTTGCAGAAGGTGCGGCTTGTTTACGTGCAAAAATCGATATGGCGTCTCCGTTTATGGTAATGCGCGATCCCGTGCTTTATCGTGTGAAATTTGCCAGCCATCACCAAACCGGCGACAAATGGTGTATTTATCCGATGTACGATTTCACTCATTGCATTTCCGATGCTATTGAACGCATTACACATTCGTTATGTACACTGGAGTTCCAGGATAACCGCCGTTTATACGACTGGGTGTTGGAGCATATTTCAATTGAGCGTCCGCTGCCGCATCAATATGAATTTTCACGTTTAAATTTAGAAGGCACATTAACTTCTAAGCGCAAATTATTAAAATTGGTGGCGGAAGGTGCGGTGGACGGTTGGAACGATCCGCGTATGCCGACTATTTCCGGTTTGCGACGTCGCGGTTATACACCGGCCGCATTACGTGAATTCTGTCGCCGTATCGGGGTGACCAAGCAGGATAACGTAGTGGAGTTCAGCGCATTAGAAAGCTGCATTCGAGACGACTTAAATACGAATGCGCCACGAGCCATGGCGGTGTTGAATCCGCTGCGTATCGTGATTGAAAACATCACTGAAAAAGAAGTATTAACTGCGCCGAATCATCCTAATTATCCGGAATTAGGCACCCATGAAATGCCGTTTACGAAAGAAATTTATATTGATCAGGCGGATTTTCGTGAAGAGGCCAACAAACAATATAAACGCTTAGTATTAGGCAAAGAAGTGCGTTTACGTCATGCTTATGTCATTAAAGCGGAACGCGTGGAAAAAGACGAACAAGGCAATATTACAACTGTTTATTGTACTTATGATCCTGAAACTTTAGGCAAAAACCCGGCGGACGGCCGCAAAGTGAAAGGCGTGATCCATTGGGTGTCCGCAACGGAAAATTTACCTGCAGAATTCCGTGTCTACGGCCGTTTGTTCAATGTGCCGAATCCGGGGGCGGAAGAAGATATTTTAGCCGCTATGAATCCTGAATCTTTAGTTGTGAAACATGGCGTAGTTGAAATGAGTCTGGCTAACGCCGAGCCGGAAAAAGCGTATCAGTTTGAACGCGAAGGCTATTATTGTGCGGATAACAAAGATAGTAAAGCAGGCAATTTAGTATTTAATTTAACCGTAAGTTTAAAAGAAGGTTTTTAATGAAAAAATTGTTTCTCGTCATGCTCGCCGCAACTTTTGTAACGGCTTGTGCAAATAAAGACATCTATTTCAACGGTTCGGAAGGTTCTAATTCCGGTTTGAAATACGATCACAATACCGATTCGTTATCTATCAACAAATAATAAATAACGAATAATCGGTTCTAATATAAAGTGCGGTGGAAATTTTAAAAATTTTGACCGCACTTTTGTCGTTTTTTATTTTTCATTTAGTAAAAATTATGCAATTAGATCGGGAATTTTGGAAACATAAATCGCTCCTTGAAATGAACGAAAAAGAGTGGGAAGCCCTATGCGACGGCTGTGGTAAATGCTGTTATCGTAAATTTATTGAGGGCAGAGGCAGACGGGAACGTTTGTATTTTACTCGTGTTGCCTGCAATTTATTAGATTGTGAAACCGGAAAGTGCCGGGATTATGCCAACCGCTTTAAACTGGAGCGGGATTGTACGAAATTAACGAAGAAAAACCTGCCCGATTTCGGTTGGTTACCAAAAACCTGCGCTTATCGTTTATTATATGAAAATAAACCTTTATTTGACTGGCATCCGCTAATTTCAGGTAGAGCGGAATCCGTAATTGAAGCGGATATTTTAATTAAAAACGGTATTCATGAAAAAGAGGTTATTGATTGGTTTGAATTTGTCATTGATGAAGAATAACGCATTGTATTTAATTGAATTTGATAAATTAGCGATATTTAACTGCCTTTATTAAAATGTAATTTGAGTTAGATCACATAACCAACTAAAATAGATTGAGTTTATCGTTTGCTTGTATAAGATATAACTATATTGTCGAGTGAGTAAGCGGCAATGAGGTGGTATTATGAGCGAATTACAACAAGCGGCGCAATTAGGCATTGCCTTATCTTATTACGATATAGAAGGGCGCCTGATTCAGGCAAAAGAAGAAACATTGCAGTATTTTACCGCACTTTTTCAACCTCCGCCCGACGGCAAGAACAAAAGTACTAAGCAGTTTCATGATGTTTTTGTGATGAATGCGCAAGAGCGCGCAATCTATGAATTCCAACGTCTTGCTTTATCTCCCCCTGTCTGCGAATATCAACTATTCGATGAACAAAATAAACTTTGTGGCGAACAAACTCTCTCTGACCCAAAATCCCTTTCTTTGCCGCCCCTTGAAGCCGGCTATTATCTGTTAAAACTAAAATGTAATGATGCCGAATATCGTATTCGACTTTTAGTTCAACCCTCAACGGCGTATCAACCACCCTTGTTAGAACGTAAAAAAGCATGGGGGCTAAACGTTCAATTATATAGTTTGCGCTCAACCCGCAATTGGGGGATAGGCGATTTTGCCGATTTGCGTAATTTAATTAAAAGTGCGGTCAAATTCGGTGCGGATTTTATCGGTATTAACCCGCTACATTTGGTTTACCCTGCGGTACCCGAATGGGCTAGCCCTTACAGTTCATCTTCCCGTCGCTGGTTAAACTGTATTTATCTTGATATTGAAAGCTTACCGGAATATACCTTATCTAAATTAGCTAAAAAGTGGCGAGTTGAACATAATGAGCAAATAGAACAATTGCGCAAAGCCGAATTAGTGGACTATGCGACAGTCAATCAATTAAAACAAAGCGCGCTTGCGTTACTATTTGATTTCTTTAATCGCAGTAAATCCGCACAAATTGCGGCACGGCGCACTGAATTTAACGTTTTTGTAGAAAATCAAGGCGAAGCCTTGTTATATCAAGGTTTATTCAATGTGCTGGATAGTATTGAACACGTTGATTTACCGGAAAATGAAAATCAAATCGGTTGGTTAGGTTGGCGAAAGGAATGGCAGCATTTAACGTCGAAAAAACGCAAAGCCTTGCTAAAAGAACACCAAAAACAAGTTTATTTTTATGCCTGGCAACAATGGTTGGCAGAACAACAGCTTGCCGAAACGGAATCTCTTTGTTTAACCGAAGGTATGCAGTTAGGCATATACGGCGATTTAGCGGTCAATAGTTCAAGAGGCAGTTCCGATGTGTGGTCTGATCAAAAATTATATTGCATTAACGCTTCCGTCGGGGCTCCGCCGGATCCACTAGGCCCGGTAGGACAAAACTGGAATTTGCCGCCTTATAATCCGAATCAGTTAAAACGTCGTGGTTTCCAACCCGTTATTGATATGTTGCGCGCCAATATGCGACATTTCGGCGTTTTGCGCATTGATCATGTGATGGGTTTATTTCGCTTATGGTTGATCCCGGAAGGCAAAACTGCCGCAGACGGTGTTTATGTACATTATCCGTTCAATGAATTAATGGCAATTCTTGCTATTGAAAGCCAACGCAATCAATGCCTTATTATCGGTGAAGATTTGGGTACCGTGCCTGACGAAGTGCGGTCGAAATTGAAAGAATTTCAAATTTTATCTTATTTTGTTGTTTATTTTTCCAATCAAAACGGCGAATTCCCGCAAGGTAAAGATTTTCCGGTTAACGCGTTTGCTACTATCGGCACTCATGATGTACCGTCTTTAGCCGGTTTTTGGCATTGTCGGGATTTAGCCCTTTTTGCACAGTTAGATGTGTTGAAAGATGATTTATTAAAAGCAAAATATGATCAGCGCCTCACCGATAAGCAAGCCTTGTTAGACCGTTTACGTTTAGATGGGTATTTGCCGGCGGATTATCAAGGCGACGCACTAAACATGGCAATGCACGATAATTTAAATTTAGTGATTCACCGTTATTTGGCGGAAAGCGCGAGCCAATTGGTCGGTGTCCAGCTAGAGAACTTATTAAACCAAGAAGTTTCTTTTAATTTGCCGGGTACGTCTACGGAATATCCCAACTGGCGTAAAAAATTAACGGTAAATTTAGACGATATTTTTAATGATGAACGAATTATAGCTTTACTTAAAACAATTAATTATGCTCGTTCGCAACCAAAATCATAGGAGATAATATGAAAAAATTAGTTGCACAATCTGTGATTGACGCCTTTTTTGACGGCACGCATTCAGATCCTTTTGCTGTTTTAGGTATGCATGAAACCCATAACGGGATTGAAATCAGAGTATTATTACCTGAAGCGCATCGGGTAATTGTGATTGATAAGGAAACGCATAAAGCTGTTGTTGAATTGGAATTAGTTGATGAACGGGGGTTCTTCAATGCTATTGTGCCGAAAGCGAATCAATTTTTTGCTTACGAACTACAAGTTTATTGGGGCAAAGAGTCGCAAATTCTGGAAGATCCTTATCGTTTCCATCCTATGATTAATGAATTAGACAATTGGTTATTGGCGGAAGGTTCGCATTTGCGTCCTTATGAAGTACTCGGCGCTCATTTTGTTGAATATGATAATGTGGCAGGGGTAAATTTTAGAGTGTGGGCGCCTAATGCAAAACGGGTTTCCGTAGTAGGTGATTTTAACTATTGGGACGGTAGAAGACATCCGATGCGTTTTCACCCGGCGAGCGGAATCTGGGAATTATTTTTACCGAAAGTCGCCTTAGGTCAACTGTATAAATTCGAGCTTATCGACAGCAATAATCAGCTTAGATTAAAAGCCGACCCTTATGCCTTTGCCGCCCAATTACGTCCGGATACTGCATCACAGGTCAGTGCGCTTCCGGAAATCGTTGAAATGACGGAAAAACGCCGTGCGGCGAACCAATCCGACAAACCTATTTCCATTTATGAAGTGCATTTAGGTTCGTGGCGACGTAATTTAGAGAATAATTTCTGGTTGGATTATGATGAAATTGCGGACGAATTAATTCCTTATGTGAAAGAAATGGGATTTACTCATATCGAATTATTACCGATTTCCGAATATCCTTTTGACGGTTCCTGGGGTTATCAGCCTTTGGGGTTATATGCGCCGACAAGCCGTTTCGGTACGCCGGACGGTTTCAAACGCTTAATTGAAAAAGCTCACGAATCCGGTATTAATGTGATTTTAGACTGGGTACCAGGTCATTTCCCAAGCGATACCCACGGTTTAGCGGCATTTGACGGCACTTCGTTGTATGAATACGCCGATCCGAAAGAAGGTTATCATCAAGACTGGAATACCTTAATTTATAATTATGGCCGCCATGAAGTAAAAAATTATTTATCCGGCAACGCATTATATTGGGTAGAACGTTTCGGTTTAGACGGTTTACGGGTTGATGCGGTGGCATCTATGATTTATCGCGATTACAGTCGCCGGGACGGAGAATGGGTACCAAACCAATATGGCGGGCGTGAAAATCTTGAAGCTATTGAATTCTTAAAACATACCAATTACGTACTCGGCACGGAATTACCGGGTGTGGCGGCGATTGCCGAGGAATCCACTTCGTTTCCGGGCGTGACCTTACCGCCTGAACACGGCGGCTTAGGTTTCCATTATAAATGGAATATGGGCTGGATGAATGACACATTAGAATACATGAAACTGGATCCGGTGTATCGTCAATATCATCACGGTAAAATGACCTTTGCTATGTTGTATCAATATTCGGAAAACTTTGTGTTGCCGTTATCCCATGATGAAGTGGTGCACGGCAAAGGTTCGTTAATTACTAAAATGTCCGGTGACACTTGGCAAAAATTCGCTAATTTGCGCGCTTATTACGGTTACATGTGGGCTTTTCCGGGCAAAAAATTATTATTTATGGGTAATGAATTCGCTCAAGGTCGCGAATGGAATTATCAGGAAAGTTTAGATTGGTTCTTGTTAGACGACGGTCAGGGCGGCGGCTGGCATAGCGGCGTTCAACGCTTAGTGAAAGATTTGAACAAAACTTACCAAAATCAGACCGCACTTTTTGAATTGGATACCGATCCGCAAGGGTTTGAATGGCTTGTGGTTGACGATAACCAAAATTCGGTGTTTGCCTTTGAGCGCCGTAGCAAGTCCGGTGAAGTGATTATTGTGGTCAGTAATTTCACGCCGGTTCCGCGGGATAATTACCGTATCGGTGTCAACGAACCAGGTAAATATGAAGAAATTCTCAATACGGATTCGGCCTATTATAAAGGATCAAATTTAGGCAATTACGGCGAAGTGATAGCGGAAGAGATAGAAAATCATGGCAAAGCACAATCTATTTCCGTTATGGTCCCACCGTTGGCAACGGTGTATCTACGTTTGAAAAAATAATTTAACTTAGATGAAGGGTCTGTTTATGCGTATAAGCAGACCTGTCTTGAGGTGTTAAAATGTTGAAAAATCAAACAGGAAAGCCTTATCCCTTAGGGGCGACTTTAGTTGAAGTAAATGGAACAAAGGGCGTAAATTTTTCAATTTTTTCTGCCAGTGCGAGAGCTATAGAATTATGTTTGTTTGATAATTCCGGCAGAGAAGTACGTTTCCCTATTTTAGATAAAACAGACGATATTTTTCATATTTGGGTACCTAATGTGCCTTTAGGCACTAAATATGGTTTCCGCATTCATGGCGACGAACGACATAACCCGAAAAAGTTAATGCTGGACCCTTATGCCAAAATGGTCGTGGGTAAACCGGATTTAACCAGCAAAGAAAATCAGGCATGGTATTTATTATCCGATGAGCGGGATAACAGCAAAATTGCACCTAAATCTATTATTATCGACGGCGAATTTGATTGGGAACAGGATAAACCTCTCAATATTCCTTGGACGGAGACAATCATTTATGAATTGCATGTGAAAGGTTTCAGCAAATTACGTGCGGATTTACCGGAAGAAATTCGCGGTACTTACAGTGCCTTGGCTCATCCTTCCGTTATCGCTTACTTGAAGGAATTAGGGATTACGGCGGTTGAATTGCTGCCGATTAATTTTTCAATCAGTGAATCGCATTTGCAAGAGCGGGGAATTAGCAATTATTGGGGTTATAATCCGATGGCGATGTTTGCCGTTGAACCTCAATATGCAGCAACGGAAGATCCGGTGCATGAATTCAAAACTATGGTTAAAACTTTGCATCAAGCGGGTATAGAAGTGATTCTTGATATGGTTTTCAACCATAGCGCGGAATCGGAGCGTGACTTTCCGACTTTTTCATACCGGGGAATCGATGAACAAACCTATTATTGGTCCGATGCACAGGGTAATTATTTAAACTGGAGCGGTTGCGGAAATTTATTGCATTTAGCGCACCCTTATATGCGACGTTGGGCAATCGATTGCCTGCGCTATTGGGTTGAAGAATACCATATTGACGGATTTCGTTTTGATCTCGCCACTAATTTGGGACGCGAAACGCCGGCATATAAGGCTCATTCGGAATTGTTTAAAGCCATGAGATTAATTTCCGGCTTTAAAAATACGAAATTTATTGCCGAACCTTGGGATATGGGCGAAGACGGTTATCAAATGGGGAATTTCCCTCCGTTTTTTGCGGAATGGAATGATCGTTTTCGTGACGACATAAACCGTTTCTGGTTATGGCAAAGCGGTGAGCTGGGTGCTTTTGCCGAACGATTTGCCGGTTCCGCCGATATTTTTAAACAAGAGGGAAAATATCCTCATAATTCAGTGAATTTTATTACTGCCCATGACGGTTTCACATTACGTGATTTAGTCAGTTATAACCATAAGCACAATAATGCAAACGGAGAAGACAATCGTGACGGGCGTAATGAAAACTATAGCCATAATCATGGCATAGAAGGCTCTACGGACGGGCTTGATGAACCTCAAAAAACTGCGGTAGAAAATGCCCGAATTTTGAGTAGTCAAAGTCTGCTTTGTAGCTTATTACTTTCCAATGGTACCCCGATGTTGTTAGCCGGGGACGAGTTCGGTAATACGCAATTCGGTAATAACAACGGTTATTGCCAGGATAGCGGATTAACCTGGCTTAAATGGAGTAATTTTAATTTAGATTTATTTGAGATTGTAAAGAAATTAATTATTGTTCGTAAAGGAATCCAAAGCCTGGTAAATGACAAGTGGTGGACGGAGGGGAACGTTCGTTGGTTTAACGAGTTTGGTTCTTTAATGAATGTATCCGATTGGCAAGAACGGGGGGCTAAAGCCTTGCAGGTCTTATTGGACGAGCAATGGCTGTGCGTGGTTAATGCTAAAACGGAACTTCAGGTTTTTTCTTTACCTGAAGGCGATTGGAACATGGAAATCTCCATGACAGGCTGTAAGAATCAAAATAATCAGTTAATTGTAGATAATTTGTCATTTTGTTTATTACGTAGAATTTTATAGACATTTATGTCATTGATATCGGACTTACCAGGAGCAAATTATGAATAATGCTGTTCTAAACCAACCAAATAAATATGATCTTGTTAAAGATACACTAGTGCTTATCCTTGCGGGCGGACGAGGTTCCCGTTTACATGAGTTAACCGATAAAAGAGCAAAACCTGCACTATATTTTGGCGGCAATCGTCGAATTATTGATTTTGCATTATCAAACTGTATTAATTCCGGTTTGAACCGAATCGGTGTTATTACCCAATATGCCGCGCATTCATTGCTCCGTCATTTACAAACCGGTTGGTCTTTCTTACCGCAAGAACGCGGTGAATTTGTCGATATGCTACCGGCGCGTCAACAAATTGATGATAATACTTGGTATCGCGGTACTGCGGATTCCGTATATCAAAACCTGGCGATTATCCGCGGGCATTATAAACCGAAATATGTGTTGATTTTAGCCGGTGACCATATCTATAAAATGGATTACAGCCAAATGTTATTGGATCATGTCAGCAGCGGTGCAAAATGTACGGTAGGCTGTATTGAAGTACCGCGCGAGGAAGCGAAAGAATTCGGCGTAATGGCGGTGAATGAAACCTTGAAAGTAAAAGCTTTCGTGGAAAAACCGCAAGATCCGCCGGCAATGATAGGTAAACCGAATTCATCTTTAGCTTCAATGGGGATCTACGTATTTAACGCGGATTATCTGTACGAAGCGTTAGACCGCATTAAAACGCCGAACACATCTCATGACTTTGGTAAAGACGTCATGCCGCTGGCGTTAAATGACGGCGTACTTTATGCCCATCCGTTTGATCGTTCGTGTAAAGGCAGAAATACCGAAGGGGCGATTTACTGGAAAGATGTCGGTACTTTAGATAGCTTCTGGCAAGCTAACATCGACTTGGTATCAGAAGAGCCGCAACTGGATATTTACGACCAAACCTGGCCGATTCGCGGTAACCCCGTTCAGGCGTATCCGTCAAAATTCTTCTATGATGAGCCAAACTGCAAGCAAGTGGATAATTCGCTGATAGCCGGCGGTTGTATGGTAAAAAACGCCTCAATCAGCTATTCGGTACTGTTTGATAACGTGAGCGTAAATGCGGGTTCGTCTATTGAACAATCCGTTATTTTGCCTCAAGTGAAGATCGGTAAGAACTGTATGCTAAGACGTTGTATTATTGACCGCCACGTTCAAATTCCGGACGGTATGCAGATCGGTGTTGATCTTGAATTAGACAGCAAACGTTTCCGTATCAGTAAAAATGGTATTGTGCTGGTAACCGAATCCATGTTGCATAAACTTAACGGCAAATCGGTGGCTTCCGAAGCGCATTTAGACTAATAATGATAAAGTGCGGTAAAAAATCCGGAAATTTTATATAGCAATTGCATACAAAACTTTCCAAAAAAATACCGCACTTTTAGTGAGAGATATAAATGAAAGTATTACATGTTTGTTCCGAACTTTATCCTTTGTTAAAAACCGGCGGGCTTGCAGATGTGCTGGGCGCATTACCTGCGGCACAAAAAGAAATAGGTCTTGACGCTCGAATTTTAATTCCTGCATATCCCGCGATTTCAGCCGGCATTCCCGATACCGGCGTAGTGGCGGAATTTCATAATTCCGCTGCCGGTCATGTAGTGTTGCGCTACGGTGAATTTAACGGTGTCGGCGTATATTTAATTGATGCGCCAAACTTATATGCCCGCGAAGGTAATCCTTATCATGACCAATGGTATAACGATTATGCCGACAACTATAAACGTTTTGCCTTATTAGGTTGGGTTGGAGCGGAGCTTGCCACCGGTTTAGACCCTTGGTGGATGGCGGAAGTAGTGCATGCTCATGACTGGCACGCCGGCTTAACCAGCGCTTATTTGGCGTATAAAGGCCGCCCGGCAAAATCGGTATTTACCATTCATAATCTGGCTTATCAGGGCTTGTTTGCTTATCATCATTTATTTGAAATCGGCTTGCCTACATCCATGTTCAACGTGAACGGCTTGGAGTTTTACGGTCAGATTTCTTATTTAAAAGCGGGGCTTTATTATTCTGATGCGGTCACAGCCGTCAGTCCGACTTACGCCAGAGAAATTACCACTCCCGAATTTGCTTACGGTTTTGAAGGTTTATTGTCAACCTTGCACAGTCAAGGCAAATTAGTGGGAATTTTAAACGGCGTGGATGACAACATTTGGAATCCGAATACGGACGGTTATATTCAGGAGCATTACAAATTAAAATCCATGACCGGCAAAAAGAAAAACAAAGCCGCGTTGCAAGCGCATTTCAATTTGCCGGAAAAACCGGATGCGCTGTTGTTTGTGATGATTACGCGTTTAACCGAACAAAAAGGCGTGGATTTGCTTATTCAAAGTGCCGAAAATATTATCAAACAAGGCGGACAACTTGCCTTATTGGGTTCCGGTGCGCCTTCTCTTGAATCCGCTTTATTGGGTCTTGCCCACAAACATCCGAAAAATATTGCGGTAAAAATCGGTTATGACGAGCCTTTATCTCATTTAATGGTTGCCGGCGGCGATGTGATTCTGGTGCCTAGCCGTTTTGAACCTTGCGGATTAACCCAACTTTACGGCTTGAAATACGGCACTCTGCCGTTGGTTCGCCAAACCGGCGGTTTAGCCGACACCGTAGTGGACAGTACGGCGGAAAATATTAAAGAACGTCGCGCAACGGGCTTTGTGTTTAACGAGGCAAACTCACAAGCGCTAAGCCATGCTATTTCCCGCGCATTTTCCCTTTGGCAAAAACAACGCACCTGGTTTACCGTGCGGACGGTTGCCATGGAGCAGGATTTCAGCTGGCAAATTTCCGCCCGTCGTTACGAAGAACTATATCGACGTATTTAGGTAATTCGCACTTTTTCTGAAATATGTAAAAGAAAAAGTGCGGTTACTTTTTTTGAATTTTTTATATTAGGAGTAAAGCAAAATGTTAGATAAAGATTTTATCTATGAAAGTCCTAAGCTGACGGTTGAGGCATTAAAACAAGCCATTGTTAGTAAGCTTGTGTTTGATATCGGTCGTTCGGCTCAAGAAGCCACCACCCGCGACTGGTTAAATGCCACGGTTTATGCCGTTCGCGATTTTGTTGCGGAGGGCTGGATTCAAACTGTTAATCAATTCCGTGAAGAGAAAACGCGCCGCGTATATTATCTTTCAATGGAATTTTTAATGGGCCGCGTGCTTTCCAATGCCATGCTTTCCGAAGGCGTTTACGACACTACAAAACAAGCTTTGTCGGAATTGGGTTTGGTATTGGAAGATATTTTAGAAAAAGAAGCGGATCCAGGCTTAGGTAACGGCGGTTTAGGCCGTTTAGCCGCCTGCTTTATGGATTCTATCGCTACTTGTAATTTACCGGGTATGGGTTACGGTATCCGTTACGAATACGGTATGTTCAAGCAAACTATTGAAGACGGCTCGCAAGTGGAAAAACCGGATGCATGGATTGCCAAAGGCGCGCCTTGGGAATTTACCCGAGCTTCTAAACGTTATCGCGTACGTTTTGGCGGTAACCTTCATTTTGAAGGTGAAAAATGCATTTGGACACCAAGTGAAGAAATCACCGCATTAGCTTATGATAACATTGTACCGGGATATGAAACTAAATCCGCGGCCACATTGCGTTTATGGACGGCAAACGCCGGCGATATTTTCAATTTAGCTAACTTTAATAAAGGGGATTATTTCGGCGCTATTGAAGAACGATCATCCATTGAAAACGTATCCCGCGTACTTTACCCTGACGATTCCACTTGGGCCGGACGAGAATTACGCCTGCGTCAGGAATATTTCCTGGTTTCCGCTTCATTGCAGGATATCATCAAACGTCATAAAAAATTCCATGGCGGAAAAATCGCCAATCTTGCGGATAAAGTTGCCATTCATTTAAATGATACCCACCCTGCGCTGGCAATTCCCGAATTAATGCACATTTTAGTAGATCAAGAAGGAATCAGCTGGAAAAAAGCCTGGGATATGACCCGCCGTATTTTTTCTTATACTTGCCATACATTGATGTCGGAAGCTTTAGAAACCTGGCCGATTGAATTAATGGCGAAAGTGTTACCACGTCATTTGCAAATGATTTATGAAATTAATGCGGAATTTTTAGAATATGTCAGAACTTATGTATCGGCGGACGTTGATTTTATTCGCCGTGTTTCCTTAATTGAAGAAGGAAATCAACGTAAAGTCCGCATGGGTTGGTTGTCGGTAGTCGGTTCCCATAAAGTAAACGGCGTTGCCGAAATCCATTCGGACTTAATGGTGAGTTCTACTTTTGCTGATTTTGCTAAAATTTATCCGGAACGCTTTACCAATGTAACAAACGGGGTAACGCCTCGACGTTGGATTGGCGTCGCCAACCCGAAACTTGCCGCTTTATTTGATAAATATATCGGTACGGAATGGCGTAAGGATTTGTCTCAATTAAGCCTGTTAAAACCTTATATCGGCAAACCTGAAATAATCGGCGAATTAGCGAAAATCAAATTTGCCAATAAAAAACGTTTGGCAAGATATGTGAAAAATACTTTGGATATTGAAATCAACCCGAATGCAATATTCGATGTGCAGGTAAAACGTATTCACGAATATAAACGCCAAATTTTAAACGTATTACAGATTATTACTCGCTATAACCAAATGATCGCAAATCCGGAAAAAAATTGGCAATCTCGTGTCTTTATTTTGGCGGGTAAAGCGGCTTCCGCTTATTATACGGCAAAACAGACAATTCGTTTGATTAACGATATTGCCGAAGTTATTAATAACGACGAACGTTTAAAAGGTCGTTTAAAAGTTGTATTCATTCCGAATTATAGCGTAAGTATTGCGGAAATCATTATTCCGGCCGCCGATATATCGGAACAAATCTCGCTTGCAGGTACGGAAGCCTCCGGTACAAGTAACATGAAATTTGCCTTAAACGGAGCGTTAACGTTAGGTACGTTAGACGGCGCGAACGTAGAGATTTTAGAAAATGTCGGCGAAGACAATATCTTTATCTTTGGTAATACGGTGGAACAAGTAGAAGAGTTACGACGTAACGGATACAGCCCGGTAACTTTCTATCAACAGGATGAAGAGTTGCGTCAAGCTGTTGATCAAATTGCGTTAGGCCATTTCTCTCCAAAAGAACCGACCCGTTATCAAGGTCTTATTGATTCATTACGCAATTATGACTATTATCAATCCTTTGCTGATTTCCGCAGTTATGCGGATATGCAGGCAAAAGTGGATGAAAAATATCAAGATCAAGCGGCATGGTTTAATAGCACGTTGGAAAATATTGCCAATATGGGATTCTTCTCATCAGATCGAACTATTCTTGAATATGCGGAACGTATCTGGAAGATCAAACCTTTAAAACTGGAAAACTAAAATTAGTTTAATCAAACTATTAACAAAAAAGTGCGGTAAATTTTACCGCACTTTTTCATTACAACATAGACGAATATTACAGACTGCTGACAAACCTAAAGATTTATTAAAAATTTATAGGGCACACTTTATGTCTGTCCATAACATATTGAATTATCAGTGTTATTATATAAAGGGCGGAAATAAATTCCGCCCCTACGAAAGACTTTCGTCAATAACCTGATTAGTTAGTTTTATCTGCTTTTACTTTTTTCGATTTATATACTTTCCAGCCGACAAAAATAACAACAACCGCTAAAACGGCATAAATACCCATTTGCCCTTTACGGATTTGCGCTTCAATCCACTCATGATTATTACCACCGTGATAACCGAGATAAACCCAAATCGGTACGGAAATAATTGCCGCTAAGAAATCAAGAAAAATAAAACGAGGGTAGCTGACCCGGCGGGTAATGCCGGATACCGTATAAATCGGCGCCCGCAACCCCGGTAAAAAGCGCGCAACGAATAAAACCCGGTTGCCGTATTGTTCAAATTTATCTCTGACCATTCTTAATCGCTGTAAGGTCATAATTTTACGGATTGGGCGGAAACGCAAAATTCTTACGCCGTAAATACGCCCCAACCAATACATTACACTGTCACCGGCTAATACCCCAAACATACTTACGAAGACCATGATATGCGGATTTGCATAACCTAAGCCGGCGATAATACCGCCTGAAACCAAAGTAATATCTTCCGGAATCGGCACACCAAAACCGCAAATAATTAATACGAGCAATACGGCTAAATAGCCGTAATTAATGAAAAAATCAATTAAAATGTCCATTTGGAGTTATTCTCTTTTTTCCGTAAATTCATCTATAAAATAGATTATATTTTGCCTTTTTTAGGGCAAAATAGCCAGCTCATTTTATGTAAATAATTGTCTATATTATGGTGATTTAATTTGATTTTTCTCTGTCGATTACGTATAATCCTCGGGCTCAAAGAAAGCCTTTGGGTCAGATTATGGAAATTGCTGGGTCGCCTGCAGTTTTTGAATATTAATTATTAATTTAAGAGAACATTAAAATGGCATTTAAATTTAACGCTGAAGTTCGTTCTGCGCAAGGTAAGGGTGCGAGCCGCCGCCTTCGTCACAATGGTCAAATTCCCGCTATCGTTTACGGTGGTAATGAAGATGCGGTTTCAATCGTATTAAACCACGATGAGTTAAACAACGCACAAGCACATGATTCTTTCTATTCGGAAGTGATCACTTTGGTTATTAACGGCAAAGAAGTTGCGGTTAAAGTACAGGCTATGCAACGTCACCCGTTCAAACCAAAACTAGTTCATATTGACTTCAAACGTGCTTAATTTCTAGTTTGTTTAATTAAGAACACCAATAGCCTAAGGTTATTGGTGTTTTTTTATGGCGGTAGAGTCCTACCTGATAATACCGAAAACAAACAATAGTTTTTATTAAAAGTGCGGTTGATTTTCGGTAAATTCTAGAAATTTCAAAAATTTTGACCGCACTTTTACGTATTGCTTAAAACGGTTAGTAAACTTAAAGATAAAGCCGTATTTTCGAAACAAAACAACGAGTCGTTCCGATTCAATAAAATTTAAATATCATCAATCATATTTATAATAATGGAAATATTCCTAATTTTATAAATAAAGCATTAATTTAAATTAATAACATACATTTATTTACATAAATATATATTAATTTTCAATTATATTCTCACCTATAGAAATAAAATAATTTATCTAAATTAATTTAGTTTTAAATATAAAATATTATTAATATTTAAGCTGTTTTTTTAAATTAATTGTCTAAGAAATGTTAATATTCACCAATTTATAATTTAAATTGAGGTTTATTAATGAATAAGGTTAGTTTACTGACACTTCTTATTGGAGGCGCTTTAGCCGTTCAATATGCGAACGGTTCTCCTATTGATGAGCGGCGGGAAAATATTATTAAATATTCCCGATTGGGTGATGGTCAGTTAGTTGAAGGAACTAAACAACTTATTGATTTATACAATAAAACCAAAGATAAAAAAGTTAGAGACGATCTAATTACATTGTTGGTCCGACAAAACCGTGATGCTGAAGCTTTATCTATTAGTGAAACTTATAAATTAACTGATTTTTCATCAAATGAATTGGAATATTTGGCAAGAGCGGCAAGAAACGAACGCCAATTCAGCAAATCCTTGGCTTTTTATAATCAATTAAATAACCTTGATACTAAAAATCCTAACGGCTTGCTCGGATTAGCTTTGGTCAGTACCGATATGGCTAAATTCGAGCAGTCAAAATTATATTTATCCCGATATAAGCATCGATTCGGAACGGATGAACAATATAATCAAGCCAATGCCTATTTTCTTGATAGCAGCGAACCTTTAATTACCCGTTTTCATCGCTGGAATTCCGAATTAGATACAAATCCAAATGATATTGAGTTAGTAAAAAAATTATACCGTTTAGCCGCTCAATTGAATATTTCTCCCGTTCAAGAACAACTTATCGCAAAATACCCCGAAGTATTCACTGATAACGATAAATCGTGGTTATTACATGACCAAGCTGTTCGTATATCAAAAAATTCACCGAATAAACAACAGTTAAATACTGCTTATTCTATGTTGGATAAGGTCTACATCAAAGTACCTGAAGATAATTCACTCAAACAACAATCGTTGCAGGATATGGTTGTTGTGGGCTCAAAATTAAAAAATGACGATAGCAACCGAGCCAAAAACTCTTATGAACTATTAACGGAAAGCAATCAGCCGATTCCTAATTATGTAAAAGAAGCTTATGCGGATTATTTAGTTGCTTCGGGCTCGCCGTTTGCCGCGTTGTCTCTATATAAAGAAGTTGAGCAATCACATCTTGCAGAAGGCGGAGAAGTACCTTTTACATTAGGAATTAAAATTGTTCAGGCACTAAATGATGCGGCTAAATATCCGGAAGCTCGGGATTATTTAGAGAATAATATCGGTGAACCCGGTTTAATGGTTCTTGATTTTACCCGTTCAAGAAAAATTGAAAATCCGGATTACGGCAATTACTTTTCGACAAAAGTCAGTTCATTGGTTGCACAGGGTGATTTATCTTCCGCAATGCAGTTAATCGATGAGCGATTATCCGTAACTCCGGGGGACGGTTGGATTATGCTTACTAAAGCGGAACTGGAAGCCGCAAGAGCCAGAACAGATGATGCGGCGGATTGGGTTCATAAAGCACAGGCATTTTTACCTGAAGATACGGCTTGGGCGGAAGTCGCGCAAGCAAATTTGGCTTTATCTGTGAATGATTGGCGTACCGCAAGCCGGCTTGTCAATACGTGGACAACAGAAGAAAAAGACAACGCGAATTGGTTTATGGAGCAATATGATCAAGCCAAATCTGCCCGTTTGGTTGCAAGCAGTGGAATTTCTCATCGTACATCGCCGGCCGGTGAGAATGAAAGTAATCAAGAATATTATCTTTATTCGCCGAAAACAGATGATGGTCATGATGTTTATATTCATTATTTGACGACAAAATCCCCCGATGACGGTTTACCTTTTGAGCAACAGCGTGTTGGGGCGGGGGTTGAAGCAAACTTTTACCCGTTCATGGTGAATGCGGAAGCGGGCAAAGGGATCAAATTAAATGATAAAGCTTATTTTGCGGCAACTATTCAATATCAGTTAAATCAGCATTGGCAATTTAGTTTAAATGGCGGTTTAAATAGCGCTAATACGCCTATTAAAGCTATTTATCAGGATACCTATGCAAAAGATCTCGGTTTTTCGGTGAATTATAAATATTCGGATCGATTTGAAGCCGGTGCGGGTATTACGGCAATGAAATTTGATGATGAAAACTTACGTAAAAATCTTTCGTTCTGGTCAAATTTCAATCTGTTTAAACATAATCGCTGGAATTTAAACGGCAGTTTATATGGTTCCTATGAACGAAATAAAGCAATACCCGGTGCCTATTATTACAATCCGTTAAAGAGCCGTTCTTTAGAGGATAACTTCGATCTGTCTTATTATCAGCCTTTTGATCACAGTATTACCCTCACTCATCATTTTAAAGCAGGCGGCGGTTATTATTGGCAAGACAGTTTCGCAAGCAGTAAAACCTGGTCTGTTGCTTATGGTCAGGAATGGCGTTTAGGTAAGAAACTAAATATCTCTTACGATGTCGGGCGAAAACGTTCAATTTATGACGGTTCGCCGGAGTTTAATAATTTTATTAATTTAACGTTATCGGTTTCTTTTTAATTATTTATTTTATGGGATTATTTATGTTTAAACATTGTATGAGATTGGTTACGTATTTAAGTACCTCGTTATTATTTGCCGTGCAGGCATTGGCCGCAAATAATCATTTTGGCGTTTTGTGTTATCACAATATTATTGATGAAAGTGTGCAGAGCGAGAAATATTACCCTCAAACCATATCCGCGCAAAAATTAATTTCTCAATTTAATTGGTTGCGCACTAACGGTTATATTCCGGTGAGCATGCAGCAAATACTTGATGCAAGAAATGGTGGCAAGGCCTTACCGGAAAAATCAGTTTTATTGACTTTTGATGACGGTTACCAAAGTTTTTATACTGTTATTTACCCATTGCTGAGAGCTTATAATTACCCCGCGGTATATGCGATTGTAACGGATTGGATTGAGACGCCGGCAAATAAAAAAGTGACTTACGGTGATGAAAAATTAGATCGTAAAGAATTTGTTACTTGGCAACAATTACGCGAAATGAAAGACAGCGGTTTAGTCGAAATTGCCTCACATACGCATGACTTGCATCACGGTGTTAAAGCAAATCCGGCAGGGAGTAATGTGCCGGCAGTTATTACTCCGGCATACATAAATGGTAAATATGAGACGGAAAGCCAATATGAAGCAAGATTACGTAAAGATTTCCAACGTTCTTTTTCTTTGCTTAAACAGCATTTGGGCGCTGCACCTGCCGCAATGATTTGGCCCTACGGTCGATTTAATGAAAAAGCCGCTGCTATTGCAGAAGAAGCCGGTTTTAAAGTGCATATGTCACTTGTTGATACAATAAATAATACACCGGATCAATTTCATTTGGGGCGTCTGTTACTCGATAACGAAACATCAATTAATACTATTGAAAATTATTTAAAAAATAAAAATAAAGATGTTTTAGTCCAGCGTTCTTTACGTATCAAATTAGATGATGTGTATGATCCGAATCCGGCTCAACAAAGTAAAAATCTGGATGCGTTAATTGAACGTATTTACCGCCAAGGTATTGAGCGCGTTTATATTCAGGCATTTTCCGATACCGATAATGATGGTGTTGCGGATGCGTTGTATTTTTATAATCAGCAATTACCGGTTCGTGCGGATTTATTCAGCCGAGTCGTATGGATTATCAAAACAAGACTGGGTAAGGCCGTTTACGCCTGGATGCCGATTTCCGCCTTTAAGGGTAAAAACAATACGCAACAAATTAAGTCTATTTATCGTGATTTAGCACTTTATAGTAAAATTAACGGCATTTTATTTGATGACAATTTATCAAGTGATAACAAATTTACGGATTTAAAACCGCTTGATGCGGCATCGCTTCGATTAACGGATGAATTAAAAGATATTGTTTATCCTTATGCATTAGGCGGTAGAGAAGATTTCGCTACAATGCGAATGATTTCCGCACCGGTAAATATGTCGGACGAATCCGAAAAACAATTTAACCAAAATCTGGCTGAATTGAATCGGCATTATGATGCCGTTATTGTTTCAGCTACACCTTATGTGAAAGGTTCGGAACTGACTCAAAGCGGCGCGCGTAATTGGTTGGGTAATCTCATTAAAAAAACAGTACCGCAAGTAGCAAAAGACCGCTTAGCTTTTGAATTACAAACAGTGGATTGGCGTACTCAGCAAGCTATTACCGATGATGAGTTAATTGATTGGATGCGGGATATTCAGACAAAATATCACTTTTATAACTTCGGTTACTATCCGGATAATTTCCAAGAAAATCAGCCGAAATTAAATGAAATCAGACCGCACTTTTCAATAAATACTAATCTTGGATTGAAATAAGGGGTACATGATGTCTTGGTATTATATTTTTAATGCAATGTTATTTATGTATCCGGCTTTAATGGCGGTGTACTGCATTATCTCGGCGTCTTATTACTACTTTTTTATTGAAGGAAAGCTCAAGAAACCCAAATATTCGAAAATGAAATTGGAAGATGTGCCGTTAGTCTCAATTATGGTTCCTTGCTACAACGAAGCGGATAATTTAGACGATGCGATTCCTTATTTGCTGAAATTAAAATATCCCAAATTCGAGCTTATTTTCATTAATGACGGCAGCAAAGACGATACGGGTAAAATTATCGACCGATGGGCACAAAAAGATAGTCGCATTGTTGCCTTACATCAAGAAAACGCAGGTAAAGCCAGTGCTTTAAACCATGGCTTAACCGTAGCGAAAGGTAAATATGTCGGCTGTATCGACGGCGATGCGGTGCTGGATTATAAAGCGGTGGATTATATGGTTCAGGCTTTAGAGTCAAATCCGCAATTCGGTGCGGTAACCGGCAACCCGCGCGTGCGTAATCGAAGTACGATTCTTGGCTGCCTGCAAACCTCGGAATTCAGTTCAATTATCGGGCTGATCAAACGCGCGCAAAGCGTGATGGGGACAATTTTTACCGTATCGGGCGTCTGCTGTTTATTTAAAGTGGAAGCCATGCAAAAAATCGGCGGTTGGAGCACTAACATGATCACCGAAGATATTGATGTCAGCTGGAAGCTGCAAACGTCGGGATACAACATCGTGTATGAGCCGCGTGCCTTATGTTGGACATTAATGCCGGAAACCATAAAGGGCTTGTTTAAACAGCGTTTGCGCTGGGCGCAAGGCGGCGCGGAAACCGTCATAAAATATTTTCCTCAGGTTTGGCGCTTGAAAAATCGCCGTTTATGGCCGATGTACATTGAATATTTTTTAACCGCCTTTTGGGCATATTCCCTTATTATCGTCTTATGTATAAACACATATCTCCAGATCACAGAGGGTTCATTTAAAATAGATATTTTCAGACCGTTGATGACGGTGTTATTCCTGACATTCTTTCTGCAGTATATGTTCAGTTTATTTCTGGATAGTCGCTATGAAAAAGGGCTACTCAGATATTCCTTATATTGTATTTGGTACCCTTATGTGTATTGGTTACTGAATATGGTAACGCTCGTTTTCGGTATTCCGAAAGCGATTTTTAGAAATAAGTCCAAGTTAGCGGTATGGACGAGTCCGGATAGAGGAGTGTAAGTTGGATCTTCAGAAATTGATGATTATTAAAAAAAGTATGAGAGAATTACCCTTAAAGTTAGTTCTTAAAAGTATGTTTTTAAGCTTGATTACCTGGTCTTTGTGGGGATATACATGCTATGTGGTAGCCAGTTATTCTACGAAGATTTTCGTAAATCCCGTTTATGAACAGTATTTCTTCTCAGATATTATGATCTTTATGTTCGCTGTTTCAGTGGCATTGGTTGTGATTGCAATTATCTGGTCATTTATTGCAAAACCGTCGAAGCGATTAATTTTGAGCCATTAAGAACTAATCAATTAATGAAAAGCACAAGAAATTGTGCTTTTTTTTTGTGGCGGAAAGTGACATGATTGCCAAGTAAATGTAAGGTGGAATTTATCCTATCTTTTATTACCCATTAATTTTTATGATTGGTGGGACAAGCCCCACCTTACAAAATTTCATCAAAACCGATCGCACTTTGTCTTTATTGCTCGGTGATATTGTCGTCAAGCCAAAGAATGTTGTCTTGATATTTATAAGCCGTATAAGACTTGCCGTTACGTTTCTCATTCAAACCCGTTTTCTGCCACTGAGGTTCAAGGCGCATTTTATGTACATGTGAGCCACTGACCCAGAGGACACGTTTTTTACCTGAAAGTGCGTTGGTTTGTAGTAAATGAACAGTTTGCGGATAATTTTCCAATGTGACGGATTCATTATTTTTTATCTGCATCAGGTCAATATAAGAGTTTGCATTTATTTGAGCAAAATCCAGTTGTTGTAATTTTCTGTTTATTATTCCGGTACTGTCGCCGGCTGCGTTGGTTTTATAAATAATAGCCTTGAGTAAATTTTCGGTGGCTTTATGAATGGAATCGCCTTTTAGTGAGCCGGCATGTTCACCCCAAATAGCTAAAGCGGAACCTGAAATTTTATTGGGTTCAGCCACTTTATTTTGGGTATTTTTTTCATCCCAAATGCTTAAATCCCAATTTTTAATCACATCCCGCATCGCAAAATCGCTATCTTTTGATATATTCGGACTTTCTTTGGGATTAAAATACAAGTAATAAGAATTATAGTTTAGTACGGAGAACCCGCGTTCAATTAATTCCGGCATACTGATACGCATTGTCCGCCGTTGCTGAGCAGCCTGTTTATTTTGCGTATTGCCGTCATAACTCCAATAAGTTACCTGAATATTCGGATCCAATTGGTCAATGGTGCTTTTAATTAAACCGTCATTCCAAATGCGGGTTTTCAAACCTTTTTCTTTTAAAAAAGCTGATAATTTATTGGCATAGTTAATAAATTCATGATTATTCTCCTCACTATAGCCAAATTCATCGCCACCTATATGAAAATGTTTGGTGGAATTGCCGAAAATCCAGACGACTTCTTCAATTAAAGATGTCATAAAAGCTATTGAATCGGGATTGGTGATATCAATTTCTTCATTTGTCCATTTTGAACGTAATTTTTGTACATAATCCTTACCGTTTTTTTCCGCTAACAAATCAAAAATTGCCGTCATGTGATTCGGACTATCTAATTCGGGAATTAGTTCTACATTTTTCTGCTTGGCATAATTCATAATATCCTTTAACTGCTCATAGGTTAAAAAGGGTTTGCCGGTTTTAGGATTGACGTAAAAGCCGCGTTCATCACGACGTGCATTTTCAGCGCGTTGGCCTAGAATAGTACTTTCGATCGCATAATTTTCATGATCGGAAAAATGTAAATGTAAAAAAGTACCGCCGTTTTTATGAATGGTATCAATAAAATTTTTAATTGTTTCAGCAGAATAAAAATGACGAGCAATATCCAGTGCCAGTCCTGATTCTTTTTTTTCCGACACCTCGGCAGAGGAGAACGCTTTTTGAAATTGTTGAGTGACCGTTTCGGCGTACGTTTGCGGAATATTCAATCCAAATCCGATAAAAATTGCGCAAAGAAAATGATTAGGGGTTTTACATGAAGAAAAAATCATCAATAATTCTCCTTGATTTTTTTACTTGTTATTGATAATTGAAAGTTTTTCCTCAAAATAGTTCAATTTATATTAATAATAATGAGTAAAAAATGTTAAAAAAACAACCGCACTTTTAATACCTTAAACTAATCAATATCCTGAAAAATCAGGCATTAGATTAGATTACGGGGCGGGCAAAAGTGCGGTCGATTTTGCGCAAATTTTATCCGGTAACGACGGAAAGCCGCGGTTACGGTTTAAACTGTTTCTATAAATAAGAAACAAAATTTTCCGTTTTCACGGTTTTTGGTTCACGGGTTATTTTTTCCTGTGAGGCACCGAGAATAATAAAGCCGATAACTTTATCTTTCGGCGCGCAACCTAACGCTTCACGTAAATCCGAACCGTCAACCCAAGGGCCGGTTACCCAAACGTTATCAAAACCTTGTGCATTGGCGGCGAGCTGCATGGCATAAGCGGAACAACCTGCGCTTAACATTTGTTCCCAGGCCGGCACTTTTGCAATATCCGTATTGATTTTTGCCACCACTGCGATCATCATCGGTGCGGTAGAAGCGATTTTTTCTGCTTTTTGCAAGCGTTTTTCATCCAGCTTTAGTTCGGTAACGGCGGATTTTAATAAGGTTTCTAATTTTTTTAGTCCGTCGTTTTCAATCACAATAAAATGGTAAGGCTGTAATTTTCCATGATCCGGCACATGAGTTGCCGCTTGAAAAATAAGTTCTAATTGTTCGTTATTCGGAACGGGAGCCGAAAGTTTTTTCTCCGAACGACGGGTGGTAAGCAGGGTAAGCGCATCCATAATTTATCCTTTCATTATCGTACATTTTATATAGACGGTATTTTACAATAATTTGTCAATGAATAAACGAAAGACAAGGAATTTAAATTAAATCTTTATAGAAAAAGCATTGAAAGGTAAACTAACCACTTTCAATGTTTTTTATGAATCGAAATTCTTAACGGAAGAAGGCTGTTATGCAAATGATAGTGAAATTTTTAAAGTGTTGCTGGAAAGGGCTTAACTTTATTCGTGATGTCGTCATGAATATCGTTTTTCTCTTTTTTGTTCTTTTATTAGCAGCAATTGTCAGTTTAACGACAATGGTTAAAGAGAAACCTAATTTAACCGGTGATCAGGGCGCATTATTAGTTAATTTAAACGGTTATCTCGCCGATGAACGTGAAGACGGTTTAAATTGGCGTAACGCATTAAAAAAACTCAATGATGAACAGGTGGCAAGCCAGTATTCTACCTTTGATGTGGTTTACGCTATCGAAAATGCCGCCAATGACGAACGTATTAAAGGCTTGGTTCTGGATTTAAATTATTTAGACGGCGGCGATTTGCCCGCTTTAGACTATGTGGGTAAGGCGATCCGGGATTTTCAGAAATCAGGTAAAAAAGTCATTGCCTATGCAGACAATTACAGCCAATCGCAATATTTTCTGGCCAGTTATGCCGATGAAATTTATCTTAATCCTATCGGTGAAGTAGGAATTGAAGGTTTATCGGCACAAAATCTTTATTTTAAATCTATGTTGGAAAAATTAGAGATAACTCCTCATGTTTTTCGTGTCGGCACATATAAATCGGCGGTGGAACCTTTACTGCGCGACGATATGTCACCGGAAGCAAAAGCTAATACAGAGCAATGGTTAGGAACCATGTGGTCGAATTATCAGGAACGTATTGCCGAAAACAGAAATATTGCCAAAAACAGTGTATTGCCGGAGGCAGGCGTTTATGTGGATGAGTTAAAAGCCTTAAACGGGGACATCACCGCTTATGCGCAAAAACATAAATTTGTGACTCAAGTGGCAAGCCGATTAAAATTATCGCAAAATCTGACCGCACTTTTTGGTGAAAATGAACAAAATGAGCCTAAAATGGTAGATTTTGATACTTATCTTGCCGCTTTACCGGATCGCTTGAAAGGTGATAGTTCGGATTTTGTACAGGCAAAAAATAAAATTGCCGTAATAAATATAGAAGGAACCATTGTTGACGGTGAGACCAATGAACAAGGTGTGGGCGGTGATTCAATCGCACAATTATTACGTGAAGCCTATAAGGACAAAAATGTAAAAGCCGTCGTGTTGCGGGTGAACAGCCCGGGCGGTAGTGCTTTTGCCTCGGAAGTGATTCGTCAGGAAGCGGAAAATTTGCAAACTGCAGGTAAGCCGGTTGTGGTGTCTATGGGGGCTATGGCGGCATCGGGCGGTTATTGGATTTCCAGTACGGCGGATTATATTGTAGCGGATAAAAACACCTTAACGGGTTCTATCGGTATTTTTGCCGTATTACCGACTTTAGAAAATACCATTAAAAAAGCGGGGATTTCGGCGGACGGCGTTACCACTTCGGCGTTAGTGTCGCCTTCCGGATTTAGCCCGTTAACAGCGGAATTAAAAGATTCCCTTCAACTGCAAATCGAACATGGTTATGAGCGGTTTTTATCGGTAGTGAGCAAGGGGCGCAGTCTGACCAAACAGCAAGTGGATAACGTGGCGCAAGGTCGTGTATGGTTAGGTGAAGATGCCTATAAAATGAAATTGGTTGACGAATTGGGTGATTTTGATACGGCGGTCAGAAAAGCGCAGGAATTGGCAAACGGCAAATTAGCTGAGAGTGAAAAAACCGATACCTTTAGCGTTGAATGGATTACCGATGAAAATACCGGATTATTAGGCGGTTTGATGAAAAATATTACACAAAGCAGCCAAAATGTCATCCAAAATGCGGTGCTGAAAACAATGGGTTTGCCAAAAGAGGTGAAACAACTACAAAAACAATTAGGCATTCTGACACAGTTTAATGATCCGAAAGGGCAATATTTATATTGTTTAAATTGCAGTGAAGTGAAATAATTTTCTGAGTCTGATAAAAGTGCGGTGAAAATTCCTGAAATTTCACCGCACTTTTTTGCGATGTCTTTTGTCTAAGCGAAATGTTTTTGCAGATACGCAACTACCGCATCGCCCACATCGGCGGTTTTTGCCGTACCGCCTAAATCCGGCGTTAAGGTTTTTTGCTCAACCAGCAAATATTCAATAGCGTCGATTAAACGTGCCGCCCATTCTTTATAACCGAAAAATTCTAATAATTGACTGGCAGACCAAACTGTCGCCAACGGGTTGGCAAGTTGTTTACCGGCTATATCCGGTGCGGAGCCGTGAATAGGTTCAAACATAGAAGGAAAATTTCCTTCCGGGTTCAAATTCGCCCCGGCGGCAAGCCCCATACCGCCGGCAATTGCCGCTCCCAAGTCGGTTAAAATGTCACCGAATAAATTGCTGGTAACTACAATTTCAAAACGCTCTGGTTTGGTTATCATCAGCATTGCCGCGGCATCCACCAAATAGCTGTGGGTTTCAACATCCGGATATTCTTGGCTAAGTTGTTGGAAAATCTGATCCCAAAAAACCATGGAATAATTAAGCGCATTGCCTTTGCTGATACTGGTTAAAGATTTTTTCTCCGTTCGGGCAAGTTCGAAAGCATAGCGAATGATGCGCTCGCAACCAACACGGGAAAATACGCCGTCCTGAATTACTACCTCATTAGGTTTGTCTCTATAAAGCCAGCTGCCTGATCCCGCGTATTCGCCCTCGCTGTTTTCCCGAATAAAAATCATATTAATATCTTTGGGCGATTTTTCTTTCAACGGACAAGGCGCACCTTTTAGTAATTTCACCGGTCGCACATTCACATATTGATCAAAGCTTTTACGAATGCGCAGTAATAATCCCCACAACGATATATGGTCGGGTACGCCGGGGTAACCTACCGCGCCAAGAAAAATGCCGTCAAACTTACTTAACCGTTCGATTCCGTCGTCATCCATCATCTTCCCTGTTTTGCTGTAAAATTCACAACCCCAAGGGAAATGGGTAAATTCAAATTGAATTTTAGGATCTAATTGAGAAACGCAATTTAAAACTTTAACTCCTTCATTGATTACTTCAATACCGATCCCGTCGCCGGGAATTACCGCAATTTTATGTGTCATAATTACCACCTTTGGTTTATTTATAGAGTTTTCATACTAACCTAAAATGTGTAAAACAAAAGCGGCATTTAGTAAAAATATGATTTATCACAGTTTTTAACGGAAAAATATTAAAATTTACATCTTATGGTTGAATTATTATTTTTTATAATGTAATGTATTTATTACACTTAATGTACATATAAATTTACATAATTTAATTACCAATCAGGAAAGCAAAATGAAAGATAGTATCCATAATGTTCATATCATTGATGAAAAAGTATTAATTACACCTGCCGAATTAAAACAAAAGCTCCCGCTCCCAATCGCACTGCGTACACAAATTGAAACACATCGCCGTGAAATTGCCGATATAGTACACAAAAAAGACAATCGCTTACTGGTGGTCATTGGGCCTTGTTCCGTACATGACACCAAAGCGGCAATCGATTATGCCAAACGTCTGAAAGCGCTTTCAGATGAATTAAAGGATCAGCTCTATATCGTTATGCGGGTTTATTTTGAAAAACCGCGTACCACGGTAGGCTGGAAAGGGCTCATTAATGACCCGCGTATCGACGGCACATTTAATGTGGAAGAAGGGCTGCATATCGGTCGTAAATTATTGCTGGATTTAGCTGAAATGGGCTTGCCGTTGGCAACGGAAGCGTTGGATCCGATGACGCCGCAATATCTCGCCGATTTATTCAGTTGGTCGGCTATCGGCGCGCGTACTACCGAATCGCAAACTCACCGTGAACTGGCTTCCGGATTATCTATGGCAGTCGGCTTTAAAAACGGCACCGACGGTAGTCTGGCTACCGCCATTAATGCCATGAAAGCCGCCTCAATGGGGCACAGTTTTATCGGTATTAACCAGCAAGGACAGGTCAATTTATTACATACGGAGGGCAATCCTGACGGTCATGTTATCCTGCGCGGCGGCAAAAAACCGAATTACCAACAGGAATTTGTCAACCAATGCGAAGAAGAATTAGCCAAAGCAGGTCTGGAAACGGCGATTATGATCGATTGCAGCCACGGTAATTCAAATAAAGATTATAAACGCCAGCCTTCAGTTGCGAAAGATGCGGTAAATCAAATTGTGGCGGGGAATAAATCCATTATCGGTTTAATGATTGAAAGCAACATCAATGCGGGTAACCAAAGCTCGGAACAAAAGGTTTCCGAGATGAAATACGGTGTTTCCATTACCGATGCCTGTATTGATTGGGAAACAACGGATAATTTATTACGTAAAATTGCCGCCGCATTGAAAAATAGAGCGGAGTAATGCTTAAATTCCTCTATAATATTGCTACAGCCTGGGCGTTAAGCCCGGGATTTCTTTTTATAAAAAGTGCGGTTAATTTTTTGAAAATTTTGCTTAATTACCGCCGACATTAAAGGATATTTCCGTGGAAGCACTCAAAGAAATCAGAGCCGAAATCGATCAATTGGATCGAGAGTTGTTAGAAGTTTTTGCCAAACGTTTAGCGTTAGTCAAAAAGGTCGGAGAAATTAAACATCAACAAGGTTTGCCGATTTATGTACCGGAACGCGAAGCGGATATGCTGGCGGCTCGGCGTTCAGAAGCGGAAAAAATGGGCATACCTGCGGATTTAATTGAAGATGTGTTACGTCGTGTTATGCGGGAGTCTTACGCTAACGAACATGAACACGGTTTTAAAACCGTTAATCCGGCGATTAAAAAAATTGTTATTGTAGGCGGTAAAGGCAAATTAGGCGGCTTATTCGGGCGTTTTCTGACGGCTTCAGGCTACTTTGTGGAAGCGTTGGGAAGCAAAGATTGGGACAACGCAAAGGCTATTTTGGCCGGTGCAAATGCGGTAATCGTTTGTGTGCCTATCGTAAAAACCTTGGAAACCATTGAACGCTTAAAACCTTATTTAACGGAAGATATGTTATTAACGGATCTAACCTCCGTAAAACGCCGCCCGTTGGAAAAAATGCTGGAAATTCATCAAGGCGCGGTCGTAGGCTTGCATCCGATGTTTGGGCCCGATATCGCGAGCATGGCAAAACAGGTGGTTGTACGTTGCGACGGGCGTTATCCGGAGCGTTATCAATGGCTGTTGGAACAAATTCAAATGTGGGGCGCGCGAATTTATCAGGCGGATGCCGCCGAGCATGATCACAGCATGACCTATATTCAAGCATTACGTCATTTTGCCACCTTTGCCAACGGTTTACATCTTTCAAGACAACCGGTGAAATTAGCTAATTTATTAGCCTTATCTTCACCGATTTATCGTCTGGAACTTGCGATGATCGGGCGTTTATTTGCGCAAGACGGTAGTTTATATGCCGATATTATTATGGATAAGCCGGAAAACCTGGAAGTAATCGAAAGTTTAAAACAAAGCTATGAAGACAGCTTAAAATTCTTTGAAAACGGTGATAGAGAAGGCTTTATTAAAACCTTTAACAAAGTGAGAGAATGGTTCGGCGATTATTCGGAACAATTTATGAAAGAAAGCCGTCAACTGCTGCAACAAGCTAACGATTATCGTCATAATAGTCTCTGATTTTTATCGTTTTTCAATAAAAGTGCGGTTGAGTTTTTGGCAATTTTATTTTTACTTTTTCACGATTTTCTACCGCCATATTTTCTTTTACAGCTAAAAATCTGTAGAATAGAACGCCTTTTTATAGCGGAGAGAATAATGAGTACAAGCTTAAATATTGCAATAGCGGCAAATTTCGATTTATGTGAAAAAATTGCAAGCTATTTAGAAGAAAGTTTATTGGAAGTGGAAAAACTTTCGATTGTAGAAATTTATCCTTTTTCAGAAGAACAGGGAATTCGTTTTAACGGTAAAGCCGTAGCTCAATTACCCGTTGATGAAGTGGAATGGTCCGATTTTAACTACTTGTTCTTTGCGGGTGATTTAGCGCATATTCCGTTATTGGCAAAAGCATCGGAAGCCGGTTGCCTGACTATTGAAATGAACGGCGTTTGTTCGGCATTGGCGGATGTACCGGTGGTCATCCCCGGTGTGAACGAAGAGCAATTAAGAGATTTACGCCAACGTAATATTGTATCCTTACCCGATGCTCAGGTTACTCAGTTTGCTTTGTCCGTTCGTTCCTTATTGAATAACGCATCCAATGCGCAAATCGTGGTCAGCTCGTTATTGCCCGCATCTTATTATGATGCCGACGGCGTACATAAATTAGTAGGACAAACGGCTAAATTATTAAACGGCATTCCGCCGGATGAAGAAGAAATGCGTTTTGCATTCGACGTATTTCCTGCCAAATCGTTGAATTTAAACGCTCAATTACAGCGCGTCTTTCCGCAATTAGAGAATGTGGTGTTCCACCAAATCCATGTACCTGTATTTTACGGGCTCGCCCAAATGGTTACGGTAAAAGCTGAATTTGAACCGGAACAAGACTCGATCTTAGCCGAATGGAGTACGAATGATTTTATTCGTTATCATCAGGATAAAGTGATGACGCCGGTACTAAACGGTGAAGCGGAAAATCACGAAGATGAAGTACATTTACAAATCAGCGCGTTAGAATCCGTTGAAGGCGGTATTCAATACTGGCTGGTTGCGGATAATCAGCGTTTTTCCCAGGCGTTTTTAGCCGTTAAATTACTGGAATCCATTTACCGGCAAGGTTATTAACCATATTGAGGTGAGTTTAACGGCTCACCTTTTGTTTTTCTCACGTTTTTTTCGCTAAAATAGACCGCACTTTAGGGCTTGTGGATGTCTTGATAAAAATATTAGAATGATATTAGAGTCGGTTTATCTTTTATAACCGGTTGCGTTGTCGCCTAAAATAGCCGCCGGCCAGCCGTAAAATACTGTGAATAGCACAAACCCTATTAACAAAATTTACAACGACGCATATGGCTATTTGGCTATTTTAGGCGCAACCCGAAGGGACGAGCTTATTTTTCCGATTTTTAATGACTTGAAAAAATGCAAAAACTTACCGCACTTGATCCGATTTCAACGCCCTTGAATTCAACCCTGTTAATTGAAGCTTCCGCAGGTACGGGGAAAACCTTTACCATGGCTTCCTTGTATTTGCGTTTATTACTGCAAGCCGGTGAAAACTGCTTTTTTAAGCCTTTAGAAGTGGAACAAATCTTAGTGGTCACCTTTACGGAAGCCGCAACTCAAGAGCTACGGGAACGAATTCGTCACCGCATTCATTTAGCAAAAAAACAATTAACGCAATATGCTGAAAATAAAAATAAGCAGGTTTTTTACGGGACGGAAAATGAGATTTTAGCGGATTTAGTTGATAGCTTAGAATTACCCGTTGCCATTCAACGACTGAAAATTGCCGAGCAAAATATGGATCTCGCCGCAATTTACACCATTCACGGTTTTTGCCGCCGAATGTTAGTACAATATGCCTTTAATTCGGGCATTCATTTTAATTTGCAGTTAGTAAAAGATGAAACCGAATTATTAACCCGTTTCAGCAATGAATTATGGAGGGAACATTTTTACAACTTATCCTTTAGTCTCACAAATTTTATTCACCGGAATCTGAAATCACCAACGGATGTGCTGCAAAAAATCAGAAAATTCGTCACCAGTGAAAATTTAAACGTCGAACTCAACGAACCTCACTTATTACAGCTTGAGTTTAACCGCTTTCTCTCTCAATATATTGAAAAAAACATCAATGAAATCAATCAATTGAAAACAGCATGGATAGAGTCCGAAAATGAAATTCAGCGGTTAATCGAAAAAGCGAAAACGCAAAAATTAATTAAAGGCGCTTCTTACAAAGCGAATCATTTGCCCGGCAGGTATGAAAAAATCCGCCAATGGGCACAGGATGAAACGGATTTTTCTATCCCCGAACCTTTAAGCAAGTATTTTTCTCAATCCGCCGTTGATTCTTATCTCACTAAAAACGAACCTGTCAATCACGCCGTTTTTAAACAGGCGGATAGTGCGGTAGAACGGGCACAATCCACGGAATTATACGTCAAAGTCATTTTGTATCACTATATTCAGTGGATGCGTGATAAATTAGATCGGTATAAGGCTTCGCACCAAGAGAAAAGTTTTGACGATTTATTGCGTTTACTGAAAGAAGCCGTCGTTTCTCCGGAACATGGAAATGAATTGGTTAAGCTGATTCGTTATCAATATCCTTTTGCCATGATTGATGAGTTTCAGGATACGGATGCACAGCAATACCAAATTTTTTCTAAAATTTATATCGAATCAGCGCAAGCCGAAACCGGCTTTATTATGATTGGTGACCCGAAACAGGCTATTTATCAATTTCGCGGCGCGGATATTTTTACTTATTTAAAAGCTGCACAACAGGCAAAATACCATTTTACCTTGGGTAAAAATTATCGTTCTGAAGGTAATTTAATTCATGCGGTGAATCAACTTTTTAATTTTTCTTCAGCACAACCTTTTTTATACGAAAATATTGAGTTTTCTTCCGTCGAACCAGGAAAAGCTCAAGGGCGTTTTATATTAAACGAGCAACAAGAAGCACCGCTTGGCGTTTATCTAGGTGAAGAACCGAGCGATGAACAACTGGCGGAAACTTGCGCTAATTGCATTTCTCAATGGTTACAACTTGCCCTGCGGGAATGTGCCGGTATTCAAACCGCGGAAAAATTTTTACCGCTAGAACCGAAAGATATCGCCGTTCTGGTACGTAACGCAAAAGAAGCCGAATTAATTAAAAATGCATTGCAGGCACGGCAGATTTCATCCGTTTATTTATCGGATAAAAGCAATGTGTTTGATTGTAATGAAGCAAAAGAATTATTGCTGATCTTGCAAGCCTGTTTAAACCCTTTTAGCGAACGTAATATAGTAAATGCCATAGCTACCGCTATTTTTTGCCTAACCGGCGCGGACATTCAACATATTAAACAACATGAAACGGATTGGGAAAAGTGGATTGATCGCTTTGTCGGCTATCAACGCAGCTGGCGGCAACAAGGTGTACTTGCTATGCTGCATCAACTTTTTTTAGCCGAACAGATTCCGCAAAAACTGATTAATATGCCAAACGGCGAACGCCGGGTGACTGATTTATTCCATTTAGCGGAATTATTGCAGGAAGCTACAACGCTTAATGAAAGTGATGCGGCGCTGTTGCGTTGGTTTGAACGTCAAATTCGCGGCGAAAATACTCAAGACGAAAATATCATTCGTTTGGAGAGCGAACAGCAATTAGTCAAAATCGTCACTATTCATAAATCCAAAGGGTTGGAATATAACCTGGTTTGGCTACCGTTTATCAGTGCTAAAGCTAAAGTGAACCCGCAACATATCTCCACTTATTACAATGCGCAAGCGCAGGCTGTGCAATGGGATATGGATGCCTGCCATAATGACGAAGTGATAAAAGAACGTTTGGCGGAAGAAATGCGCTTACTTTATGTGGCGCTGACTAGAGCAAAATATCATTTAGCGATGGCGTTGCCTGATAACTTTACTAAAAACTGGAACGCTTTGCTTTATGCTCTGACTCGCGGAAAAATCGGCATACAAGCTAAATTAACCGACGAATACCAAACCAAGCCCCTTTTAGACGACTTTGCACAACGTATTTCGCCGGCAAATATACATTATTATCAAACGGATGAAATCCAAGGAGGGGGTTATCAGCAAAAAGATAATCATGCCCAATATGTAGCCCAAGAATTCCACGGAAAAATTGAGCGGGACTGGACTATAAGCAGTTTTACCTCTTTAACTCAAATGCACGAATGGAACAGTCAAAAAGGCAGACATGAAGCCTTTAATCCTATTGTAACGACAGAAAGTGCGGTCAATTTTTCTCTAATTTTAGATGAAGCCAAAGATATTGATTTAACTTTTTTACCTAAAATAAACGAGGACGAAAATAATTTTAGTGACATTGTAACGGGATATCGGCAAGGTTATTCGCCTTTTGATTTTCCCCATGGTATTAATGTGGGGACGGCATTGCACCGTTTTTTTGAAAAAAATGAATTTAATCAACCAATTAGTGACGAATATGTAAAAAATTTATGCCAAACCATACAATTAAGCGAAGAATGGAAACAGCCTTTAATTCAATGGATTGAAGCAATTCTTACCACGCCGCTATTTAATGGGGAGCCTTTAAATCTGGCTCAATTAGATAAAAAAGACTGCATAAAAGAAATGCAATTCTATTTAAAACTGGAAGGACGGTTTAAGTTGCATTCTTTCAATCGGTTGCTGCAAAAATACCATACAATCAAACGAGAGCCTTATTTATTTGATGAAATCCAAGGCATGTTGAGAGGATTTATCGATTTGGTTTTTCGTCATGAAAGCAAATATTATGTGCTGGATTACAAATCAAATTTCTTAGGAAAAGACATGGCGTTTTATGCGCGGTCGCAATTAACCGACGTAATGAAAAATCATCATTATGATTTGCAATATTTGCTTTACACCTTAGCAATTCACCGCTATTTAAAACAACGTGTGGCGGATTACGATTATGACAGCCATTTCGGCGGCGTAATTTATTGTTTTTTACGGGGTATGAACGGGCGTAATCCGGATTACGGCATTTATTCCGCAAAACCTGCGCAGGAACTAATCGAAGGGTTGGATAATTTATTTTAGTCGGTAATGTTATGTTAGAAATTTTAGCAAAATTACAACAGGAAAATGTGATCACCGCAGGGGATTATCATTTTGCCAAAATGATTGCGGAAAAATGCGAAGAAGGAACGGATAAAAGTTCAAGGACAAAAAATAATTTAACGGCTTTACTTGCCGCACTTTGTAATTACAGTCATCAGCAAGGAAATACTTGTTTATTCCTTGAAGAACAGATTAAATCGAATTTATTCGGGCTGGCTTATCGCGCTTTAGAGCAGGATTATTTACAACAAATTGATGAAAAAATCGGATATTTACCTGTAGCTCAATGGCAGCAAATATTAAAATCCCATATCGCCTTTACAACAGAACCGAAAACGAAAATTGCACCCTTCGTTTTTCAATTCAATGCGTTATATTTTTATCGTGTTTGGCAGGATGAATATTTGGTAGCTAGTTACCTGAAAAGTGCGGTCAAAAATAGTAAAGTTTTGGCAGAACAACCGGATACGAAAATAATCCATCACCTAATCGGTGAAAATACCGGCTTAAACCAAGGGCAAAAGATTGCTATTGCAACCGCACTCCGTCAACAATTTTGCCTGATTTCGGGCGGACCGGGAACCGGAAAAACCTATACGGTGGCGAGATTATTGGTTGCTCTGCAACAACTACATCAAGGCAAATTACAGATAAAATTAGCCGCACCCACCGGAAAAGCCGCCGCACGTTTAACGGAAAGTATTGAAAACGCCCTACAGCAAATGACGTTGTCTGCAAAATTAAAGCATTGCATTCCAACTGAGGCAATGACAATTCATCGTTTACTTGGCGGACGGAGCTTTAAATTCAATGCTCAAAATCCTTTGCCGTTAGATGTACTGGTAATAGACGAGGCCTCAATGATAGATTTAGCATTGATGTCAAACTTACTGCAAGCCTTGCCAAGTCATGCGCGACTGATTTTATTAGGTGATAAAGACCAACTGGCGTCAGTGGAGGCCGGAGCGATTTTAGGCGAGTTAGGGCAGTTTTTAGAACAGGGTTACAGTGCTTCCTTTATCGATTATTTAAACCGGGTAACGGATTCGCATTTGGCGTTCAACTCGGTTCAAGGCGATGAAATCCGGGATTATTTATCTCACTTGACGGAAAGTCGGCGTTTTGATGAAAAATCTGCAATCGGACATTTGGCAAAAGCAATGAATTCCGCAGAAATTGACCGCAGTTTGCAGTTGTTTTCCCAATTAGAAGATATTGAATATGTTGATTTTAACCGTTATTTTGCTAACGGCATTCAGCCCGAATCCTCCGCCGAGTATTTAGCTTATTGCGTTAACCTAGTCGTTGAACGTGCGGTACGGGAATATCGGGATTATCTACTGGAAATTGAAACCCGATCAGCAAAAAGCGAATTAACGGAGCAGGATATCGAAAAAATCTTTGCCGGTTTCAAAAAAGTGCGTTTTTTATCCGCACTTCGGCTTGGTGAATTAGGCGTTGAAAAGCTGAATCTGTCTATTGCGGAAGGTTTGCGCCGACAAAATTTAATTCAATTTAAAAACAGTAGGGATTGGTATCAGGGGAAACCGGTGATGATCATTCAAAATGATGCCAACGTAGGGCTTTGCAATGGCGATATCGGGTTGTTTATTCAGGGGAAAGTTTGGTTTGAATTAGGCGAAAATCATTATCGTCGCATTTCGCCAAGCCGGATACCGAGCCATGAAACCGCATTTGTAATGACGGTGCATAAATCTCAGGGGTCGGAATTCAATCACGCATTTTTAGTATTGCCGACGGAAAACGTACCGGTCTTATCCAGAGAGCTTGTTTATACCGCGGTGACTCGCGCAAAACAGCGATTCACTTTGTTTGCTACGGATAATATCTGGAAAAGTGCGGTCAGAAAACAGGTAAAAAGACAAAGCGGTTTAGGCCGCTTATTGATTGAAAATATTTAACAATCAATGTGTTAACATCAAAAAAATTTGACGCATTAAGTTTCGCTACCTAAATTCAGCCCGCTTAAAAATTCTACAAAAGCTTTCACCTTGGCCGCCAGATGACGGCGATGCGGATAAACCGCATGAATATCGAGCAATTGTTGTTTGAATTCGGGCAACACTTCGATCAATTCACCGGAAGCCAATTCTTCTTCCACTAAAAAACGGGGCGAATTAATAATGCCTAAATCCGCTTTGGCTAACTGTACTAAGGTCAATCCGTTATTGCACACCATTTTTGAACGCATTTTCACCCGTTGGATTTTCCCTTTGTTGGCAAATTCCCAATAAATCTGATTACCGATAGCTTTATAAAGCAGGCACTGATGATATTGCAAGTCCTCAGGTTTTCTTGGGGTACCGTAGCGACGTAAATATTCCGCGGATGCCGCAAAGTGCATACTGGTAGTGGCAAGTTTTTTTGCAACTAAGGTACTGTCTTGCAGGGAACCGATACGTAGTGCTAAATCATAGCCTTCCGCCATTAAATCCACGCGACGATCGCTAAATTCCATTTCGACGTGTAAATTAGGATTTGCACTAATAAAGGCGGGGAGGGTAGGCGTAATAAATTTCAAGCCGAAATCCATCGGGACGGATACCACCAAATTGCCTTGTAATGAGGTAGAAAGATCACTAATACTTGAATCCGCTTCTTTAAGCTCTAATAAAATAGGCTGGCAACGCTGATAATAAACCAATCCGGCCTCCGTAGGCACGATTTTACGGGTGGTACGTTGCAACAAACGAGTTTTCAGATGTTCTTCTAATTGGGCAACTAATTTACTTGCCATCGCCACGGAAATATTTTCCAGCGCAGCGGCTTGAGTAAAGCTTTGGCTTTCGATAATACGACAAAAAACCGAAATTGCATTGAGTTTATCCATTTATTTCACCTTTTTTAAAAAAGTTGTTGACCAATTAATAGTTCGTTGGGCAATATAGCGGCGAGATTTGAAATGCCCGCAACAAAGTCATTAGTTTATGATAGTATAAACCGTTCACAAACAACCTTTCTTGATAATTTTTTCTAAAAGTTGTGATTATTTCAAATATAAGTGTTAATTTAAAGCTTATGCGCATTTCGGTAACATGCCGTACAATTCGTACAATTTAAAATGTGCACAAGTTCCAATAGAATTTTATATAAAAACAACAATTCAGGTAATAAAAAATGAGCAAATCCTTGGTTATTGTGGAGTCGCCGGCTAAAGCGAAAACCATTAATAAATATTTAGGTAGTGATTATGTAGTGAAATCAAGTGTGGGACATATACGCGATTTACCGACTGCGGGCGCATCAACAGGAGAAAAAGCCAAGCCGGTCTCTACCAAAGGATTAACTGCAGAAGAAAAACAGGCGCTAAAAACGGAAAAAGAAAAAAATGCGCTTGTTAAACGGATGGGCATCGACCCTTATCACGGCTGGAAAGCAAATTATCAGATTTTGCCGGGCAAAGAAAAAGTGGTTGCCGAGCTCAAATCTCTAGCCAAAAAAGCCGACCATATTTATCTCGCAACCGACTTGGATAGAGAAGGGGAAGCGATCGCGTGGCATTTGCGAGAAGTAATTGGCGGTGATGACAATCGTTTCAGCCGGGTGGTTTTTAACGAAATCACTAAAAATGCCATTAAACAGGCATTTGAAAAGCCGGAACATTTGAATTTAGACCGCGTAAACGCCCAGCAGACACGCCGTTTTTTAGACCGCGTTGTGGGCTTTATGGTGTCGCCGCTATTATGGAAAAAAGTCGCCCGTGGGTTATCCGCCGGCCGCGTTCAGTCTGTTGCGGTAAAATTAGTGGTAGAACGTGAACGCGAAATTAAAGCTTTTCAACCACAGGAATATTGGGAAGTCGCCGTTGTCACAAAAACTGCGGACAATCAAAAAATTACTCTTGATGTAGCGGAATATAAAGGGAAAAGATTTGATCCTAAAAATGAAACCGAGGCGCAAAGTGCGGTAGATTTTTTAGCAAAATCCGATTACTTCGTCTCTGCGCTTGAAACAAAACCGACAACTTCAAGACCGCGAGCGCCTTTTATTACCTCAACTTTGCAACAAACCGCCAGCACGAGATTAAATTTCAGCGTAAAAAAAACCATGATGTTGGCACAGCGTTTGTATGAAGCCGGCTACATTACCTACATGCGTACCGATTCGACAAACCTGAGCCGGGATGCGTTAAATATGGCTCGAAGTTATATTGAACGCAATTTCGGCGAAAAATATTTACCTGAAAAACCGAATTTTTACTCAAGCAAAGAAAATGCCCAGGAAGCCCACGAAGCTATCCGCCCGTCGGATGTCAATATTTCCATGAATGATTTGCAGGGCATGGAAAAAGACGCTGTCCGTTTATATGATTTAATTTGGCGCCAGTTTGTCGCTTGTCAAATGCCGGCGGCACAATACGACAGCACCACATTGACGGTAAAAGCGGGGGATTACGAGCTAAAAACTAAAGGCAGAATCCTACGTTTCGACGGTTGGACAAAAGTATTGCCGCAGCTTGGCAAATCTGCGGAAGATCAAGAATTGCCGGCATTGAATGTACATAATAAATTGGCATTAGATGAAATTCAGCCAAGCCAGCATTTTACCAAACCGCCTGCACGTTTTACCGAAGCGGCATTAGTAAAAGAACTGGAAAAACGTGGAATCGGGCGCCCTTCAACCTATGCGGCAATTATTTCAACCATTCAGGAACGCGGTTATGTGAGAACGGAAAACCGCCGTTTCTATGCGGAAAAAATGGGTGAAATTGTTACAGATCGTTTAAATCAGTCTTTTGCCCATCTTATGAGCTATGATTTTACCGCAAGCATGGAAGATATGCTGGATCAAATTGCCACTGGTAAAAAAGACTGGAAAACGGAATTAAACCAATTTTTTAAAGATTTTTCCGGTCAATTAACCACCGCGGAACTAGATGAATTGGAAGGCGGCATGAAGCCGAACAGCTTAGTACTAACGGATATTCAATGTCCGACCTGTGGTCGCCCTATGGCAATCCGCACAGCAAGTACCGGTGTGTTCCTCGGTTGTTCCGGTTACGCTTTAGCGCCGAAAGATCGTTGTAAGACGACCATTAATTTGATTCCCGAAGCGGAATTATTAAACGTATTGGATGATGCTTCAGAAACTAAAGCCTTGATGGAACGCAAACGCTGTCCGAAATGCGATACCGCAATGGACAGTTATATTATTGATCCGCATCGTAAAATTCATATTTGCGGGAATAACCCGAACTGTGAGGGTTATCTCATTGAACAAGGTACTTTCAAAATCAAAGGCTACGACGGACCGATTGTGGAATGTGATAAGTGCGGCTCGGATATGCACTTAAAATTAGGTCGTTTCGGCAAATATATGGCTTGTACCGCTTGCGATAATACGCGCCGAATTCTGGCTAACGGCGAGGTAGCGCCGCCAAAAGAAGAGCCGATTGCGTTCCCTGAATTAAAATGTGAAAAAGCCGATGCTTATTTTGTATTAAGAAACAGCGCCGTTGGAGTCTTTATGTCGGCGCATAATTTCCCACGGGTTCGCGAAAGCCGCCCGGCAAAAGTGGCCGAGCTGGCTCAATATCGCGAACGTTTGCCGGAAAAATTACAATATTTGGCGGATGCGCCGCAGCAGGATCCTGAAGGCAACCCGGCGATTATCAGTTTTAGTCGTAAAGAAAAACATCAATACGTCACTTCTGAAAAAAACGGTAAGAAAACCAAATGGATTGTTGACTATATTGACGGCAATTGGATTGAACGTAAAAAATAATCAGTAATGGTGTAAAAGTGCGGTAGAATTTCTCAAAATTTCTACCGCACTTTTTTATGTATAAATGAACTTTTTTACTTAACTAAAATAAAAATTTATCTTCTTTACAAAATTTTTGTGATCTCCGTTAAATTTTCAAATATTGCTTATTGATAAATAAGCGGGATTTATTAACATAAAGAGCGTTTAGGAAATAAGGCACAAGTCTTATTATATGTAGTAAGTTGTCTGTAAGGACTAGCCGATAGGGGTAATTCTATGGAAGTTGGTGTTGTAAAATGGTTCAATAATGCTAAGGGATTTGGATTCATTAATGCGGAAGGAAGTGATGCGGATATTTTTGCACACTATTCAGTCATCGAAATGGATGGTTACCGTTCATTAAAAGCCGGACAAAAAGTGAATTTTGAAGTTGTACATGGTGAAAAAGGCTCACACGCAACTAAAATTATTCCTATTTTAGAATAATTCGCTAAACACTCTTTTTATTTGTCATCTTATTTAAAAATAATTAAAGGCGGGATGTGAACCTGCCTTTCGTTATTTTAAACATTGAAAAAATCTTTTATATATTTAAATAGCCGTCTATGGACGAATCCAAAATGGATTCGATGTCGGTTTTAATTTCTTCTTCGCTTTTCTTAATATCATAATGGCTTTGCAAATTCAGCCAGCTTTCCGCATCCGTACCGAAAAATAGCGCTAATCGCACAGCGACATCCGCAGTAATCGGACGTTTGCCCGTTGCAATTTCACTGATTTTGCGAGGAGAAAGCAAAATTCCCTGGGCTAATTCAAATTGTGTAATGCCTAATGGTTTCAGCCATTCTTCGTAAAGAATTTCACCGGGATGAACTAAATGAAAACAGGTACAATTGCTATTACTCATACTAAACCTCTTTCATATCCACTAATTTCACATCTGTCGGGCTATTATGATCCCATAAAAATAATAAACTCCATTGTTCATTGATTTTCAGATTGTAATAGGAAACATGATTGTACAGAGTGGTTTCCAGCTTGTTATTAGGCAATTTGGTTAGAAACTCCAAAGAAGTTGCAGCATTAAGCTGCTGTAATTTCCGAATGGCTAATCTTTCGCAAGAAATAAAGCGAACGAATCTTTCTCCGTTAAAAAATCTTTTTGTATCCGGGCAGGCAAAATGCATTATCATAAAGTCTATAACCTCAATAAAAATTAATTATCTAAATAACTTTTAAATATAGAAACCTAAGGGGAAGTCTTTATAAATTAAATAATTTTTAAAAACATCATCCCCGTGTTAATTTTGTGATCTATATCACAAAATTAACGTTTGCGTAGATATTATTTAAACAAATTGGTTAAAAAATAGATTGTGTTTATTCATGAATATTACTATGCTTGATAATGAGAATTTATTCTCAATTCAAATAATTATGGTCAATCTATTTATTAAAGGAGATAGAAAATGGCATTAGGTTGGTATGAACTCAAATTAGCGAAAGACGGACAATTTATGTTCAATTTAAAAGCTGCTAATAGCCAAGTTATCTTGACAAGCGAACTTTATCGCTCCCGTGCGGCGGCGGAAAACGGTATTGCCTCCGTACAAAAAAATGGTGGTGATGAAAAAAATTTTGAATTCAGAGAAAATAAAAATGGCGAACCTTATTTCATCTTAAAAGCGCAAAATCATCAGGAAATCGGGCGTAGCGAATATTATTCATCAAAAGCGGCGGCGCAAAACGGGGTAAACTCAGTGATGAACAATGCGGCAACTACAGTGATAAAAGACATAACCAAATCATAGAAAGTTAACTAAAAAAAGAATGGGTGAGCCAGTTTGTGCTCACCTTTTTTTAATCCTTAAAAAATTTTCTATCTACAAAAAGTGCAGTCAAAAATATTAATTTTTTAAATTAGTTAGAACAATACTTTAAAAGCAATAACAATTTATATAATAGATTGTGATAATTTTTTGCAAATTTCGCTCAAAAACATAATAAAACGTGATTTTTTAATGAGTTAGTATTATTATAACAAACATTTTATCAAATAAGACAAATACATAGAGGACAGGTATGCAAAACCTAAAAGAAATTACGGAACAAGCCCGTGCAGCTCTGGACGAATTGCATGATAAAGGGTTAGACGCATTAGAAGCGTTTCGTGTTGAATACTTTGGTAAAAAAGGTCATTTTACCCAATTAATGCAAGGTTTACGTAATGTTGCGGCGGAAGAACGTCCTGCCGTAGGTGCTAAAATTAACGAAGCGAAACAAGCGGTTTTAGATATTTTAAACGCTAAAAAAGAAGCGTTTGAAAAAGCGGCATTAAATGCACAGTTAGAAAAAGAACGTATTGATGTGAGCTTACCGGGGCGTAAAGTAGAGCTTGGCGGTTTGCATCCGGTTTCGTTAACTATCGAACGGGTAACAAAATTTTTCTCTGAATTAGGGTTTAGCGTAGAGAGCGGTCCTGAAATCGAAAGCGATTATTACAATTTCGATGCGTTAAATATTCCGAAACATCACCCGGCTCGTGCCGATCACGATACGTTCTGGTTCAATCCGGAATTATTACTTCGTACCCAAACCTCCGGCGTGCAAATCCGCACCATGGAGAAAAAACAGCCGCCTATCCGTATTATGGTTCCTGGTAAAGTTTATCGTAACGATTACGACCAAACGCATACGCCGATGTTCCACCAAATCGAATTACTGTATGTAGATAAAAAAGTAAACTTTACCGAGTTAAAAGGTGTACTTTACGATTTCTTACGCGCGTTTTTTGAAGAAGATTTGCAAGTACGTTTCCGTCCTTCTTATTTTCCGTTCACAGAGCCTTCCGCCGAAGTGGATATTATGGGCAAAAACGGAAAATGGCTGGAAGTACTGGGTTGCGGTATGGTGCACCCTAACGTATTGCGTAGCGTAGGTATCGATCCTAATGAATATTCCGGTTTTGCCGCCGGTATGGGGGTTGAACGTTTAACCATGTTACGCTACAACGTCACGGATTTACGTTCGTTCTTCGAAAACGACCTACGTTTCTTAAAACAATTCAAATAATTTAGAGTGAGAGATAATAATGAAATTCAGTGAACAATGGGTACGCGAGTGGGTCAATCCTGCCGTTAATACGGAACAATTATGCGATCAAATCACCATGCTTGGTTTGGAAGTCGACGGCGTTGAAGCTGTTGCCGGCGAGTTCAATGGTGTTGTAGTCGGCGAAGTAGTCGAATGCGCGCAGCATCCCGATGCGGATAAATTACGCGTGACCAAAGTCAATGTAGGCGGCGAACGTTTATTAGATATCGTGTGCGGTGCGCCAAACTGCCGTCAAGGTTTAAAAGTTGCCTGTGCGATTGAAGGCGCCGTATTACCGGGCGATTTTAAAATTAAAAAGACCAAATTACGCGGTCAACCTTCCGAAGGTATGCTTTGTTCTTATCGCGAACTAGGCATGTCGGAAGATCACAGCGGTATTATAGAATTACCGGCTGATGCGCCTGTAGGTAAAGATTTCCGCGAATATTTAATATTAGACGATAAAGAAATTGAAATCAGTTTAACTCCGAACCGCGCCGATTGTTTAAGTATTGCCGGTGTTGCTCGTGAAATCGGTGTCGTTAATCAATTAGCGGTAACTGAACCTGCGATTAATCCGGTTCCTGTTACTTCTGACGAAAAAGTGGCAATTAACGTATTGGCGCCTGAAGCTTGCCCGCGTTATTTATTACGTTCGGTTAAAAATGTGAACGTAAATGCCGAAACGCCGGTCTGGATGAAAGAAAAATTGCGGCGCTGCGGTATTCGTTCAATTGATCCGATTGTGGATATTACTAATTTCGTATTACTTGAATTAGGTCAACCAATGCATGCTTTCGATGCGGCAAAATTAGCGCAACCGGTTCAAGTACGTTTTGCTGCGGACGGTGAAGAACTGGTTTTATTAGACGGTACCACCGCAAAATTACAATCGAACACGCTGGTGATTGCAGACCAAACAGGTCCGCTCGCTATGGCAGGGATTTTTGGCGGCCAGGCAAGCAGTGTAAACGCACAAACCAAAGATGTAATTCTTGAAGCGGCGTTTTTCGCACCTTTAGCTATTACAGGTCGTGCCCGTCAATACGGTTTACATACGGATTCCTCTCATCGTTTTGAACGGGGAGTGGATTTTGAATTGCAACATAAAGCAATGGAAAGAGCCACCTCACTTTTAGTGGAAATCTGCGGCGGTGAAGTCGGTGAGATCTGTGAAGTTGTCAGCGAAACCCATTTGCCTAAACTGAATAAAGTTCAGTTACGCCGTAGCAAATTAGACGCGCTTTTAGGTCATCATATTGAAACGGAAACCGTAACGGAAATTTTCCACCGCTTAGGTTTGCCGGTAAGTTATGAAAATGAGGTATGGACGGTAACATCGGCAAGCTGGCGTTTCGATATTGAAATCGAAGAAGATTTGATTGAAGAAATCGCTCGTATTTATGGTTATAACAGCATTCCGAATAATGCGCCGTTAGCGCATTTAAGTATGCGCGAACACCATGAATCCGACCTTGAATTATCAAGAATCAAGCTAGCGCTGGTCGGTAATGATTTCCACGAGGCTATTACTTATAGTTTTGTTGATCCTAAACTTCAATCGATTTTGCATCCTGAGCAAGCCGCCTGGATTCTGCCTAACCCGATTTCCAGCGAAATGTCGGCAATGCGCGTTTCATTATTAACGGGCTTGTTAGGCGCGGTAGTTTATAACCAAAACCGTCAACAAAACCGTGTTCGTTTGTTTGAAACGGGCTTACGTTTTATCCCGGATGAAAGCGCCGAATTCGGTATTCGTCAGGAATTGGTATTTGCCGCCGTTATGACCGGTTCCCGCCTAAGCGAACATTGGGCGAGCAAAGCCGAACCCGCCGATTTCTTTGATTTAAAAGGTTATATTGAAAATCTTTTATCATTAACAAAGGCCGGTCCTTATATTAAATTTGTCGCCAAAGAATTCCCGGCATTCCATCCGGGGCAATTTGCAGCTATTGTTTTAGACGGTGAAGAAATCGGTTATATTGGTCAACTCCATCCGATGGCGGCACAAAAACTCGGAATTAACGGTAAAGCCTTTGCTTGTGAACTAATTGTTGATAAAGTTGCCGAACGCAATGTAGCAAATGCTAAAGAAATTTCTAAATTCCCGGCTAACAAGCGTGATTTAGCGCTTGTGGTTGCAGAAAATATTGCGGCAAGTGATATTCTTGACGCTTGTCGTGAAGTGGCTGGAAATAAATTAACTCAAGTGAATTTATTTGATGTTTATCAAGGTCAAGGCGTGCCTGAAGGTCATAAAAGCCTGGCTATTAGCCTGACTATTCAAGATACTGAAAAAACTCTTGAAGAAGACGATATCAATGCGGTAATTTCTGTTGTATTATCTGAGTTAAAAGATCGTTTTAATGCTTACTTAAGAGATTAAATTTATGACTTTAACTAAAGTAGAACTTGCGGACAACCTGATTGAAAAACACGGTTTAAATAAATCTGAAGCGAAGGCTTTAGTAGAGGATTTTTTCGAAGAAATTCGAGTTGCTTTAGAAAAAGGTAATGATGTTAAATTATCAGGTTTCGGCAATTTTGAATTACGCGAGAAAGCATCCAGACCCGGACGTAATCCAAAAACAGGTGAAAGCGTTCCTGTTTCGGCCCGCAGGGTGGTTGTTTTCAAACCGGGTCAAAAATTACGGGCTCGCGTTGAAAAAACTAAACCTAAAAGCTAATTAGTTGTTTTTACATTAGTTATTTAATATTCGGCTATCTGCAAACTTTTGTAGATAGCCTGTCTTGTTTGAGGGAATGCCATGAGAACTAAGATAAAAACATTTTGTTTAACAATATCAGTGGCTATTTTGTCTGCTTGTTCCTCTAATATATCCTCAATTACCTATAAAGGGCGAATCGACGACCCGATTATGGCAATAGTTCTGCTAAGCGAACAACAGCGGGAATGGGCCGGAGCACCTTATGTATTGGGTGGTGTCAGTAGAAGCGGAGTAGATTGTTCGGGATTTGTGCAAACCACATTTATGGACAGATTTAATATCGCGCTACCAAGAACAACCGCCGCGCAATCGGGCTATGGTCAGAAAATCAGTCTGTCCGATATTCAAACCGGTGATCTTGTTTTCTTTAAAACCGGGCGTGGTCCTAACGGCTATCATGTGGGCATTTATGTGAAAAATGATAAATTCCTGCATGCATCTACAAAAGGCGGCGTGATTTATTCTTCAATGAATAGCCCTTATTGGAAAAATGCCTACTGGCAAACAAGACGAATTTAATCCTTTATACAAAAAAGTGCGGTAAAATTTACCGCACTTTTTGTCTTAATTCACTTCTTTAAATCGAATCAATTGCCCGTTATTTACAAAATCTTCCGTATCTTCATCAATGATTGGTGTTTGCGGCAATTCTTCCTTATCAAAAGCAATATCGCCTTCAACGCCTTTCGGTAGCTGTCCCCGTTTTATATTTTTGAAATCAAATAAATTCGGGTCGCATAAATGAGACGGCGTGATATTTTGAATCGCACTGAACATGGTTTCAATTCGTCCCGGATAGCGGCGATCCCAAGTTTGCAGCATTTCCTTAATAACCTGGCGCTGTAAATTAGGTTGAGAACCGCATAAATTGCAAGGAATAATCGGGAATTGTTTCGCGACGGCATATTTCTCAATATCTTTTTCTTTACAGTAAGCCAACGGACGAATAACAATCTGTTTGCCGTCGTCACTGACTAATTTAGGCGGCATGGATTTTAATTTTCCGCCATAAAACATATTTAAAAATAAGGTTTCAAGCATATCGTCACGATGATGACCCAGCGCGATTTTAGTTGCGCCTAATTCTGTTGCCGTACGATATAAAATACCGCGACGTAAACGAGAGCAGAGCGAACAGGTTGTTTTTCCTTCAGGGATTTTTTCTTTTACGATGCCATAGGTATTTTCTTCGACAATTTTATATTCCACACCGATGGAACTTAAATACTCAGGCAAAATATGTTCGGGAAAGCCAGGTTGTTTCTGGTCCAGATTTACCGCCACAATATCGAAATGAACCGGTGCGTTGTGACGAAGATTTAACAGAATATCCAGCAGCGTATAGCTGTCTTTACCGCCGGAAAGACAAACCATCACTTTATCACCGTCTTCAATCATATTGAAATCGGCAATGGCATTACCTACGTTACGACGTAACCTTTTTTGTAATTTATTAAAATTATAAATCTGTTTTTTATTTTCTTTTGTTTCTAATTCGGTCATTTATTTATCTTAATTTTTTAGGTTAAACATAAAAGCCCGCGTATAGTACGGCTTTCTTTTGAAATTTCCAATAAAAATTATTTAAAACAGCCGCAAGCCCGTTAAGTTGCTTAATTTTTGTTGCAATTTCAAGCTGAAAGATCCTTCAAAATAGGCTATAATCTTGAACAATTTTTTATATTTCAAAAATAGATTGTGAGAAATCTTTAATGCTTGAAACATCACAAACCATTCCCGAATTGGTATCTTGGGCAAAAGAACGCGAATTTTCCCTGAACTTACCGACAGAACGTCTTGCCTTTTTACTTGCTATCGCCATTTACAACGCCGAACGTTTTGACGGTGAAATGGTCGAATCTGATCTTGTGGATATTTTCCGTCATGTGTCTAATGAGTTTGAACAATCCAAAGAAACCATTGCAACCCGGGCCAACAATGCGATTAACGAATTGGTTAAACAGCGCTTTTTAAACCGTTTTAGCAGTGAATTCACGGAGAGTTTATCCATTTACCGCTTAACGCCTTTAGGCGTAGGCGTTTCGGACTATTATATTCGTCAACGGGAATTTTCCGCCTTACGTCTTTCCGTGCAGTTAGCCATTGTCGCCAATGAAATCCAACGCGCCTCAGAGCTTGCGGAAGAAGGTACCGCCAAACAGGAAGACGAATATTATTGGCGCCGCAACGTATTTGCGCCGTTGAAATATTCCGTAGCGGAAATCTTTGACAGCATTGATTTATCGCAACGTATTATGGATGAAAATCAGCAGAGCATTAAAGAGGAAATTGCCGAACTTTTAACCAAAGATTGGCAGGCCGCGATTGCAAGTTGTGAGCGTCTGTTAGACGAAACCTCGGGCAATTTGCGGGAATTACAAGATACCTTAAATGCCGTCGGCGATAAATTGCAGGAACAATTATTACGTATTCAGGATTGTGTTATCGGGCGTGATGACCTGTATTTTATCGATCAATTGATTACCGACCTGCAGGCAAAATTAGACCGGATTATCAGTTGGGGGCAACAAGCCATCGACTTATGGATTGGCTACGATCGTCATGTACATAAATTTATCCGTACCGCTATTGATATGGATAAAAACCGGGTATTTTCGCAACGTTTGCGCCAATCTATCCATAATTATTTCGATATGCCTTGGTATCTGTGGACTGCGCAGGCGGATCGCTTGATTGACCTGCGGGATGAAGAATTAGCCTTGCGTGATGAAGATGCTCTCGGCGAATTACCGGAAGAATTAGAATACGAACAACTCTCCGATTTACATAATCAAATTGTCGATTATATGCAAAATCTGCTAATTGCACAGCGTGAACGTAATCAACCTATCAACTTAAGCCTCGTATTAAAAGAACAGCTGGAAGGGTATCCGTTGGCCCGTCATTTTGACGTGGCGAGAATTATTGTGGATCAGGCGGTACGCCTCGGTATGGCAAGCGCGGATTTATCCGGTACTTATCCGCAGTGGCAGGAAATAAACAATCGGGGAGCCGAAGTTCAGGCTCATATGATTGATGAGTATAAATAATTTGAAAAAAACGACCGCACTTTTGTAAAAATCGAATATTTCACCGAAAACATAATGTGAAAGGCGGAAAATAACTTCCGCCCGACAAAGAGAACAATAATATGAACGAAAACCTTCAAGAACTTATTCCGACTAAACTTGCAGCGGCAATTGCAAACCCGTTGTTTCCGGCAGTGGACAGCCAATTACGTTCAGGCAGACATATCGGGCAAGAATATTTAGATAATTTTGCTTTTTTAGCTGATTTTCAAAACGAATTAGATATGTTTTATCGTCGTTATAACGTAGAACTTATTCGTGCCCCCGAAGGTTTCTTCTATTTAAGACCAAAAGCAACCACATTAATCGCCCGCTCCGTGCTGAGCGAGTTGGAAATGCTGGTTGGTAAAGTGCTTTGTTATTTATACTTAAGTCCGGAACGGTTAGCGCAACAAGGTATCTTCAGCGTACAGGAAGTGTATGACGAATTGCTCAATCTGGCGGATGAAAGTAAATTGCTTAAAACGGTTAACCAACGTTCTTCAGGTTCCGACCTGGATAAACAGAAACTGGCGGAAAAAGTGCGGGCTGCGGTGAACCGTTTACGCCGTCTTGGTATGATTCATACCGTCGGCGAACAAAACAGTGGTAAATTTACCATTTCCGAATCGGTATTCCGTTTCGGGGCGGAAGTACGCAGCGGCGATGATCCTCGCGAAGCGCAATTACGTCTGATTCGCGATGGGGAAGCGGCAACGCCGGATTCTTTATCACAGGAAAAAAGTGCGGTCAAAAATGATGAAGAAATTGAAGATGAATTAGACGAAGGGTTAGGAGAAGAAGAATAATGTCAGAAGAATTAGAACTAGAAAGTGAATTCCTGCCGGAAGAAAAGAGCGAAACCATTGTTCCGGCAACGGTTCTTACACAATCCGCCGGCATTGAACGCGGTAAATTCCGTTCTTTAACTCTGATTAACTGGAACGGTTTTTTTGCCCGTACTTTCGATTTGGACGAATTGGTCACAACCCTTTCGGGCGGTAACGGTGCGGGTAAATCCACAACCATGGCGGGCTTTGTGACGGCATTAATTCCGGATCTCACTCTTTTGCATTTTCGCAATACCACGGAAGCCGGCGCAAGCGGCGGTTCCCGTGATAAAGGTCTGCACGGCAAATTACGCCCGGGCGTATGTTATGCCGTGTTGGATGCGGTAAATTCCCGTCAACAGCGGATCTTAGCCGGTGTGCGTTTGCAGCAGGTTGCCGGTCGGGACAAAAAAGTCGATATTAAAACTTTTTCAATTCAAGGTTTGGAAATTTCTCAAAATCCGACCGCAGTTTTAACGGAAACCGTCTCCCAACGTCAGGCGCGCGTATTAAGCCTGACGGAATTAAAAGACCGCATTGAAGAACAGGGCGCGCAATTCAAGCAATATCATTCCGTTGCCGATTATCACGCCATGATGTTTGAACTGGGTATGATTCCGCGCCGTCTGCGTTCGTCTTCCGATCGCAGCAAATTCTATAAATTAATCGAGGCATCCCTTTACGGCGGTATTTCAAGTGCTATTACCAAATCGTTGCGTGATTATTTATTGCCTGAAAACCTAGGCGTTCGTAAAGCATTCCAGGATATGGAATCGGCGTTGCGCGAGAACCGCATGACCCTTGAAGCCATTAAAATGACTCAATCCGATCGTGATTTATTCAAGCATTTAATCACCGAAACCACTAATTATGTGGCCTCCGATTATATGCGCAATGCCAATGAACGTCAGGGAAATATCGAAACCGCACTTAGTTTCCGCAAAGAATGGTATGCGGCGAAGTCGGAGCAGGATTTATCTCAACACCGTCTAATTGATTTAAGCCGTGAAGCCGCCGAATTAACCGAAAATGAGAAAGCCTTAGAGATAGATCATCAAAGCGCTTCCGATCATTTAAATCTGGTATTGAATGCATTACGTCACCAGGAACGTATTGAACGCTATCAAGAAGATGTAAACGAATTAACGGAAAAACTGGAAGAACAAAAAATTGTGGTTGAAAACGCTAACGAACAGTTAGAAGAAAGCCAACTACAATTTGAAACTTTAGAAACGGAAGTTGACCAAATCCGAGGACAGTTGGCGGACTATCAACAAGCTTTAGATGCACAGCAAACCCGCGCATTGCAATACCAACAGGCGATTCAGGCTTTAGAGAAGGCAAAAGCGCTTTGCGGGCTGGCGGATTTATCCGTTAAAAATGCCGAAGTCTATCATGAAGAATTTGAAGCTCAGGTTGAAACCTTAACGGATCGCGTGTTGCAATTAGAGCAAAAAATGTCTATTTCCGAAGCGGCAAAAACGCAGTTTGACAAAGCTTATCAATTGGTTTGCAAAATTGCCGGTGAAATTCCCCGCTCTGCGGCATGGGACAGTGCAAAAGAATTATTACGCGAGTATCCGACACAAAAATTACAGGCACAACAAACACCGCAATTAAGAGCAAAGTTACATGAACTTGAACAGCGTTATCAACAACAGCAAAGTGCGGTCAAAATTTTAAAAGATTTCAATCAACGTGCCGGGTTATCATTAGAAACTGCTGATGAATTAGAAGATTATCATGCGGAACAAGAGGCGTTAATTGAAAACCTAACGGCCGAATTCTCGGAACAGGTGGAAACCCGTTCGACCTTACGCCAAAAACTGGAACAATTAACCGCACTTTTTGAAGAAAAAGCACGTTCGGCGCCCGCCTGGATTACGGCGAAATCCGCATTGGAACGTTTAACGGAACAAAGCGGCGAACAATTTGAAGACAATCAGGATGTAATGAATTTCATGCAGGCTCAATTGGAGAAAGAGCGTGAATTCACCATGCAGCGGGATCAACTGGAGCATAAACGTCAGCAGCTGGACGAACAGATTTCACGTTTAAGCCAGCCGGACGGCTCGGAAGATGCCCGTTTAAATGTGCTGGCCGAACGTTTTGGCGGCGTATTGCTTTCCGAATTATATGATGATGTGGCGATTGAAGACGCACCGTATTTTTCGGCGCTTTACGGCCCGGCACGTCATGCCATCGTGGTACGGGATCTGAATGCGGTGAAAGAGCAATTAGCCCATTTGGATGATTGCCCCGATGATCTATATTTAATCGAAGGTGACCCGGCCGCCTTTGACGATAGCGTACATTCCGCACAAGAACTCGCGCAAGGCGTTGTAGTTCAAGTTTCAGAGCGTGAATTACGTTATTCTAAATTCCCTGAAATCCCGTTATTCGGCCGTGCCGCCCGTGAAAAATATTTAACGGAACTGGAAGCGGAACGGGACAAAATCGTCGAGCAATATGCGCAACGAGCCTTTGACGTGCAAAAGTGTCAACGTTTGCACCAACAATTCAGCCAGTTCGTCGGTTTGCATTTAGCACTGGCGTTTCAGCCAGACCCCGAACAGCAAATGCGCGAAATTAACCAACAACGCAATGAAATTAATCGGGAATTGACCGCACTTTCAACGGATGAACAGCAACTGCGGATTAAATTGGACAATGCCAAAGAGCAAATGCAATTGCTTAATAAGCTGATTCCGCAATTAAATGTGATTGCCGACGAAAGTTTATCGGATAAAGTGGAAGAGTGCCGCGAGCAATTGGATATTGCGGAGCAAGACGAAATCTTTATCCGTCAACACGGCATGACACTGTCACAATTAGAACCTATTGCGAATACGCTGCAAAGCGATCCTGAAAATTATGAACGTCTGAAAGATGATTTATATCAGGCTATCGATATGCAAAAACAAGCGCAACAAAAAGCCTTTGCATTAGCGGATGTCATTCATCGACAAGCGCATTTCAGTTATGAAGATACAGTGAAAACCGAAACCAATGATTTAAACGAAAAATTGCGCGTTCGTTTAGAACAGGTTCAGGCGAAACGCGAGCAACAACGGGATCAAGTCCGTCAAAAACAACAGCAATTCGCCCAATACAATCAGGTTTACATCCAATTGCAAAGTTCATTTGAAACTAAAAATCAAATGTTAAAAGAATTAATGGATGAAGTGGGCGAGTTGGGATTAACGGTTGACGAAAATTCCGAACAGCGTGCCCGCGTTCGTAAAGACGAATTACATCATCAACTTTCAACCAGCCGCCAACGCCGTTCGTTTGTGGAAAAACAATTGACTTTAATTGAAAGCGAAGCGGAAAATTTAACCCGTCGCATTCGTAAAGCAGAACGCGATTATAAGCAACAGCGGGAACTGGTGGTTGCGGCAAAAGTAAGCTGGTGTGTCGTATTGCGTTTATCCCGTAATTCCGATGTGGAAAAACGTTTAACCCGCCGCGAATTTGCTTATTTAAGTGCGGATGAGTTACGTTCAATGTCCGATAAGGCCTTAGGTTCCTTAAGAACGGCGGTGGCGGATAACGAATATTTACGCGATGCTTTACGTATTTCGGAAGATAGCCGTAAACCTGAAAATAAGGTCCGTTTCTTTATTGCGGTATATCAACATTTACGCGAGCGTATTCGTCAGGATATTATCAAAACCGATGATCCGATTGACGCTATCGAACAAATGGAAATCGAACTTTCCCGCTTAACCGACGAATTAACCGGTCGTGAGCAAAAATTAGCCATCAGTTCGGAATCCGTTGCCAATATTATGCGTAAAACCATTCAACGGGAACAAAACCGTATCCGTATGTTGAATCAGGGATTGCAGAATATTTCCTTCGGTCAGGTAAAATCCGTTCGTTTAGTGGTAAATATCCGGGATACCCATGCAATGCTGCTTGATGCCTTATCCGGTAATCAGGAAGAATACCAGGACTTATTCAACGACAACAGAATGACGTTCTCGGAAGCTATCGCAAAACTGTATCAACGCTTAAATCCGCATATCGATATGGGACAACGTACTGCGCAAACCATTGGTGAAGAATTATTGGATTACCGCAATTACTTAGACCTTCAAGTGGAGGTATATCGTGGCGCGGACGGTTGGTTGCAGGCGGAAAGCGGTGCGCTTTCAACCGGTGAAGCTATTGGTACGGGTATGTCAATTCTGCTTATGGTTGTCCAAAGCTGGGAAGAGGAAAGCCGCCGAATCCGCGGTAAAGATATTATTCCTTGCCGTTTATTATTCCTTGATGAAGCGGCGCGTCTAGACGGCAAATCGATTTCCACCTTGTTCGAACTTTGCGAACGTTTGGATATGCAGTTGCTTATCGCGGCACCGGAAAATATCAGCCCGGAAAAAGGCACCACCTATAAACTAGTACGTAAAATCTCCGGAAACCAGGAACATGTTCATGTAGTCGGATTACGGGGCTTCGGTGCAAAAGAATAAATAGTAAATTAATGGAAAAGTGCGGTCAAAAATTTCAAAGTTTTTTACCGCACTTTGTTTATATATACAAGAAAAAGGAAATTTTATGCCTAGAAGATTAACTCAGACTCCTGAAAAAACACATGCAACAATGAAAAATATAGCCTTCGAAAGTCAAGTCGTAACATGGTTACTTCATGATGGATGGCAAGTCTTTACACCTGTTTTAGATAATTGGCATAAAACAGATATTTTAATTTCTGATGGGCAAAAGTACTATCGCATACAAGTTAAAACAATTACTGCAACTAAAGGAAAGAAAAATATAGAAATTGAAAATCACTGGAAAGATATTCATATTGATTATGTAATCTATTTCGCTAGGGAAGGTGAATGGGGTTACATTGCACCAGCATTTTCTGAAGAAAAACGTCTTCTAAAACATGATGAACACAAATTTTTCGAATTAAAAAGAAAAGAATTTTTAACAGCTTTCCATACCATCGCTTAGTCTATAAGGAAATTATATTATGCATTTTCTCATTTTTGCAATTTTTTGCAGTGTTTCCGTTTCAGTTTTATTCAAACTAAGTAAAAAATTTAATGTTGTAACCGAACAAATGATCGCGTTCGGTTACATCACCGCATTAAGTTTAAGCTATTTTTTATTAGCACCGGATTTTAAAGGATTGAGTTTTACGGAATATTTTATCCAGAGCGAAGCCAAACCTATTTTCCTTACCTTGGGGTTACTGCTGCCAATCGGCTTTATCGTTATGTCGAAAGCAGTGGAATACGGCGGAATTGTCAGAACCGACGCAGCACAACGGCTGGCGTTATTCCTGCAAATTATTGCAGCGGTTATTCTTTTTGGCGAAACCCTGAATAATATGCGAGTCGGCGGGGTAATTGTTGCCTTTTTTGCCTTGTTCTGTTTATTGACTAAACCGACAAAATCAATAGAAAATGCACTAAAAGCGGCGTTCGCTTTAGCCGCTGTCTGGTTGATTTGGGGGGTAACCGGTATTTTGTTCAAGAAAATCGCCTTAATGGGCGGCGCATTCCCAACCACATTATTTGTTACATTCAGCATTGCCGCAGTACTGATGTTCACTTATTTGCTTATCAAACGCACATTTTGGAACGCCTCGAGTTTAGTCGGCGGTATTATTTTAGGTTGTCTGAATTTTGGTAATATTTTATTTTATATCTATGCGCATCAATATTTTAAAGAAAATCCAACGATTGTTTTTGCAACTATGGATATTGGCGTTATTTGCCTCGGTATGATTGTCGGCGCATTGGTTTTTAAAGAAAAAATCAGCAAAATTAATATGTTAGGTATTGTGCTGGGAATCACCGCAATTTTATTATTACGGGTATAACTTAATAAGTTGAGAAATTGTAATGACGGATTTTAGCTTTTTTATTTATGATTTTGAAAGTTTCGGGGTAAATCCCGCCGATGATCGCCCGGCACAATTTGCCGGTATTCGTACGGATAAGGATTTCAATATTATTAGTGACCCTGTCATGTTTTATTGCAAACAAACCAATGATTATTTACCTGCACCGGAAGCGGTCATGGTGACGGGGATTACGCCGCAAGAATGTAATGAAAAGGGGATTAGCGAACCTGAATTTGCCGCTCGGATTTTAGCGGAATTCAGCCAACCTAATACCTGTATAATGGGATTTAACAACATCCGTTACGATGATGAAATGACCCGTTATACCTTTTATCGAAACTTTATTGATCCTTATGAATACAGCTGGAAAAACGGCAATTCCCGCTGGGACTTGTTGGATTTGGTGCGTGCCTGCTATGCACTACGCCCCGAAGGCATTAACTGGCCCTTAGATGAAGAGGGAATGCCGAGTTTCCGCCTTGAAAAATTAACCAAGGCAAACGGCATTGAACATGAAAACGCTCATGACGCTATGGCGGATGTTTATGCAACAATCGCAATGGCAAAGTTAATTAAAGAAAAACAACCTAAATTATTTCAGTTCTTCTTTGAAAATCGAGGAAAAAAAGAAATAGAGAAGTGGATTGATACGGCTGAAATGACCCCGTTGGTACATGTTTCGGGAATGCTGGGCAATTACCGAGGGAACTGTACCTGGATAGCGCCATTAGCCTGGCATCCAATCAATCAAAATGCGGTTATTGCATGTGATTTAGCACAAAATATTGATGATTTACTCAATAAAAGTGCGGTGGAATTACGGGAAAATTTATACACCAAAAAAACAGAGCTAGAAAATGACGGTGTGCTACCGGTTCCTTTAAAGCTTGTCCATATAAATAAATGTCCGATTATTGCGCCGGCAAAAACCTTATTACCGGAAAATGCGCAGCGATTGGGAATAGACCGACAGTTTTGCCTGGATAACCTGAAAAAGCTGCAAAAATCCCTGGATATTCGCGACAAAGTAATAGAAGTATTCAATGAAGAAAGAAAATTTGACGATTCGGATAATGTAGAAACCGAACTTTATAGCGGATTTTTCAGCAAAGCCGATAAAAATAACATGGCAATCCTGAGAACATTAGAACCGGAAAAATTGGCGGATTCCGGCTTACAGTTCGAAGATAAACGAATTCCAGACTTATTATTTCATTATAGAGCCAGACACTTTTATAAAACATTAAATCGCGGCGAACAAATAAAATGGCAAAAATACCGTCGGCAAAAATTAGAAAAAAGTGCGGTGCAATTTATGGAAAGTTTACAGCGTCTTGGTGAAGAAAATAGTAATCATCCGGACAAATTAAAACTGCTGCAACAAATTTATGATTACGGAATTAAATTGTTAGCATAATATTATTCCTTTCACATTATTTAATAAGTAAAGCTATTGGAAAGTTAAATCCAATAGCTTTATTTTTTACCTAAATTTCTTAAATGAACATCTTGAAAATCTCTTTACAAATCATTTTAAAATTTAATAAATCATCTTTTTTATTCAAACAAACCGTTCAAAACCCCTTGATTTGTCTTGCTTAATTAGTATTCATACATTGTGTATAAGTCTGTGATTTACTTAATCCGTAGTATTTCCTAACCAGATAACTAATTTCGCATAATGTATATTATGTTAAATAAAGAGTTAATGTAAGTCACATTTCAATACTCTTCTTTAGTCTATAGACGATTTGTAAAAATGAGGTTTAGTTTTGAGATTTTTATTAGGAAATAACCGATAAGAATATTTTTATTTCTAAATTAAAAACCGGTTTGAGTTCCAATAAATATTGGTAAATTAGTTTGGTAACGCTACGTAAAAATTATTATGTGATGTGAATAATCCCTATGTAGATTTTATCCAGCGTTATTTGTTGTTTCTTTAGTCAAATTTACCTTATTTGATTGGTTAGAATTTATTTAAATATTTATTATTAGATATGTATTGCTACTGTGATGTTGTCACAAATTTTATCAACCTATTTTATTTAGGACTTTTATTTCTCAAGATATTCAGCAGTAATTTAATAAATATTAGATAATCAGAATAAGAATGGTTATTATTAAAATAATTAATAAAATTAATAACTTAGGTAAATATCGCTTGCATAACCACTAAATGTGTTTAGAATACTTACTGATTTTTTGATCACTTTTGATATTTTATTAAAGAGGAATTTTTATGTTGAAGAAAGCTATCATTGATAAATTAAATGAACAGATTAATTTAGAGTTCTATTCATCAAATATTTATCTACAAATGAGCGCATGGTGCTCAAACCACGGTTATGAAGGCGCCGCTGCATTCCTGCTTCGTCATGCGGATGAAGAAATGGAACATATGCATAAATTATTTACTTATGTGAGCGAAACAGGCGGATTACCGCTTTTAGGTAAAATTGACGCGCCACAAAATGAATTTAAGTCATTACGTGACGTATTTGAAATAACGCTAAAACACGAGAACTTAGTTACCGCAAAAATCAACGAATTGGTTGAAGTTACTTTTGCCAATAAAGACTACTCTACATTTAACTTCTTACAATGGTATGTTGCCGAACAACATGAAGAAGAAAAATTATTCAACAGCATTATTGATAAATTCAATCTTCTGGGTGAAGACGGTCGTTCGCTTTATTTTATCGATAAAGAATTAGCAACTTTAGATTTAGCATAATTTAGGAGTCGGAAATGTTATCAGCAAACGTAGTTAAACTATTAAACGAACAAATGAATTTAGAGTTCTACTCTTCTAATCTTTATCTACAAATGAGTGCCTGGTGCGATCAAAAAGGTTACACCGGCGCAGCAGCATTTTTGTCCGCTCATGCGGCTGAAGAAATGGCACATATGCGCAAACTCTTTACTTATTTAAATGAAACCGGTTCTACAGCCGTAATTGAAGAGATTGAAGCACCGACACACGAATTTAAATCATTAAAAGAAGTGATGGAATTAACTTATCAGCACGAGCTACACATCACTAGTAAAATTAATGAATTAGTGGGTAAAACATTTGAAGAAAAAGATTATTCAGCCTTTAATTTCCTGCAATGGTATGTTGCCGAACAACATGAAGAAGAAAAATTATTCAACGGTATTCTTGATAAATTTAATCTTGTCGGCAATGAAGGCAAATCTTTATTCTTTATTGATCAGGAATTAGCAAAATTAGCTGCGGATCATTAATAAATGCGTAATCAAATCAAAGCCGATGCAAAAATCATCGGCTTTTTTGTTCTTGTATTTGATTACTCGAATCCATATTTTTATAGCTACAAGTCTTATAACTAAACGCCGCAATTAATATGCACAGCATAATGACGATTTGAATCAGGCGCTTTTTAGTGAGTTTTTCTGCCGGCATTTCACTCTCCTATTTCTATATTTAGTTCTTCTTAATTTGAATAAATAATGGTATGATTATTGAGTTAGATCAATTTTACATGATTTTTATGTAGTATGCCGAAATTTATTGAGAAACAAATGAAAGTGTTAACTCCTGATGCAGCAAAAACAGGTCGTCGTATTCAATCTGGCGGATGTGCCATTCATTGTCAAGATTGCAGTATTAGTCAACTTTGTATTCCATTTACGCTTAACGAGCATGAATTAGATCAACTCGACAATATTATTGAGCGTAAAAAACCTATTCAAAAATCTCAGATTCTCTTCAAAGCCGGTGATGAATTAACCTCACTTTATGCAATTCGTTCAGGTACAATCAAATCTTATACCATCAGCGAAACCGGTGAAGAACAAATTACCTCATTCCATCTTCCCGGTGATTTAGTCGGTTTTGACGCCATTACAAACATGAGCCATCCGAGTTTTGCCCAAGCATTAGAAACGGCAATGGTATGTGAAATTCCATTTGATATTCTTGATGATTTAACGGGTAAAATGCCTAAACTGCGCCAGCAAATGCTACGTTTAATGAGCAGTGAAATAAAATCTGATCAGGAAATGATTCTTTTGCTTTCTAAAATGAATGCTGAAGAACGTTTAGCCGCCTTCATTTATAATTTATCAAAACGTTATGCTGCCAGAGGTTTTTCCGCTCGCGAATTTCGTTTGACTATGACCCGCGGTGATATTGGCAATTATTTAGGCTTAACGGTGGAAACTATCAGCCGCTTATTGGGGCGTTTTCAAAAGCTCGGTATTCTTTCCGTGCAAGGAAAATACATTACTATCAATGATATGGTTCAACTTGTTGAATTATCAGGTACAAATCGAACTAAAATAAAACTTGTCGATTAATAATGAATCCGGTTTAGTCCAACTAAACCGGATTTTTTGTCTCTATATGACCCTAAATAAAAGTTGTCCTAAATCACACTTTTAAAGATTGCTCCTTGTTATTAATAATAATCCGTTCTATGCTTATTAATAATTTTTGGAAAAAATGGAGGTAGTTATGAAGTTTAATAATATACTTGTTATCCTGAATCCTGAGAATGATAAACAGTATGCACTGGCGCGGGCAATACGTTTAGTGAAAGAACAAAAAAGTGATAAACCTGTAAAAGTAACGCTTTTCCTTCCTGTTTATGATTTATCTTATGAAATGTCTGCATTGCTTTCATCTGAGGAACGGGAAGAAATGCATAAAGGCGTTATTGAACAACGTTATCAACAAGACGTTCTTCCTTATATTGAAAAATATCAGGATGCGACAATGATTGAGTTTTCTTCTAAAGTGGTATGGAATAGCAACGAAGCGGAAGCTTTAGTTGCCGAATTAGATGAAAATACCTACGATCTTGTGGTGAAGTACACAAAAGAAGAAGAAAGCTTAACTTCTATCCTCTTCACGCCGATTGACTGGCAATTGCTACGTAAATGCCCGGCACCTATACTAATGGTGCGTGACGGTGATTGGAAACATCAGCGACGCATTCTTGTTGCAGTGAATGTTTCCGGTGATGCCGATTATCATGAAGCATTCAACCAACAACTTGTTGAATTAAGTATGGATTTAGCGGATAACCTGGAACGCGGTAATGTCCATTTGGTCGGAGCCTACCCTCCAACCCCGATTAATATGGCCATTGATCTGCCGGAATTTCATACAAGTGAATATACAAGCGGTGTGCGAGGACAACATCTTATCAATATGAAAGCGTTGCGCCAACGTTTTGGAATTGATGAAGACCATACCCATGTATTAGAAGGTTTCCCTGAAGAAGTGATTCCTGAAGTTGCCGATAAAATCGGCGCGGAATTAGTGGTGTTAGGTACTGTCGGCCGAACCGGCTTGTCCGCAGCATTATTAGGTAATACGGCGGAACATGTTATCAGTAAATTAAAATGTAATTTGCTGGCGATTAAGCCGAATAAAATAGAAGATTAATCGTCTCTCTAAGCGATAAAAGCAAAAGTGCGGTCTATTTTTCCGCACTTTTTGTTTTTTCGCTATTTATTTTTTCATTGTCGTGAGCTTCACGTAATTCTTTCGCGACCAACGCAATCGCCTCTCCGCTGCTCATCCCCTGCTGCATTAGGACTTGAATTTTTTCTACCGCCTGCTGCTGTTGCTCATGGCTTAAGCTTAATAATGCGTTATCAAACATAGATTTTACCTTTAATAAATGATCAGAAACGGGTAATATTACCAACAAATTTGAAATTCTTAAACATAATTATAACAGGAGCGACACAATGCCTTTTAATTTAAAAAATCGTCATTTATTGAGTCTGGTTAATCATAGTCCCCGTGAAATTAAATATTTGCTTGATCTTGCCCGTGACTTAAAGCGAGCTAAATATGCCGGTACTGAACAACCCCGTTTAAAAGGTAAAAATATCGCTTTAATTTTTGAGAAAACCTCAACACGTACGCGCTGTTCCTTTGAAATTGCCGCTTATGATCAAGGGGCTAATGTCACTTATATCGACCCGACTTCTTCCCAAATCGGTCATAAAGAAAGTATGAAAGATACGGCACGTGTTTTAGGGCGCTTGTACGATGCTATTGAATACCGCGGTTATAAACAGGAAACCGTCGAAGAGTTGGCAAAATTTTCCGGCGTACCTGTGTTTAACGGTTTAACCGATGAGTTTCACCCGACACAAATGCTGGCCGACGTTTTAACGATGATTGAACATTCAACCAAGCCGCTAAATGAAATTAAATATGTCTATATCGGTGATGCCCGTAATAACATGGGTAATTCCCTGCTACTAATCGGTGCTAAATTAGGTATGGACGTGCGTATTTGCGGGCCGAAATCATTATTGCCTGAAGAGAATTTCGTTTCGATATGTGAAGAAATCTCAAAAGAAACTGGTGCCCGTTTAACTGTAACGGATGATATTGATCTTGCTGTTAAAGATGCGGATTTCGTACATACGGACGTTTGGGTTTCGATGGGCGAACCTATTGAAGCCTGGGGCGAGCGAATCAATTTATTAATGCCGTATCAAGTGAACACGGATTTAATGAAACGCACGGGAAATCCGAATGTGAAATTTATGCACTGCTTGCCGGCATTTCATAACTGTGAAACCAAAGTGGGGCGTGAAATTGCAGCCGCCTACCCTAATCTGGCAAACGGCATTGAAGTTACCGAAGATGTGTTTGAATCGCCAATGAATATTGCCTTTGAACAGGCGGAAAACCGTATGCATACTATCAAAGCCGTGATGGTTGCTTCACTGGCTTAATATAAATTTACGGGTGCCAATATGGCACCCTATTTTTTGAAACTTATAGAATTTAATCTTTATTAAGTCCCTTCGCCTTTCAGGCTCTTCCCGGCTTGCTGCGGAAAGAAAAGCGAATTTATCCGCTTACATCAAAATTTTCAATTTTTTAACCGCACTTTTATCTTTCTTACCATTCAAACAATGCCATCAATTTTTTCCATTGTTCGTCAAGTCCGGCGGTTATTTCAATTCGTTGCCGTTTTATCGGATGAATAAAACTCAGTTTTTCAGCGTGCAGCATTAACCGGCTTACTTCCGTGTGTTCCGTCAACGTTCTGTTCTGGTGCAAATCGCCATATTGAGTATCACCTAAAATAGGATGAAAAATATGTTTCATGTGACGACGTAACTGATGTTTACGCCCAGTATGCGGTACAAGCCGCACCAAAGCATAACGGGATGTGGCATAACGTGGTGTTGCATAAGGTTTTTCAACGGTTTTTAAACCTTCATAATCCGTCACGGCAGGTTGCGGAGCTTTATCTTCCTGAGCAAATTTATCCGCAATCTTGTCTAATTGGATTTTTAACGGATAATCGATACGTTCGCTACCCGTCAAATAACCCCGAACAACGGCTAAATAGCTTTTTTCAACCTGCTTGGTTTCAAATTGCTGACATAAAAGATTAGCCGTTTCACTACTTAAAGCGAATAACAGTACGCCTGATGTAGGACGATCCAAACGGTGAATAGGATAAACCAACCGTCCTATCTGATCCCGCAACGTTTGCATAACGAACTGCGTTTCATGGCGGTCTAACCAACTTCGATGAACCAGCATACCCGCCGGTTTATTAACCGCTACGATATGTTCATCCTGATACAAAATCTCTAACATGAATCAGCTCTTTTGCAATAACTGCTCAATTTCAATGATCGGGCTTAATAACAAACTCAGATTGTCCGTTTCCTTTAAAGCTTCTTCAATATAAGGGGAAATAGCAATCTGAGCGGGCAATTCTGTGCCGCTTTCCAACAATGCATACATTCTCGGAATAAAAATCCACTGTAACCATTCCGTAGCGGTCATTCTGTCAATAGCAAAGGGTTCCGTGCTAAGAAACGCCTCCTCCGCAGGCGGTACGGTTTGCCATAAATCCAAGGATTGCATCGCAAATTGAAGTTGTTGCAGATGTTTTTTCGTTTGAAGATGAATTGTCAAAATAGACCTCTAGTTGGTTATAGGTTATGATGGCGATTATTTTAAACAAATCTTGGCATAAACACGAAGAAAAATGTATTTAGTTGAAGTTTTTTTCAAAAATATTAATGAAGACAATCTTCCTCAACAAATTCCTTTAATAAATCAACTCATTGATCAATGGCGTTATAACGGGCAAATTATCGGTAGGGAAATTCCCGTTTTTGTTGCCAATCAGGAAAACGAACGGGGGCTTGCAACTCGTGTAATTTGTCCCGAACAGCAAAGTTTATTGCCTGAATACAATAATGCGGAAGTCAATCGCTGTTTGGCAAATATCGAAAACTGCGGTCTGATTTTGCATAGTTTTCAGATTGTCGGTGAAGATTTAAATTCCGATATTACCTACGAAGATAAAAAACCTGACTGGCAAATTCTTTACACCACCTATTTACAAGTTTGTTCGCCGTTACACAGCGGAGACCGGCTCGCCCCTATTCCACTTTATAAGCAATTAAAAGATGTGCCGCATTTAAGTATGGATGTGATTAAATGGCAGGAAAACTGGCAAGCCTGTGATCAGTTGCAAATGAATGCAGTTGCTTTGGAATCGCAGGCTCTACGGGAAATTTCCGATATTAACAGCCGGGTTTTTAAGCACGGTTATTATCTGACTAAGGAAATTGAAGAACATACGGGCGTGCCGACCTACTATTATCTTTATCGTGTAGGCGGCAAAAATTTAGCCTCAGAAAGTGCGCGCCACTGCCCTATTTGCCATGGCGATTGGAAATTAGCCCAACCGCTTTTTGACCAGTTTCATTTTAAATGCGATCACTGCCGCTTAGTATCGAATATCTCATGGAATTTTTTATAAATATTTTATAAAGTTAAGGAAAAACAATGGATTATAAAGATAACAGTTTAAAAACATTAAAACTTGGGCAAAAAACCGATTATATCGCTAATTATGACCGCACTTTGCTACAACCCGTTCCCCGCGCATTGAATCGTGACGGTTTAGGTATTACGAAGCAACAACCTTTTTCCGTCGGAGCGGATATTTGGACCGCTTATGAAATTTCATGGTTAAATATCAAAGGATTACCGCAGGTTGCTATTGCCGATGTGGAAATTGATTACCGCTCAACCAATTTAATTGAATCCAAAAGTTTTAAGCTTTACTTAAACAGCTTTAATCAAACAAAATTTAGCGATATGAACGAAGTTCAGCGTACGATATCCGAAGATTTAAGCATTTGCGCCAAAGGAAATGTTCGCGTTCAATTGCATTCGCTAAGTAATTATAGCCATGAGCGCATTGCTGATTTTGCAGGAGAATGCCTTGATGAGCTGGATATTGAAATTAGCGATTACGGTTTTAATGCGGAAATTCTGCAAAATTGTACCGTACTTTCAACAGAGATTGTCGAAGAAACCTTAGTGAGCCATTTACTGAAGTCAAATTGTTTAATCACCAGCCAACCCGACTGGGGTTCCGTGCAAATTCATTATCTGGGTAAACGGATTGATCATGAAAAATTATTGCGCTATCTGGTTTCCTTCCGTCAGCATAATGAATTTCATGAACAATGCGTGGAACGGATTTATTGCGACATTATGAAATACGCACGCCCTGAAAAATTAACGGTTTATGCTCGTTATACTCGTCGTGGCGGATTGGATATTAATCCTTTCCGTTCTAATTTTGAGGCGATTCCGCAAAATTTACGCCTGGCAAGACAATAAAAATATAGGAGATATTATGTCAACCAGCCATTATGTCAGCCCGAAAGGCAGCATGGATCAACTTTCCCATATGGAAATTGATCTCCTTACAAAAAGAGCGCAAAGCGATTTGTATAAGCTGTTTCGCAACAGTTCTCTTGCCGTATTAAATTCAGGCGCAATTAACGATGATAGCCGGGCGTTACTAAATAAATACCCGAATTTTGAAATCAGCATAATTTGCAAAGAGCGGGGAGTGACCTTAAAGCTGGATAATTCGCCGGAAAGCGCGTTTGTTGATGACAAAATTATCCGCAACATTCAATACAACCTATTTGCCGTGTTGCGCGATATTTTATTTGTGAACGCATTGATGCAACGGTTCGGCTTAGATGCGGAACGAGGCAATAGCTTTATTACAAATCAAGTGTTTTCTATTTTACGTAATGCCAAAGCACTCAGTTTAAATGAAGATCCAAACCTGGTAGTTTGCTGGGGCGGACATTCCATTAATCAAACGGAATATGCTTATTGTCGTGCTGTTGGCTTGGAATTAGGTTTACGTGAATTAAACATTGTGACGGGTTGCGGCCCCGGCGTTATGGAAGCACCGATGAAAGGAGCGGCAATCGGTCATGCTAATCAGCGGTATAAACAAAGCCGTTTTATCGGTATCACCGAACCCTCGATTATCGCATCGGAGCCGCCAAACCCGATTGTAAATGAATTAATCATTATGCCGGATATTGAAAAACGTCTTGAAGCTTTTGTACGAATGGGACACGGCATCGTAATTTTCCCGGGCGGCCCCGGCACATTTGAAGAATTCATGTTTATTTTAGGAATTAAATTAAACCCTGAAAATCGGGCGCAAAAATTACCTTTGATTTTAACGGGGCCAAAAGAAAGCGCCGATTATTTTGCCACGATCGATCGTTTTGTATTGGATACTTTAGGCGAAGAAGCACAATCGCTTTATACCATTATTATTGATGATGCGGTTGCCGTTGCTCGCCATATGAAAGCAGAGATGGTTGAAATTAAAGACTTCCGTTGTAAAATTTCCGACAGTTTTAGTTTTAACTGGTCATTAAAAATCGAACATCAGTTTCAACAACCGTTTTTACCGACCCACGAAAACATGGCGAATTTAAATCTGCATTTAAATCAGTCTACGGTAGATTTGGCGGCAAATTTACGTTGTGTATTTTCGGGCATTGTAGCGGGTAACATCAAACCGGCGACACAGGATCAAATTGCCGAAAAAGGGAAATTCCAACTCTACGGCGAACCGCGTTTAATGGAAAAAGTAGATAATCTGTTACAGGATTTTATTGTTCAACATAGAATGAAATTGCCGACGGATGAGGCCTATGAGCCTTGCTATGAAATCTGTAAATAAAAGTGCGGTCAAAAAAATAATATTTTTTATCCGTAAAATGATAAGGACGCTTTTTTAGCGTCCTTAATTTTATGTTTTCAAAAACCTAACTGCGCAATCCTACTCCATGGCTAATCAGATAATACACAAAACCGTATAACGCAGTGATAAAAGTGATAAGGACAGCGAAAGTATAACCTAATCCCACATCACTGATACCTAAAAAGCCATAGCGGAAACCGTTAATCATATAAACAATCGGATTTAATTTCGATACGCCTTGCCAGAATGCAGGTAATAAAGAAATAGAATAAAAAACCCCGCCTAAATAGGTTAACGGCGTCAGTACAAAAGTCGGAATAATACTGATATCGTCAAATGAACGAGCAAATACCGCGTTAATCAGTCCGCCAAGAGAAAAAGTTGCCGTTGTCAATAACACGGTGATGAAAATAATCGTCCACGAATGAATATTGAATTCGACAAAAAATAATGACACAACAGTCACCAATGTACCGACAAACAAACCGCGCGCCATACCACCTGCCATATAGCCTAAAATAATTACATGAGTCGAAGTCGGCGAAATAAGCAGTTCTTCCACATTGCGGGCAAATTTCGTGCTATAAAATGACGATGCCACATTACCGAAAGAATTAGTAATGCACGACATCATAATTAATCCCGGTACGATAAACTGCATATAACTGAAACCGTTCATTTCACCGATACGTCCGCCGATTAATTGCCCGAAAATAACGAAATATAAGGTCATGGTAATCACCGGCGGAACCAGTGTTTGTACCCAAATCCGGGTAAAACGGCGGATTTCTTTGTGCAAAATCGTATTAAATGCAACCCAAGCTAATCTCATTTTACTTCACCTCATCCGTCGGTTTGTTTAGCGACATGCTCACGAACAATTCTTCCAGGCGGTTCGCCTTATTACGCATACTTAATACCTGAATGCCCTGATTCGATAATTGCTCAAATAAATGGTTTAATCCCTTTTCCCGGGGCATTTCCACCTCAATGCTGTCCACATCAATTTGCTTTAGGCGATAATCCCGGATTATCGGTTTTGGGCTATTAGGGGCAAAATCAAAAATAAAGGTCTCCGTTTCCAATTTTGCCAACAGGTCTTTCATCGGCATATCCACCACTAACCGTCCTTGTTGAATAATACCGATGTGGCGGCACAACATTTCCGCTTCTTCCAAGTAATGGGTAGTCAGAATAATCGTGGTACCCCGCTCGTTTAACTCACGTAAAAATGTCCACATAGTACGGCGCAATTCAATATCGACACCCGCCGTAGGTTCGTCCAAAATTAATAAACGGGGTTTATGCATTAAAGCGCGGGCTATCATTAAACGACGTTTCATCCCACCGGATAATCGCATTGCCTGTTGGTTTCGCTTGTCCCATAAATCCAGTTTTTTTAACCAAACTTCCGCACGTTTTTCCGCCTCTGAGCGCTCAATACCATAATAGCCCGCCTGATTTGCCAGAATATCCAGCACTTTTTCAAATTGATTGAAATTAAACTCCTGAGGAACCAAACCGATTTGTTGTTTTAATAAGCCTAATTGACTATCAAGATCATAACCAAATACCTTAACCTGCCCGGAGGTTTTGTTGATTAACGAACTGATAATACCGATGGTGGTTGATTTTCCGGCGCCGTTGTGCCCTAAAAGTGCGTAAAAATCCCCTTCTTTCACACATAAATCAATACCATGTAAGGCTTTAAAACCATTTTTATATTGCTTTGTTAAGCCTTTAATTTCTAACGCGTACATATAAATTCTCATAAAAAGTTTAAAGATATAACCTATTCGGCTATACTGCATCCCTTGTTTAGGAAATTATAGCAGAACTTTAGGAGTATCCACAGAATGAAAAAAATCGAGCAGTTATTTGCCAACAATCATAGTTGGGCATTGCGCATGAAAGAAGAAAACTCCTCTTATTTTAAGGAACTGGCGGATCACCAAACACCGCATTATTTATGGATTGGTTGTTCCGACAGCCGTGTTCCCGCAGAAAAATTAACCAATCTGGAGCCGGGCGAATTATTCGTTCATCGTAACGTTGCCAACCAAGTCATTCATACGGATTTAAACTGTCTGTCCGTGGTGCAATATGCCATTGACGTACTCGACATCGAACATATTATTATCTGCGGACATACCAATTGCGGTGGTATCAAAGCAGCGATGGCCAATCAAGATCTCGGGCTAATTAATAACTGGCTGCTGCATATCCGCGATATCTGGTATAAACACAGCCACTTATTAGGTAATCTTTCCCCGGAAAAACGGGCGGATATGCTGACCAAAATCAATGTTGCGGAACAGGTGTATAATTTAGGTCGTGCATCTATCGTACAGGATGCCTGGAAACGCGGTAAAAAATTATCACTACACGGTTGGGTATATGATGTAAGCGACGGTTTTTTAATTGACCAGGGCGTATTAGCCACAAGTCGCGAAAGTTTAGAGATTTCGTATAGAAATTCCATTGCCCGTTTAAAAACGTTGGATGAAGAAGATATTTTCCGTAAAGGTAATAAAGAAAATAACGACGAAATAATCGGCTAACTACGAGCAACAAAAATTACATAAAAAATAACCGCACTTTTTACCGTGCGGTTATTTTATCAAATGAGATTTAAAAAATCGCCACCGCTAAACCGACTACGATTACTAATGAAAGCACAACCATCATCATTGCATAACCAAAATCACTCATTGCTACTCTCCTAATCAAAAAAACTGGTCCGCAATATTAGCAGGAAAATTGATATAAATCTATTTTTACCTTTTTATCATTGTAAATTTGTGACTTACTGCAAAGTTTTATAATTATTTTCGATAAAAGTTTAACAAACGCTCTTCAATCCTTATAATAAGCGCAACATTTAGGAGATAAAAGATTATGGCAACAATTAAAGACGTCGCAAAAATGGCAGGCGTATCAACCACCACCGTATCACACGTAATTAACAAAACCCGCCATGTTGCCGATGAAACCAAACAAACCGTATTAGATGCCATCAAAGCATTAAATTATTCGCCGAGTGCCGTTGCGCGTAGTTTAAAAGTCAATACGACAAAATCTATAGGCATGGTGGTTACCACCAGTGAAACGCCCTATTTTGCCGAAATTATTCATGCGGTTGAAGAACAATGCTATCGCCAAGGCTATTCGCTCTTTTTGTGCAATACGCAAAATGATCCGGATAAATTAAAAAACCATCTTGAAATGCTGGCCAAAAAACGGGTGGACGGCGTGCTGGTAATGTGCTCCGAATATAAAGATGACAGCCGCGATTTATTAAAAAGCTTCAGCTATTTGCCTATCGTAATTATGGACTGGGGCCCGGTAAACCCGGATACGGATTTAATCTTAGATAACAGTTTTGAAGGCGGCTATTTAGCAGGCAGGCATCTTGTCGATAACGGGCATAAAAAAATCGGTTATTTAAGTGCCGAACTCACTAAAGTAACGGCGAAACAACGCTACCAAGGTTTTATTAAAGCATTAAGCGAAGCCAACGTGGAAATGAAATCCGAATGGTTATTTGAAGGCTCGTTTGAACCGGAAGACGGCTATGAATGTATGAACCGTCTGTTAGCCTTGGAAGACCGCCCTACCGCCGTTTTTTGCTGTAACGACATCATGGCGTTAGGTGCAATTTCCGCCATTACGGAAAAAGGTTATCGGGTTCCCGACGATTTTTCGGTGATCGGGTATGATAATGTACATTCATCCCGCTTTTTCGCGCCGCCGCTGACTACCATTCACCAATCAAAAGCGCGTTTGGGAGAAAGAGCGTTAAGGCTACTGTTTGAGCGTATCGCACACAAAGACGCCAAACGTGAAACCATTGAAATCCATCCGGAATTGGTGATTCGTAAATCGGTGAAAAAAATCGCTTAAAAAGTTTATTTTATATAAAACTTTCAATTTTTTAACCGCACTTTAAAACAAAGGCATAGAATTTTAATCTATGCCTTTTCGTTATTTAATTTATGTTACCATGCGCAAAAACCCGCACGTTTGCAAACCCGTTTTCTTTTAAGTAAAGGGCTTGCAATTTGCTCATTACGCCTCGCTCACAATAAAGTACATAATTCTTGCTTTGATCTAAATCGCCAAATTGCGAAGACAATTTATAGAAAGGCAAATGCTTCACTTCATGACCGGCTAATTCAAAAGGGCGCTCATCATGTTCTTCGGGACTACGAATATCTAAAATTACGTCATTGGCCGACAGCACGGAAACGGTATCCACTTTAACCACATCCTTTTCCGTTTGTTCTGCAATTTGACGAATATCTAAATATTGCGCATTTTGTACCGCACTTTCTAGTACATCAAAATTAAAATTCAGCTCTTCTTTTTCAATTTTTTCTTTGATCGCTTTAACGGTCGGATTTTTCGAAATTACCCCGCAGAATTCCGGCATTGATTTTGCAATATCATCGGTGCCAATCTGTTTTGCCTTGGCAATAATGGCCTCTTTGTCATGGGTAATTAACGGGCGCAACACCAACGCGCTTGCCGCTTCGTCAATTAAACGTAAGTTTGTTAAGGTTTGGCTTGAAACCTGCCCTAACGCTTCTCCGGTTACAATCGCCTGAATACCGAAACGTTCCGCCACTTTACTGGCCGCACGAACCATCATACGTTTCAGCACCACCCCCATTTGCCCGTTATCAATTTTTTCTAAAATCTCACCGACCACATTTTCAAAATTAATCGCCACGAAACGTACTTTATGGGAACCGCTATAACGGTTCCAAATGTGATAGGCCATTTGTTTCACGCCGATTTCATGAGCGGCACCGCCAAGATTAAAAAAGCAATAATGTACTCGCGAACCGCGACGGATAAACATATAGCTTGATACGCCCGAATCAAAACCGCCGGAAATAAGCGATAACACGTCTTCCTGAGTACCGATCGGATAACCACCAATCCCTTCGTGGCGAGCTTTAATCAACATCATGTGATCGTTTTCAATATCAATACGTACCGTTACATCGGGATTACTCAGTTTTACCTTGGCGGTTTCTATGGCTTGATTCAAGCCTCCCCCCACATATCGTTCCACGTCTAACGAACTGAATTCGTGTTTACCTTTACGTTTCACCCGAACGCAGAAAGTCTTGTTTTCAAGCGATGCGCCCACGTCTGCAAGGGTTTGTTCGAAAATATCGTGCATATCGGTAAACGGCTTTTCGTCCACTTCCAAAAAATGATGAATGCCCGGAATACGTCCTAATACATCAATCAGAATCGCCCGATTTTCCTCATTTTTTGACCGCACTTCGATATAATCCCAATGCTTAACCACAGCGACGCCGTCATCATATTTATTTAATACGTTACGAATATTACCCGTTAAAATTTTCACGAAACGTTTACGCACGCTTTCGCTTTTAATCATGATTTCAGGGAAAAGTTTAATTACAAATTTCATAGTTATCTTTGTCGTTTAATCGGTTTATTTAAAAAAAGTGCGTTATTGTAGCAGACTTTTCCGTAAATCTCTAAGTAAGCAGAGCTATTCCCGTTGATTTCTGGCGAATAAATCGATGATTTTTATAAAAATCCGTCGGTTATGATTAGGGTCTGTTCATCTTGCTTCATATAAAATTCTAAAGAATTGATTTTAAGGATTTTATTTTTTAACATCGCCTTAAAAATACAGTACAATACGGCATTCGACGTTTCATCAGAAGGAGAGGAATATGGCTCGCAAGCCAAAAGAAAATTCAACGGTAGATTTTGAAACTACATTAAATCAGCTGGAAACCATCGTTACTCGCTTGGAAGCCGGCGATTTACCTCTTGAAGAAGCGCTAAAAGAATTTGAAAACGGAATAAAATTAGCTAAATTAGGGCAAGAACGCCTGCAACAAGCGGAACAACGGATTCAGATTTTATTGCAAAAAAGCGATACCGCAGAATTAACGGATTATCAACCTACTGATGAATAAGTGATGAGACTTATGTATCAATTCTCAAATGATTTACAACAAGCGCAACAACGCATTAACCGATTTCTAGAAGCTCAATTCGATGAAATAAATACCCGGCCCTCGCCACTGGCCGATGCAATGAAATACGGATTATTATTAGGCGGAAAACGCATTCGTCCGTTTTTGGTTTATGCCACCGGCCGTATGTTGGGCGCGGATACGGCACAACTGGATTATGCCGCCGCCGCTATCGAAGCTATTCATGCTTATTCCTTAATTCATGACGATTTACCGGCGATGGATAATGACAGTTTACGCCGCGGACAGCCGACCTGCCATATTGCCTTTGATCATGCTACCGCTATTTTAGCCGGTGACGCGCTACAGGCTTTTGCTTTCGAAATTCTGACAAAATCCACCGCACTTTCCGCCGAACAAAAACTCCGTTTAGTTCAGGTTTTAAGTCATAATTCCGGTGTCTTCGGTATGTGCCTGGGGCAAAGCCTTGATCTTATTTCTGAACATAAACAGATTTCACTGAGCGAACTGGAACAAATTCATCGCAACAAAACAGGCGCTTTACTTTCCGCTGCGTTAAAAATGGGCTTTATTTGTTCGTCGCATTTTGCCGACAACGCATTGGAAGCCAAACTGGATCGCTATGCCGCCGCTATCGGTCTGGCATTTCAGGTTCAGGATGATATTTTAGACATCGAGGGCGATCTGGCGGCAATCGGTAAGAATGTCGGCTCGGATTTAGAGTCGGATAAAAGCACTTATCCTAAATTACTGGGTTTAGCCGGTGCAAAACAAAAAGCACGGGAACTTTATGTTGCGGCGGTCGGTGAATTAGAACATTTACCTTTTGATACAACGGCACTTCGTGCTTTAGCCGAATTTATTATTAATCGAAAAAATTAATTATTGTGGGACTGACTAACAACCATGCAAAACTATCCACTTCTCTCCCTAATTAATTCGCCTGAGGATTTACGCCTTTTAAACAAAGATCAACTTCCTCAAGTATGCAATGAATTACGTGAATATTTATTAGAAAGCGTTAGTCGAACAAGCGGGCATTTAGCTTCGGGCTTAGGCACCGTAGAATTGACCGTTGCGCTGCATTATATTTTTAAAACGCCTTTTGACCAATTAATTTGGGATGTCGGTCACCAGGCCTATCCGCATAAAATTTTAACCGGTCGTCGCGAACGCATGACCACAATCCGTCAAAAAGACGGCATTCACCCTTTCCCTTGGCGTGAAGAAAGCGAATTCGACGTATTAAGTGTCGGACACTCCTCCACCTCAATCAGCGCAGGACTAGGCATCGCTATCGCCGCAGAAAAGGAAAACGCCGGGCGTAAAACCGTTTGTGTAATCGGGGACGGTGCGATCACAGCCGGAATGGCATTTGAAGCTATGAATCATGCGGGTGCATTACATACCGATATGCTCGTTATCTTAAACGATAATGAAATGTCTATTTCCGAAAATGTAGGCGGTTTGAATAATCACCTTGCCCGAATTTTTTCCGGTTCCATTTATTCTTCTTTACGCGACAGCAGTAAAAAAATTCTTGATACCATGCCGCCGATTAAGAATTTTATGAAGAAAACCGAGGAACACATGAAAGGCGTAATTTCGCCGATCAGCACGCTTTTTGAAGAGCTGGGTTTTAACTATATCGGACCTATTGACGGACATAATATCGAAGAATTAATCGCTACTTTAAGCAATATGAAAACCTTAAAAGGTCCGCAATTTCTTCATATCCGCACCAAAAAAGGCAAAGGCTACACACCGGCGGAACAAGATCCTATCGGTTTCCACGGTGTACCTAAGTTTGACTATCATACCGGGCAGTTACCGAAATCTACCGCTACGCCCACTTATTCGCAAATTTTCGGCGAATGGTTATGTGAGACTGCCGAGCAAGACGAAAAACTTATCGGTATAACGCCGGCAATGCGTGAAGGTTCCGGCATGGTTGAGTTTTCCAATCGTTTCCCGGATCAGTATTTTGATGTGGCAATCGCCGAACAGCATGCGGTAACTTTAGCAGCCGGTTTAGCTATTGGCGGTTATAAACCTGTTGTGGCGATTTATTCCACTTTTCTGCAACGCGCCTATGACCAAGTAATTCATGATGTGGCAATTCAAAACTTGCCGGTTTTATTTGCTATCGACCGCGCAGGTATTGTAGGAGCCGATGGTCCGACCCACCAAGGTGCCTTTGATTTAAGCTTCTTACGTTGCATTCCAAATCTGATTATTATGGCGCCGAGCAATGAGAACGAATGCCGCCTCATGCTGCACACAGGTTATTGTTGCGGAAAACCTGCGGCAGTACGTTATCCTCGCGGTAATGCTATCGGTGTAGAATTAGAACCGTTACGAGAATTGGAAATCGGTAAATCGAACTTAGTGCGCCAAGGGCAAGACATTGCCATTCTCAACTTCGGTACTCTGCTTCCAAACGCATTGGATGTTGCCGAAAAATTAAATGCCACTGTGGTCGATATGCGTTTTGTTAAACCATTGGATTATGAGCGTATCAATGAACTGGCGAAAACGCATCGTACTTTAGTAACTTTGGAAGAAAATACCATCCAAGGCGGCGCAGGTAGCGCGGTATCGGAAGTGGTTAATATTCAGCAACATCATGTAAATATATTGCATTTGGGCTTGCCAGACGAATTCGTTGCGCAAGGTACGCAACAAGAAGTATTGAAAGAATTAAAATTAGATGCGACGGGTATCGAAGAACAAATCAAAAATTTTTTAAGAATTGCTTAATTTTTGATAAATTTTTGAACTTTTGTCAATTAGACCAGTCATAGTAAGTGCTAGTGCGCTGCATTGCAGTCGTCTTTTTTAATCTTTCTTATATTTTTTAAGAATCCGCCGCTATCTATTTGGATAGCGGTTTTTTTATGCTCTTTTCGTTAATGCTTGTTCTAATCATTATTTCCGACTATATTAATCAAAAAATAATTTCATGAGAAAAATCATTATGTATTTCATTGATAATAAAGAGATTACGGATGCCGGTATTAATATTGCGCTGGAAACCTATTTAGTTGAAAATCGTTTGGTGAATGAGCCTATTTTGCTCTTTTATATCAATTCTCCCTCAATCATTATTGGTCGCAACCAAAATACCATCGCAGAAGTTAACCAACCTTATTTAGATGAAAAAAACATCCGCGTAGTGCGTCGCATGTCCGGCGGCGGTGCGGTTTATCATGATTTGGGCAATCTTAGTTTTTGTTTTATCAAAGATGATGACGGTTCTATAGGTGATTTCGCCGGTTTTACTCGGCCGGTAATTGAAGCGCTCCATCAGCTAGGCGCCAAAAACGCAAAATTAGAAGGACGAAACGATTTACTGATTGACGGCAAGAAATTCTCCGGCAACGCAATGTATGCTAAAGGAGGACGAATGACCGCCCACGGTACTATTTTGTTCGACTCGGATTTAGAAGAAGTTAGCAAAGCCTTAAAATCCCGCAAGGAAAAAATTGAATCAAAAGGCATTCGATCTATTCGCAAACGGGTGACGAATATCAAACCTTATCTTTCACCAGAATATCAACATTTAACTACTCGGCAATTTCGGGATATTTTACTGCTGAAAATATTCAATGTAACCTCTCGGGAACAGGTGCCCGAATATCGTCTCACCGAAGAAGACTGGCAAAAGGTTTACGCACTTCGCGAGCAGCGTTTTGCCAACTGGGACTGGAATTACGGACGTTCCCTGCAATTCACTCTTGAGTATTACCATAAATTTCCCGCAGGATTAGTGGAATACAAACTCAATGTTGAGCAAGGAAAAATTCAAAATATCCGCATTTTCGGTGATTTTTTCGGGTTGGCCGAAATTGCTGAATTAGAAAAGGCGCTTATAGGCATAAAATATGAAAAACAGGCTATTTCGCAAATTTTCAATCATTTTAATATTAAGCAATATTTCGGCAACATCGAACCTGAAGCCTTAACGGAATTACTGGTTAACGGCATATATGAAGAATAAAAGTGCGGTCAATTTTTGGAAAAATTTTTATGCGTCAACAAATAAATAAATGGAAATATCACTTTAATTGGATAAAGCATTATATTTCGCCTTCATTAGTCGTTATAATCACGGCTTTTTCCGCTTATCTTGTTTATCAGCAAAATTATCTGATGAAAGAAAGTAAACGCCCTTTCCTGGCTTTCACGCCCAAAATTATAGTATTGCCAAATAATCCTCAGATGATAGAAGCGAAAATTGTCGTTGGAAATTACGGCGAAGGTTCGGCAATTATTGATGAATTTAAAGTTCAAATAAACGGACAAACATATCAATCGAATTATTCGTCTAAATGGCGAGAAATTTTATCTCACAATCAGATTTCTCATAGCTGTCCGCTTTCCGAAGGATGGTTAATTAAAAATGCCGTTCTAAAAGCGGGTGACGAAGAGGATAACTTCCTCAGATTGCTTTATCCAATGGATGAAGTACTAAATGGAAAAGAGCCGTGTATTACGCCATTTATTGATTTAATTAAAGCAGGTAAGCTTACATTATCAGTTAAATATCATTCTATTTATAATATTTCTTATTCACAGGAAAACATTATCGAATATGATTTTTCTGCACTTCAAGAGCAATTTAAATCACCGTAAAACAAAAAAGGACACCAAACGGTGCCCTAATCTCTATGCTTTAAAAATTAAAGCGCAGATTTTGCTTTTTCAACTAAAGCGGCAAATGCAACTTTGTCGAATACTGCGATGTCAGCAAGAATCTTACGATCGATTTCAACAGAAGCTTTTTTCAAGCCGTTGATGAATTTGCTGTAAGATAAGCCGTTTTGACGTGCCGCAGCGTTGATACGAGCAATCCATAATTGACGGAATTGACGTTTACGTTGACGACGGTCACGGTAAGCATATTGACCTGCTTTAATTACAGCTTGGAACGCAACACGATAAACACGTGAACGAGCACCATAATAACCTTTAGCAGCCTTAAGAACTTTCTTATGGCGTGCTCTTGCAATAACACCACGTTTTACACGAGCCATTATTTAATCTCCTAATTGTCTATTTGATTTCGGACGCAATATACTGCATCCCTACTAAAAATTCACTAAAGTACGTTTAACTTACTTAACGGCTTATACGTATGGTAAGCACGCTACTACTAATACTTGGTCTGCTTTCGCTACCATTGATTTGTGACGTAAGTGACGTTTACGTTTAGTTGTTTTCTTAGTCAAAATATGACGTAAGTGAGATTGTTTACGTTTGAAACCGCCGGAAGCCGTTTTTTTGAAACGCTTCGCAGCACCACGTACTGTTTTAATTTTAGGCATTGTTAAAAAAACTCCGCATTGTTTTGTTTGATACACAATAATCAGGCGAAAAATACCGCCATTTCTGACCGCACTTTTACTTGGAAAGCACTAATTATCTCTGATTGAGCGTTACCGCCCATAAGCCTTTTACGGCAAAAAGCAAATCAGGCTGCGAAATGTGCCTGTAGATTGCTTTTGTTTCTCTTTAATAAAAGAGAAAACGGACGGATTCTATAGGATCCGCCCGTTTTATGCAAGAATAAAATTATTTTTTCTTCGGTGCAATAACCATTACCGCCTGACGACCTTCCAACTTACCCGGTGCAGACTCAACCATTGCAATTTCAGCCGTATCTTGTTTTACACGATCTAATACGTCTAACCCGATATCTTGGTGTGCCATTTCGCGTCCACGGAAACGAACTGTAATTTTAACCTTATCACCGTCTTCCAAGAAACGTACAATGTTACGAAGCTTAACTTGATAGTCGCCCTCATCAGTCCCCGGACGGAATTTAATTTCCTTCACTTGTACGACTTTTTGTTTTTTCTTTTGTTCTTTTGCCGCTTTCTCTTTTTCGTAAATAAACTTACCGTAGTTCATAATACGACAAACCGGCGGTTCGGCATTCGGACTGATTTCCACTAAGTCTAACTCAACTTCTTCAGCACGGCTCAATGCCTCTTGAATTGATACGATACCAACTTGCTCGCCGTTTTCATCAGTTAAGCGAACTTCTTTTACGCCACGGATTTCATCATTAAGACGATGTGCACGATTTGTTTGAACGCGTTTTACAGGTTTAATAGTCTTATTCCTTCTTGTTTTTTGTTAATTAACATCCACTGCAATGCAATGGATTAAAATTCTCTTTCTCCCTAAAAACTTAGGAAGTTAAACGTAAGAATTCTAAAAGATATTCAAAAATTATGCAATAGCCACATTACCAAATTCATTACCGCTTTAGGAAAGCAATAAAACCGTTTGCATGTCGAGTTTTATTTTCATCTCCCGCCAATTTGGCATTACCTGCCCCATTAAACGATAAAAACGCTCGCTATGGTTATGTTCGGCTAAATGGCACAGCTCGTGCAAAATCACATAATCGATACACTCTTTCGGGGCTTTAACTAACATTGGGTTTAGCCATAATGCCCCTTTTACCGAACAACTACCCCAACGAGTTTTCATTGTGCGTAGACGAATATTCGGCTTATCAGTTACCCACAATGTCTTCTCAAGTAAAGATTCCAAACGTTGTTGAAAAATCTGTTTTGCTTTTTGGCAGTACCATTGGTTTAAAGATTTCTGCACCTTTTCAGGCGATTTATCTTTAAGTTGAACTTCAATTTGCCCACGCCAAAGACGAATATGATTTGCTTGATTAGGTTCATTATAAACTTTGAGCACATATTGCCTGCCCAAATAACGATAACTTTCCCCACTCACATATTTTCGGCTAGGCAATTTCGGTAATTGGCTAAGTTCGGCTAATTGTTGGGAAATCCAACCCGTTTGTTGCGAAATTGCAAAAACCAGTTCGTTTCTGACCGCTTGTTGCGGCGCATAGGCAATAATTTCGCCATTTGGCTGCACGGTTAAGCGTAAGCGTTTCGATTGCGGGCATTCGATAAGCCGAACTTGTAGCCGCTGTTCGCCATAGGGGATAGATAAAATTGTTTTGTTCATTGCTTATTTATGCCCAATACGCACAATTTGGATAATCCGTTTCACAATCTCTTTTGCTTGCAACATACCGCTACCGATAGATTGGCAAAGTTTGAACAACATTGGCAGTAATTGCTTACTGATCTCTTTTTCTACCTGCTCTAAACTTAATGAATGTTCTGCTACCGCTTGTAGCACAATACGATCCACTTCAAAAGCTAATTCTACCCAACGCTCTTGCTCACTTGGTTGGGCTAAGGTTTCCGGCAACACAGTTTTAAATACACCAAAGTAGGCTTGCGCCGAATGGTTATCGGCAAAACGATCGGGAATTTCCGCTAATTTTCGCTCCGCGACTTGTTCTTCAAACTCTTGAAATAGTAAGTATTGCTTCATCGGATTATCAAATAACGCTTCCGCCTCTTCAATCGCCTGTTGCAACAATTCGGAAAAACGGGCTTTAGCATAAGGATCATCATTCAAATCCAGTTCGATACTGCGGGCAATGCGTGAACGGATTTTATCCGCTTCGTTACGGGTTTTGGTATCGTCCCACTGTTTGATTTCCGCTTTACCCATTTTATTGACCGCATAAATGCAAATGCCTTCAGGCTCTTTTACGCCTAGCCCAACAACGTGTTTATCAATCAATTTTTCCACTTGGTCGGCATATTCGCTGTAATCAATCTGTTCGCCCGAATCTTGTTTCACTAAACGGCGTAAATAGCTGAACTGTTTAGCGGTTTCTTTATATAAAGTGCGGTCGGAATCGGTGAAGTTTTGATCTTGATAAAACTCTTCCGACTGCAACGCTACTTGTAAACAGCGGTTAAAGTCCGTTAAGGCACGATAAAAATCGTCTCGAATTTTGCTATTTTTATCGAATAACAGACCGCTTGTTTCCGAATCGGCAACCAAATTCGGCATTAGCACTCGGCGCAGCTGCTCAATATCCGCTTTATTTTCGACCGTCGCAAAAACCGCCCAAAGCTGTTGATACAAACTTAGCAAGCGCAGATATTCATTTCTCATCGGGCGATATAAGCCTTCAATATCATCGATATCGTAACCGCCTTGGGTTCGGCTGGCTAAATCTTGATATTTGGCAATGGTAGTATCCAGCTCTTTTAAAATACCCCGATAATCAATCAACAGTCCATATTCTTTCTGCTTATGTAGGCGATTAACACGGGCGATAGCTTGAATCAGATTGTGCTGTTTTAACGGCTTATCAATATAGAGCACCGCATTGCTCGGTTCATCAAAGCCGGTCAGCAATTTATCCACCACAATCAATAAACGTAACGGGCTATCCGGATCGGCAAAACGATTTAACACCTGTTGAGTATAAACCTCTTCATTGCCTTGCACGTTTTGATTCCACCAACGCACCACCTCATCGCTCGCCTGTTCATCAATATCGCTATTGCCTTCTCGGCTATCGGGCGGGCTAATCACTATTGCACTTTCAAACAACCCGACTTCGTCAAGATACTGTTTATAACGAATAGCGCTCACTTTACTTTCACACGCTAACTGCCCTTTTAATCCCTGCTCGATTTTTTCATTCAGGTGATAGGCAATATCCAGAGCGATTAAATGAATACGTTCATCGGCTTGATAAATCTGCCTTTTGCGAGCAAATTTGCGTTTTAAATCCGCTTTTTGTTGCTCGCTTAACGATTTAGTAATGCGCTCAAACCAGTTATCAATCGCCTGCTTATTTACCTCTAATTCAGGGATACGCTCTTCATACAAAAGCGGCGTAACGGATTTATCTTCCACCGCCCGTTGCATTGTATAGGCGTGAATAATCTTGCCGAATTTTTGCGTAGTTTCATCATCTTTCAACAACGGCGTACCGGTAAATGCCACAAAAGAGGCATTCGGCAATGCTCGGCGCATTGCAATATGATTTTCACCCCCTTGGGTACGGTGCCCTTCGTCAATCAGCACGATAATATTTTCACTTGGGTTAAAACAGTTCGGTTGCTCGATTGCGGTATTAAACTTCTGAATTAACGAGAAAATAATCCGCTCATTGCCCTGACCAATTTGCTCGGCAAGGCGTTTGCCTGTAGTCGCCATTGCATTTTTGCGATCACGCTTTGTGGCAAGTTCTCCGCTGTTATAGAAAGTGCGACTTAGCTGATTTTCTAAATCGACACGATCCGTTACCACCACTATTCGGCACTGTTTTAGCGCAGGGTGTAACAACAACGCTTTGCTGAAAAAGACCATCGTAAAAGATTTGCCCGAGCCTGTGGTATGCCAAATCACCCCGCCATTGCGTCCCCCTTGTTCATTTTGAGTGCTCACACGGTTTAATAGGCGTTTCACCCCAAAAACTTGCGGATAGCGAGCTACAACACGAATATGCTCTTTGTGATCAAACAGCGTGAAATAGCGGATCATTTCCAATAGACGAGCAGGACTAAGCAAACTGATTAACAGTTGATCTTGCCCTGTTACAGCTAAACGCCCTTGCGCAATAAGCTGCTGATACCATTGTTGATCGGCTGAATTAGGTAGGATAGCGGTGAGATCTTGGGGCGAAATGGCTGAATTTTTAATGTTTGCCATTTCCAGTTCTGAAAACTCTTCTTCACGCCACGCAGACCAGAATTTAGCAGGGGTGCCACAAGTGGCATAACGCCCTGCCGTGCCGTTAATCGACAGCACCAACTGGGCGTAGGCAAACAGATGTGGAATTTCATTCGGGCGTTGGTTACGAATGGTTTGGGAAATACCCTCTTCGATAGTGCTTTTTTGCTTACCGTCAGGGCGTTTCCCTTCTATCACCGCTAAAGGTAAACCATTCACAAAGCAGACAATATCAGGCGTTCGCACCGAACTGCCATTGACATTAGCGACATCAAATTCTTCAGTAAAATGGAAACGGTTATTTTCAATATTTTCCCAGTCGATAATCGGAATAGTGCAACTGATTTTCTTGCCTTCGACAAATTCGATAACGGTAATGCCATAAAGCAGATGATTATAGATTTTCTCATTGGCATTCACTAAACTTTCATTCAGATTAGGATTCATCAGCTCGGCAACTAAGTAATCTACCGCCTTTGCGGATAAATGCCTTTCTTTTCCCGCATACAGAAAAGTTTTTGCCGCCAACACTTCACGCAATACCATTTCCAACACCACATTAGCTTTGCTGTGATTACGCATTGCTAATGCGGTTTTAGGCGACAAACATCCCCACCCCAAATTATTTAACAGCAATAATGCAGGAATTTTTGAACTGTATTTTTCTTGGAATTTTGGGGTTGGGTGCATAGGTTTCCTTAATTTAATTATTCTTTTCGTTTACCCATTAAATGCTCTATATTGTTCTGCCTTGCAATTTCAATATCAGATTTGTTTTTTAAAAGATCTGCTGGAATTAATGTAATAAAGACAGTACAAACTTGCCAAATAGTCAAGCAACATAATAATCCAAAGCTAATAGAACGCATAATACCTTTATATTCAATAAATATACTTATTTGCTTAGCAATGGGACTGATAATTCCAATAACTAGAACACAAGATAAAATGATTGTTGAATTGGCAATAGGGGAAAACAAGCTACTAAATCTAGTATCAGAACTCATAATACTCTGATATTTATCTCTAAATGGTGCTTTAAGTTTTTCTGGGTAAATAATAGCTAACCACGCTCCAACCACTGCAAAAATAATTGATGCGGTTGTGCGTAGCGCCTCATATAAAGGCCACTGTTCTGAAAATCTAATATTATCTCCAAAAAAGTAACCTAAAATTACTCCAAGTACCAATGATACTATTAAAATAACTTTATCATATATAATCATTCGTTCATTATTGACAAAATATGTTTTCTATTTTTGTCAAGCTCCGATAATAATTTGGATATATTCTCAAATGAATTTTGAGCATTGAATGATAGTTCTAACTCAAAATCATCTTTGGCAATGGACTTACTAAACCAAAATAATTTATCACCTATTGACAAACCATAATCAACCAGATCCTTTTGATCATCTTGGCACCAATTATTATAAAGCTCTTGGACTTCATTTTCTGTCATTCCATTATTTATAGATATTTCTGTTTTTACAGAAAACTTTTCACTATGAGCAGGTTTTGATTGAGACATACCTATAAAACTCATTATATTTTGATACCAAGATTTAGATAATTCATTATTGTAAGTTAGCGACGCTTTTTTAGTTATTTTTTTAACTTCAAAAGCCCTACTTTTTAATAATTTTATTTCTTGTTCTTTAGGATACAATCTAGATTGAAATGATGGTGGATATTGATATATTTTTCCTTCATCATCACTTATATTCTTATATCCTTCTATATTTTTAGTATTCGTACTATCATCAAATGTAGCTACAATATAACTTGAAAAATATTTCATAAAATGCTTTATGTAATTTTCCATTGCAGCCCTTCCATTTACAGTGGTATTAAAGCAAATAGTAGCAAACACATTCAATGACGGAATAAACCCAAAATATGTCGGATATCCAGGAATAGAGTCTTTTTCTAAAGGGTTTTCATAAGCATTCCGAATTTCTCCAACTTTAGCCTTATTTGGTAAAGATAATACTCCAGCTGCTGTATAAGGTAGTTGGTTCCAAGTAACAAGAATCGTTGAATCAACACTGCTCTGGATATCAGCTAGATAGGTATTTTCTTCAAAACTACTATCCTTTTTAAAAACATCAGTCTCAGCTAATTCTTTACCTATAGCCCAATTAGATAGATCTTGAAGCATATCTTTAACACCTAAAAATACTAATTTAGTATTAGATCTATCATACATCCCACATTTATCAATTTTATAAAATGTAATCGTCGCTTTCATAGTTTTCCTTATTATACGAATAGTTATTCGGATGATTTTACAACAATCTCTGCATCAACGCCTGTTTTTCCAACTTCAAACATTCTAATTTTTGTTGCAATGTTTCGATCTCTTGATCTGCTGCTGTTAGAATTTCGGCGATTTTTTGTTGTTCTTCTTTATTTTGCGGGTAACGTAAAACAAAATTCTCTAATGATTTCTTCTGTATATTTGGTAATCCACTACCAACTCTTAATCGCATTATACTTTCTTCATTAGCTTTTAATAACTGGTATAAAAAAGAAACATCAATTTTTACATCATTCAAGGTATAGCAATGCCCGCCACACCAAAAATCTTGCTTTTGAAAAGCGATATAGCCACAAGAATTTCCACCTTCACTTATGGTTATTGTATCTTTAACACTATTAAATTTATCAGTGTATCCTGACGGATCAATACCTCCATTGATAACTGGATACATTCCAATTTCTGCAAGAGTATCTTTATTTAATTGAGCCCCTTTTGAAATCTTGGCTAATTCCTGTAATTTGGCTTGTATCCACTCCTCACTAAATCCCCCAACTCTTTTCTCACCACTTAACAACATCTGCATTAATGCTTTTTTCTGTTGTTGGCTATTGGTAATTAGAGATTCTGTAGCTTGAATTGCGTTATCCCACGTTGAAAGTGTTTCAGCGATTTTTCGTTGCTCATTTATCGGGGGACATTTTATCTTTAATTTCTTGAAATAAGGTAACCCAATCGTTTTGATTGTTGAACCAACTGCTTGTGTTTCAAACTCTCTCTTACGATTTTGTAAGGTGTAATATAAAAACCAATTATTTAACTTAATATCATCACAAGTCCAAGTTATAAAATGTTGGCTAACAGCCATACTTTCAGCCATTATTGCACTTTTACCAACTCCGGCGTCTCTTGATAAAACAACAGTTCCTTCGCTATGTAAAACGGCAGATGAATTTTTTATACCTAGCTCTGAAATTTTTTTATCAGTTTCAAAAATGAGACCTTTATCTAATTTTGAACTGTCAGCCAAAGATATCCATTTTATACCTCCATTCCAATACTCTTTTACGCTTTTGCTAGGTGTATGCCCACTTCCTCTAATAGCTAAATTATCCAATAGTTCAAATTTCCACCCACTCAGCAACTTACTCATATTCTTATTTCCTAATTTGCAAAATTTTTGGTTAATTTAACCGCTTGTTATTTATTGCTTGGTCGGCGGGATAAATCCCGCCCTACGTTTAGATTATTTTATGAACATATGCTCGACGCCAGACATATGTTGTATATTTATATAGGATATTCGTCATTAAACAAGTTCCCGACGTCGGGAACTTGTTGTGTGTTTATACAGTTATCAATACCCTAACTCTTTCAAATAACCTGCCATTTTGGTTTCTAATTCCGCCAGTTGTTGCTGTAGTTGCACTCGTTCGGCACGCACGGCATTTAAGTCGATGGGTTGCTCGGCTTCAAAGGTATCTACATAGCGTGGGATATTTAGGTTGAAGTCGTTTTCCTGAATTTCAGCTAAATTTGCAAGATACGCATATTTTTCGACCGCTTGTCGGGTGCGGTAGGTTTGGGCGATTTTGTCAATATTTTCAGGGGTTAGGGTATTTTGGTTTTTGCCTGCTTTAAACTCTCGGCTTGCGTCGATAAATAATACCGAATCATCGCTTTTATCTTTGCGGAAGACTAAAATGGCTGCGGGGATACCTGTGCCGTAGAACAGTTTTTCAGGTAAGCCGATTACTGCATCTAGCAGATTTTCTTCAATCAATTTTTGACGGATTTTGCCTTCCGCCGCGCCACGGAATAATACCCCGTGCGGAACCACCACGCCCATTCGCCCGGTGTGCTCTTTTAGGGTTTCGATCATATGCGAGATAAAAGCATAGTCCCCTTTGGTTTTCGGCGGTAATCCGCGTGCAAAGCGTTGGAAGCGATCTTGCTTCACATCATCATAGCCCCATTTATCCAATGAAAACGGCGGGTTGGCGGTGACAACATCAAACTTAATCAGTTGTCCGTTGTTATCCAATAATTTCGGATTGCGGATCGTATCACCCCATTCGATTTTATGATTATCTTCGCCGTGCAAAAACATATTCATTTTCGCCAATGACCAAGTAGAACCAATCGCCTCCTGTCCGTATAGGGCATAATTTTTACTTTGATAATTTTGCACCACTTTGCGACCGCACTTCATCAATAATGAAGCGGAACCGCAAGCAGGGTCGCAAATACTATCGCCCGCTTTGGGTTCTAACAGTTCGGCGATTAAATCCGATACTTCGGGCGGGGTATAAAATTCGCCGGCTTTTTGCCCGCCACTTGCGGCAAAGTTTTTAATCAGAAATTCGTAGGCATTACCGATAATATCCAACGTTCCTACTCGGCTTGGTTTTAGGTCAAGTTCAGGTTTGGCAAAATCTTCTAATAGCTCACGCAAAATAGTATTTTTTTGCTTTTCTTCACCCAATTTATCGGTGTTAAAAGAAATGTCTTGGAACACGCTTTTACCCGCGTCTTTCAGCTTGGTACCGTTCGCTTCTTCGATGGCGTGTAATGCCTGATCGATTCGCTCGCCATTACCCGCTTCAAAACGTCTTTCATATAGGTGATAGAAATTCGCTTGCGGGGGTAATACAAAACGCTCTTGCTTCATCATCTCTGCAATTAACTCGGGCTCATTGCCATATTCGGTTTGATAAGCGTTGTAGTGATCCTGCCATACATCAGAAATGTACTTTAAAAACAGCATCGTTAAGATGAAATCTTTGTAGGTATCGGCACTGATTGTGCCGCGGAATGTATCGCAAGCAGACCAAAGGGCTTTATTAATATCGTCTTGGTTAATTTGAGTGGTCATTGGTTATCCTTGTATATATTTCGACCATATCGAGAATATGCTCGATATGGTTTGAATATTTAGTATGAACTGTTTTACTGACATCAGTAAAATGGTTGAAATAAAGGTGATTATATAAAAAAATACGCTCAAACCGAAATTTGAGCGTATATATAAATTCAATTTATTTCAAAGCGATTAACTACTCTTCACCAAGCAATTTCAATTCTCTTGATCTTACTTGATTTTTCAGAATTTCTACAAATTCCTCTACTCTGTAAGTGCCTAAATCCGCACCTCTGCGGGTACGTACCGAAACTTTACCCTCACTGATTTCTTTGTCACCGCAAACCAGCATATAAGGTACGCGGCGTAAAGTATGTTCGCGGACTTTGAAGCCTACTTTTTCGTTACGTAAATCCGATTTCACGCGTAAACCGGCATCGGATAAGGTTTTTGTAACTTTTTGTACGTATTCCGCCTGGCTGTCGGTGATATTCATCACTACTGCCTGCACCGGCGCCAGCCAGCTTGGGAAGAAACCGGCGTATTCTTCGGTGATGATACCGATGAAACGTTCAATCGAACCTAAAATTGCGCGGTGAATCATTACCGGTGTACGGCGGTCGTTATCTTCCGCTACGTAAGAGGCGTTTAAGCGACCCGGTAAGGCGAAGTCTAACTGTACCGTACCGCATTGCCATTCACGGTCTAAACAGTCGCGCAATGCAAACTCGATTTTCGGACCGTAGAACGCACCTTCACCTTCCTGTATTTCATATTGCAAACCGTTGTGGGCCAATGCGTTGGCTAAGCCCTGTTCCGCACGGTCCCACATCGCATCGTCACCGATACGGTTTTCCGGACGGGTAGAAAGTTTCACCGCAATATTAGTGAAGCCGAAAGTACTGTAAATATCGTAAACCATGCGGATACATGAAGTCACTTCACTTTCGATTTGGTCTTCGGTACAGAAAATATGGGCGTCATCCTGAGTAAAACCGCGTACGCGCATTAAACCGTGCAGAGAACCGGACGGTTCGTTACGGTGGCAGGAACCGAATTCCGCCATACGAATCGGTAAATCACGGTATGATTTTAAGCCTTGATTGAAAATTTGTACGTGGCCCGGACAGTTCATCGGTTTAATGGCGTATTCGCGGTTTTCAGATTGCGTGGTGAACATCAAATCGCCGTAATTTTGCCAGTGACCGGTTTTTTCCCAAAGCACGCGGTCCATCATAAACGGACCTTTAACTTCCTGATAATCGTATTCTTTTAATTTGGTGCGCACAAAGGTTTCCAATTCACGGAAAATCGTCCAGCCGTCATTGTGCCAGAATACCATACCCGGCGCTTCTTCCTGCATGTGGTAAAGATCTAGAGCCTTACCGATTTTGCGGTGGTCGCGTTTTGCCGCTTCTTCCAAACGGGTTAAATATTCGTTTAATTGTTTTTTATCCGCCCAAGCGGTACCGTAAACGCGTTGCAACATTTTATTTTTGCTGTCGCCGCGCCAGTATGCGCCTGCCACTTTTTGCAGTTTGAAATGATGGCAGAAACGCATATTTGGTACGTGCGGACCGCGACACATATCGATATATTCTTCATGATGATACAACGCCGGGTGATCGTCTTTCGCAATATTTTCGTCTAAAATCGCCATTTTGTACGGCTCGCCGCGTTTTTCAAAAGTATCGCGAGCTTCCTGCCAGCTTACACGTCGTTTCACTACGTCGTAATTCGTTTTCGCCAGTTCCAGCATGCGTTTTTCCAAGGCATCCAAATCTTCCTGGCTTAATGAGTGCTCTAAATCCACGTCATAATAAAAACCGTTATCGATAGTCGGACCGATAGCCATTTTTACATCGGGGAAAAGTTGTTTAATCGCGTGACCAAGCAAGTGCGCGCAGGAATGGCGGATAATTTCCAGACCGTCTTCGTCTTTTGCAGTGATGATTTCAAGTGTGCTGTCTTCAGTAATCATATCGCAGGCATCACGGCGTTCGCCGTTGACACGGCCGGCAATAGTGGCTTTGGCCAGGCCTGCACCGATTGATTGAGCGACTTCCAGAACGGATACGGGATTATCGAATTGACGTTGTGAACCGTCGGGTAAAGTAATAATTGGCATGTTAAATCCTTATACAGTGGTCATCCATACGAAAGATGACTTGTGCTTATGAATAAATAAAAAAGGTGCGAAAATGCACCGCACTTTTGCTTTGTACCTACCATGTACAGTAAAAGTGCGGTTATTTTAGCACGATTTTTTGAAAGTTGTAATGTGAGAGTCCGTTGCTAACCGGCAACTAATTAAACTGCATTCCCGTAAAAAAGATCAATCTTGCTCATTTTCGCCATACAATCCACATAATTTTTAACGCGGGTTGGAAAAATCACGCCTTTCACACAAGTTAAATTACGCAGCATCGGGAATAAGATAATATCTTCAACAGAAAGCTGCTCACCGTTTACTTTATCCTGCGCCAGAATCAAATTGTCCAATAAAGTTAAATCCCGGTTTAATTTGTCAAGATATTGCGGGGTATTTGCCAGATTTTCTGCAAAATCACCGATACTTTTAGTCTTTTTTTGAATAAAATAATTCAATGCGCTTTGCGTGTTATATTCCGCCAAACCCAGTTTAACAAAGCGCGGCAATAACAAATGATTATAGTAGCTACCGATTTGTTTCAATTGCACTTCCAATTCGGGGCGGATTTGTTCCGTCAGCAATTTATCGCCAAAATTTTCATCTACATATTTTACGATATCCAGACTTTCCGGCATCGCCGTGCCGTCATCTTTCACTAAAATAGGAACCACTTTTTTACCGACTAACGAGGTTGGCGTTGCTTCGTCATCATTTGATAAAACTTCCGGCTCAAAAGGTAAATTCTTAAGCCCGAATATCATTCTCGCACGCACACAAAACGGGCAATGTTCATATACATATAGCTTCATAACGTTCTCCTGACTGATAATTTGATTGTTATAGAGTTATATCATTTTTGTTTTTTATTTCAACAACTTTAAATTCTTTGACCTATATCACAGATTCTTTGCCTGTTTATCTCTATTATGAAGATAATCTTAAATGTCGTTAAATTTAGGGGGCAAGTATGTGGAAATCAGTTTCTCAAGTCTTAGCAGACCAATTTGGTGCCTATTACAACATCAAAGATAAAGAAAAAATTCATAGCGGTGAAGTGCATGAAGCTTGGTTGATTAATGACGGCATTCAGCCTGTTTTCGTTAAATTGGATGAAAAATCTTATCGTTCAATGTTTCGAGCAGAAGCGGATCAACTCCAATTGCTTGCACGTACGAATACCATTCCCGTACCACAAGTCTACGGCGTAGGTTGTTCGCAAAACCACAGTTTTCTGCTTCTGGAAGCCTTGCCGCTGGAGCCGATTACCGCTGAAACTATGGGGGAATTTGGTGTCAAACTTGCCCAACTTCACGCTCAACACAGTTCTGAAAAATTCGGTTTGGATTTCGATACTTGGCTAGGTCCGGTTTATCAACCTAACGAATGGAAACTCAATTGGGCAACCTTTTTTGCCGAACAGCGTATCGGCTGGCAACTACAGATTTGTAAAGAAAAAGGTATTGAGTTAGGCGATATTCAGTCCATTATTGACATGGCCGCCGGCAAATTGGTGAAACATAAACCGAAACCGTCTTTGTTACATGGTAACTTATGGATTGAAAACTGTGGTTTGGTAAAAGGTAAAGTTACCACCTACGACCCTGCCTGCTATTGGGGAGACCGTGAATGCGATCTTGCCTTTACCGAACTGTTTGAGCCGTTCCCTCAAGAATTTTACGATAATTATAACCGTACTTATCCGTTAGATAAGGGTTATCAGCAACGTAAACCGCTCTATCAACTCTATTATCTGATTAATTTCAGCCATAGATTTAAAGGGCATTACATTACATTAACGCAAAAATTATTAAATTATTTGATGTCTGAGGAAGAATAATGACCATTAAAGCGATCATTTTTGATATGGACGGAGTGTTAATTGACTCCGAGCCTGTATGGAAACAAGCGGGAATTGATGTATTTAACGCCGAAGGCATTCCCGTCACCTATGATGATATGCTTGCTTTAACGGGAATTCCTTCATTAGGTATCGTCAAAGCCGTTTATGAAAAATATCAGAGTTCGCCGGTGCCGGTAGCGGAAATGGCGCAACGCTTAAATGAGCATGCAATCAGTTTGATTTTAGCGCAAAAACCGCTTATTGACGGAGTGCAGGAAACTTTACAAAAATTGACCGCACTTGGTTATAAGCTCGCCGTCGCTTCCGCTTCGCCAAGAATATTATTGGAAGAAATCACACAAAGTTGCGGCATCGATCAATATTTTAGCTATCTGTCTTCCGCAACAGAATTAAGCCACAACAAACCGCATCCCGCCGTTTGGTTGCATGCGGCGGAAATGCTGGGTGTCGAAGCGACAGAATGTATCGGCATTGAAGATTCGGTAGTCGGCATGGTTTCTGTCAAAGCCGCATCGATGAAATGCATTGTTGTTCCCGGCGTGCTTGGTTCGGATGACCCTCGTTGGGCACTTGCCGATATAAAATTAGCTACTCTACGGGAAATTGATGAAACCGTAATCGGCAAGCTGGATTCTATCTAATACTGAAAAATTAAGGGAAGATCATTATCTTCCCTTAATTCGTTGAACTTTAGTAAAATTCCCGTTTTTTTCTCCGCACTTTTAGTCCTTAATTCAACTGACCTCTGTTTGGCTCCAGCTCATCACATTCCCAGCCGACATACTCACCGAAATACTGATGGGCTAAATGTTCAAACTTTTCAACCAGCATAAAGATTTCATTGTTGTTCAAGGTAAGTTCCTGCTCAATTTTTGCCATATACAGCATTTCTTCATCATTTACCGGAACCGGCTCATCCGTGTATTTTAAAGCATTAAAAGACACATCATCTAACTCGGCACTTTCAATAAATTCAAGCAAATTCTCTTTATCTTCAAAATAAAAGGTATGCTCCACTAAGAAAATATCCTCTAGATCCCGTCCGTTTCGCACCAGCAGATCAAGAATTTCTTCCGTGGCATTCATTTTACTTTCCAACGGCGACGGCAATAAAAAATCGAAATAAATATCCCAATTCGGATCATCCTGAATATCCAAATCATCCGTATAGCCAAGACCATTCAGAACTTGGATAAATGCATCGGTATCATTAGTATAAAAATATAATTTTGCTTTTCCATTACTCACGATATGTCCGGCATAAAGAGTATCGGAAAGAGCGGATAAATTTGTTAAAGCACGCAAAATATTTCTAAACAATAATTGATGTTCTTCCGCCTGAGGCAAACCGTTTTCATCGGCACAATAGCCGATAGAAAATTGAACGACTTTAGATAATTTTGCCGCTTCTGATGAAAATTGTTCAAAAATCGCTAAATTCGCAGAAAAAATCGCAATATGATCGTTCACTAAAGTCCGATAAGTTTGCCAGTTTTGATCCATGGGTTATCCTTATGACTATTTAAATGTTGCCCAAATAGGTGCGTGATCGGAAGGTTTTTCCATCGCCCGAATATCCAACGCAATTCCCGTATCTACGCAGCGTTCCGCTAATTTTGAATTGGCTAAAATATGGTCGATACGCAATCCGCGGTTTTCAGCAAATCCTTTGGAGCGATAATCGAACCAGGAGAATTTGTCATTCGTCCAAGGATTCAATTTACGAAAGGTATCTTCTAATCCGCATTCATATAAACGCTGGTACCACTCTCTCTCTTCCGGTAAAAATGAGCATTTGCCGGTTCTTAACCAACGTTTGCGGCTGTCTTCGCCGATACCGATATCTAAATCCGTCGGACTGATGTTCATATCGCCCATGATAATAATATTACTTTCCGGATTATGCTCGTTTTTAACGTAATTCAATAAATCCGCATAAAATTTTTCTTTAGCCGGAAATTTCGTTTCATGATCGCGGCTCTCGCCTTGCGGGAAATAACCGTTTACCACAGTTAACGCGCCAAAAGCAGTCTCAAAATCCGCCATAATCAAACGCTTTTGCGCATCTTCCGTATCGGTAGAAAATCCTTTGTGTACCGCTTTCGGTGCTTGTTTACACAATAATGCTACACCATAATGCCCTTTTTGTCCGTGATGATAAACATGATAACCGAGATGATCCACCAGCTCATGAGGGAACATTTCATCGGCGACTTTAATTTCCTGCAAACCGATAATATCCGGTTGATACTGCTCGACAATTTTATCCAATTGATGAGGGCGGGCTCTTAATCCATTAATATTAAAAGAAATTATTTTCATATTATTCCTATTTATAAAATACATTCCAACCGGAGTTGATAAAAAATTGACAAAATTCTACCGCACTTTTAATGCCGTTTTATTTTTGTTTGTTTTGCCTTTTGTTCCGCCTTAAATTGTTCAAATAAACTTTCTTGTTTAGGCGGCATTTGCAAATAAAAACCTTGCTGCTGAATATGTTTCAGCACTTCTTGATTTTCCGCCCGCACCAATTTTTTTTCGCCCAATAAATTAAACAGCATAACAAAATTCGGCGTACCGAACGCCATTTTTAAAGTTTCCGGCACTTCATCAAAATAATCACGTTTGGCTACATATAAGTACATTCCTTCTTTCTTTTTACTTTTATAAATGGCGCATAGCATAATGTTTCCCTTGTGATATTTTGAATTTATATGATAGCTAAATAAAACGGAATGCATAGTTTAACAGTTAATTGCGTTAGTTGGGGTAAAACTTCTAAATTAAATCGGATTTTGTTGAATTATCTATATAAAGAAAAATCCTGACTGGAATGAATTCAATCAGGATTTTATAAAATAAATTGAGACTTAATTGGCGGTATGCTTATTTCTCTGCCGCGTCTTTTACTTCGTTTGCTTTATCAGATACGGCTTCTTTCATTTCAGCTGCTTTATCGGATACGGCATTTTTTACTTCTTCCGCTTTATCCGCGACCGCTTCTTTAGCAGCTGCAACTTTTTCTTTAGTTGCATCTACTGCGGCATCCATTTTTTCGGCAGCCGCATCTTTAACTTCATTTGCTTTTTCTACCGCATTGTCTTTTACTTCGCCGGCTTTTTCAACAGCGTTGTCTTTCACATCTTTAGCCGTTTCAGTCACGGTTTCTGTTGTTTGTGAAGCTTGTTCTTTAGCTTGATCACAAGCGGTTAACGCTAAACTTGAACCTAAAATTAATGCGGCTAATGCTAATTTTTTCATTTTTGCTCCTAGATAAACAAATAATAGCAAGAGAACCTCTTGCCTCTCACTTTCGAGAAAAAAGTGTAGAGCAAACCGATTGCAGAAGTAAATACAACTTACATTTCTTTACAAATCTTTGCGATAAATTTATCTCAATCTAAAAAATCATAAAAAACCGACCGCACTTTCAATCAATGATAATCTCGCCTTCAATCGGGTTGGCGCATAAATGACGGTACATGCTCATCACCGTATCTTCCGGAACATGGTGAGTATTAGGGTAAAAATGCCGCAATCGATAAATTTCCACCTGCATATTCTGTTTCTCTGCCTGATGAACAAAACATTGAATTTCCTGTTTATTCACCCCAACATTACTAATCACTATCAAGCAATCCGGCGCATTGTGTTTTCGACAAAACCTAAATGCCCGATAAATCGTTCTTTGCGCTTGCAGCCTGGCTTGCCGGAAACGTTGTTCAGTCCAAATATATTTATCGTTTTCAATTAAATAGTGATCATTTTCAATATGAAAAACATGCCCTACCGGGTATTGTCGTTTGAATTCGGCAATCTTCTTTAGGGCAAATGTGGTTTTGCCTGAACCCGAATGACCGCGGATAATAATGAGTTTGTGCATAAAAAGAGAAACGCAGAATACTTAATTCTGCGCCTGAAGATTATTTATTGATTAAGCTTAAAAATTCTTTGCGGGTTTCGCGATCTTCAAGAAATACACCGCCAAAAGCAGAAGTAACCGTGTAGCTATTGGTATCTTTAATGCCACGGCATTTCACACAAAAATGCGTTGCTTTCATATAAACGGCAACATCTTCCGTTTCTAAAATAGTTTGAAAAGCCAATAAAATTTGCTCGGTCAAACGTTCCTGAACCTGCGGACGCTGGGCGAAAAACTGCACTACCCGATTAATTTTCGATAACCCGATAACCCATTTTTTCGGGTAATAAGCTACTGAAACCAAACCGTCAATAGTTACGAAATGATGCTCGCAGGTGCTGGTTAAAGTAACATCATTTACCAACACCATTTCGCTGACCTTCATGCGATTTTCGATATTAGTAATTTTCGGAAAATTTGTATAATCCAGCCCGCTGAAAATCTCATCAATAAACATTTTAGCCAACCGAACCGGCGTTTCTTCCAGGCTGTCGTCCGTCAAATCCAAGCCGATTAATTGCATAACTTCTCGCATACGGTTCTCAATACCGATACGACGTTCGTTTTTACTTTTCGTCAATGCAATCATCGGGGTTTCAATCCCTTTTTCTATTAATGCATGGCGGACTTTTTCCGCCTCTGCTGAAATCCTACTCATTTATTACTCCTGATAAAATAATGTGCGCTATTCTATCAAAGTCTGAAACAATAAAAAACAGTATCCGCGCACAGTCCCGAAACGTTTGCGCAAATAAATAAAAGATAAATCAGGCACAATTTACTTTTTGGTAATTTATTCAACTTAAGGTAAACTAACCGGCATTTCCGTTTAAGAATAAATTCAAATAAATTTTGAGGTAAAAATGACAAAAATTGTATCTGTTGCCGAGGTGCTGCAAGGAAAAACAGCTATCGGTGAAAAAGTGACTGTCCGCGGTTGGGTGCGTACACGTCGTGACTCTAAAGCAGGTCTTTCTTTCTTAGCCGTTTACGACGGCTCATGTTTCGATCCAATCCAAGCCATTATCAATAACGACATAGTCAATTATGAATCCGAAGTATTGCGTTTAACGACCGGTTGCTCGGTTATTGTAACCGGTACGGTAAGTAAATCGCCGGCGGAAGGCCAGGCGGTTGAATTGCAGGCGGAAACAGTTGAAGTTGTAGGTTGGGTAGAAGATCCGGATACTTATCCGATGGCGGCAAAACGTCACAGTATCGAATATTTACGTGAAGTGGCTCATCTGCGACCTCGTACAAATATTATCGGTGCGGTGGCTCGCGTTCGCCATTGTTTAGCTCAGGCTATTCACCGTTTCTTCAATGAACAGGGTTTCTACTGGGTTGCCACCCCGCTGATTACCGCTTCAGACACCGAGGGGGCGGGCGAAATGTTCCGTGTTTCTACTTTAGATCTTGAAAACCTGCCACGCGATGACAAAGGTGCGGTGGATTTTTCACAAGATTTTTTCGGTAAAGAATCCTTCTTAACGGTATCCGGTCAATTAAACGGTGAAACTTATGCCTGTGCATTAAGCAAAGTTTATACTTTCGGTCCGACTTTCCGTGCGGAAAACTCAAACACAACCCGCCACCTTGCGGAATTCTGGATGGTCGAACCCGAAGTGGCATTCGCAACCTTGGCGGATAACGCAAAACTTGCCGAAGATATGTTGAAATATGTGTTCAATGCCGTATTAAAAGAACGCATGGACGATTTAAAATTCTTTGAAAAACATATTGATAAAGATGTGATTAATCGTCTGGAACGTTTTGTTGCTTCTGATTTTGCACAAATTGACTATACCGATGCTATCGATGTGCTGTTAAAATCCGGCAAAAAATTCGAATTCCCGGTTTCTTGGGGAATCGACCTTTCATCGGAACACGAACGCTATTTAGCGGAAGAACATTTCAAATCACCGGTTGTGGTTAAAAACTATCCGAAAGATATTAAAGCCTTCTATATGCGGTTAAACGAAGACGGCAAAACCGTTGCGGCAATGGACGTATTGGCACCGGGAATCGGTGAAATCATCGGTGGTTCACAACGTGAAGAACGTTTGGACGTATTAGACGCCCGTATGGCGGAAATGGGATTAAACCCGGAAGATTACTGGTGGTATCGCGATTTGCGCAAATATGGTACCGTGCCGCATTCAGGTTTTGGTTTAGGTTTTGAACGTTTGATTGTCTACGTAACCGGTTTACAAAATATTCGTGAAGTAATCCCGTTCCCTCGCACACCGCGCAACGCAAACTTCTAAGTTAAAATAAATAGAAAAATAAAGGCGGACTGTTAGGTTCGCCTTTCTCTTACTTCTTTCTTATATTGTTATGTCGATTGGTTTACCAGCCCTCCTTAATCACCCGCACAATCCCAAGCAATTCACGCGAATAAATTAAGAATTTTTCCTATCAAAATAAGAAAATGTGATCTTTTTCACGGCAAATATTTTTTCATTGAATCAAAATAACCTTACATTTATAGAAATTGAGGGTTGTTTATGAAATCGTCATATCCGTTTTCAAATACCTGGGAAAAATTATTAATCGGCTTTTTCTGTACACCGATTATTTTAGGTATTTTACTATTTATTAACGAAGTTACCGGTTTTCAACTAGTTTGCATTTCATTAATCGGCACCATTTGTCTCTGGGGTGTTTTTATTACCGTTAAAATGCTGCAAATAAATACCCAACAATCCCATCAATGCAGATTTAAAGAATTTTAGTGCCAAATCAGGTTATTTAGCACAATTATTGGCATAGTCTTTTAAATAATCTGCCGGTAAGGTATAGAATTCCGCCGGTAGTTTAAAACTTACCGCATTAATTTTTATAAATTCTTCTAAATTAAGTACCTGTGTCGTTTTATCTTCAATATTATAAATATAAAATTTCTGCTCATCGGTATAACAGGCTTTGCCGTTTTCCTGATAAATGGTAACGCCACGGGCGATTAATTTAGGTTCCAGCAAGGTGGAACTTAAATAGCCGGTGGGGACGATTTCCTGATTATCACAAATTAATCTGTCCTGGAAAAAGCCGTCGCCCGATTTCATGGAACAGCCGGTCAGTTTGGTCATATAAATGGTATAAAACCAAAATCCTAGGAATAAAAGAATAATCAGCACAACTGAAAATTTTATAATTTTATTCATTTTACCTTCCTGAAAATTCATAAAAAACAACCGCACTTTTATCGGTTTTTAAAAGTGCGGTTTAAATAAAGCGAGTTTTTACTTATCTGACTTCCAAATCAATGCCTTCAAATAATTTCTGCACGGCAGTATTATCACGTGCCCGCTCTGCTTTTTCCACTTTTGCTCTTGTTAGGTGAGGTGAAAAATAATTAATAAAATCATACATATAATTGCGTAAGAAGGTGCTGTGTTTAAACGCAATTTGAGTCATACTGGATTTAAACAGATGGCTTGCGTCAATTCGAATCAAATCCGTGTCCGCATCGGTATGCGCCATGGAAGCAATAATCCCCACGCCCAAACCGAGACGCACATAGGTTTTAATTACATCCGCATCTGTAGCGGTAAATACGATATTCGGCAAAATACCCGCACTGTTAAACGCCTGATCCAAATCGGATACTCCGGTAAAACCGAAAGTGTAAGTAATCAAAGGATATTTACCCAAATCCTCAATGGTGACATGACTCAACTTCGCTAAAGGATGATCCGCTTTCACAATGATAGAACGGTTCCACATATAGCAAGGTAATAACACCACATCGTCAAATAGATATTGCGCTTCCGTGGTAATAGCCAAATCCACTTCGCTGGACAGCAGCGCATCATATAACTGATTCGGCGAACCCTGGTGCACATGCAAACTTACATTAGGATATTGTTTAGAAAAGCGCTCAATAACGGCAGGCAGCATATAACGTGCTTGCGTATTACTGGTCGCTATGCGTAAAACACCGTGATTAGGTTGAGTAAATTCGTTGGCAACCGCTTTAATGGCCTGTGTTTTTACCAATAACTCGCGAGCAATCGCAACAATTTTTTTACCCGCCGGCGTAACGGTTTTGATATGTTTACCATTTCGCTCAAAAATTTCTAGTCCTAACTCATCTTCCAGCAAACGCACTTGTTTACTGATCCCCGGCTGTGAAGTATAAAGCGCATTTGCAGCTTCGGTCACATTTAAATTCTGATTAACGATTTCGACAATATAACGAAGTTGTTGAATTTTCATAAACCATTCCCTTTTTATGCGGCACTTTTACAGTTAAAAGTGCGGTCGGTTTTTACGATTTTTTATAACGTTTATTCATTTCCGAATAACGTTTTACCGCTTTACGAATTTGTCCGGTTTTTGCACGACGTCTAGGGTTAGTCACATCTAATTTAGTTTCCGTTTCCGGCGGTAAACCCACTAATTCACGAAGATAATTCACCTTAGCTAAGTCCATTTCTTCCCAACCGCCACGAGGTAAAGTTTTCATCAGCTGAATATTACCGTAACGTATTCGAATCAAACGACTGACCTGAATACCCTGGCTTTCCCATAAACGGCGGACTTCTCGATTACGTCCTTCCATCAATGTCACGTCAAACCATTGGTTTAAACCCGTACCGCCGACCGCTTTAATCGCTTTGAAATTTGCCGGACCGTCTTCCAGCTGCACGCCTTTACGCAGACGATGAATCATGGCATCATCCACCTGACCGAATACCCGTACGGAATATTCGCGTTCGACTTCTTGGCTTGGGTGCATTAAGCGATTTGCTAATTCACCGTCTGTTGTAAACAATAAAAGTCCGGAGGTATTAATATCCAATCTGCCCACCGCAATCCAGCGGGAACCGGTTAAACGGGGCAAACGGTCAAATACGGTAGCGCGTCCTTCCGGATCATGGCGGGTACATAATTCGCCTTCGGGTTTGTAATACATTAATACGCGGCAAACTTCCCGTTGTGCGGCGGTCAAATTCACAAGATGACCGTCAATACGGATTTTTAACCCGTCGTGCACGGTTACGCGATCGCCTAATGTGGCAATTTTGCCGTCCACACTAACCCGCCCTTGTTCAATAATACTTTCGATTTCACGGCGGGAACCCTGCCCCGCACGGGCTAAAACTTTCTGCAGTTTTTCTCCTTCAACCGTCGCTTTCTTTTCTACCGGATGAGCGGGTTTCGGTTTACGCATTGGTAAAGGCTTACGTTCCGACGGTTTGCGTTCGTTACGGTGGTTTGACGATTCGTCGCCGGAAAAAGAAGAACGGCGTTCATCGCCACGCGCATTGCGACGTTCGTCCCGGCGATCATTCTTAAATGATGAAGCCTGACGGCTGTCATCAGCACGGAAACGGGATTCGGGAGTGCCTCTTTCTTTACGTTCCGGACGACCACCACGTTCAAACTGCGGTCGGTTTTCCGATGGTTTTTGGCGGAAGTTTCTATTTTGCAATTTTTCTGTTTGAAATTTCATAAGTTTCCTTGTCGCTTTCACAAGCGTCTAATAGCCGGTTTAATATCACCGACAAAGTTTAGGTCTGTTTATTTTTTATAAACAAACCTTAAATAAACGGATCTAAGGGTCCACTGCCTTCACGTAAAATAACCGGCGTTTCTTCGGTTAAATCAACCACGGTTGTCGGTTCCTGACCTAAATAACCGCCGTGAATAATCAGATCCACTTGGTGTTCCAAACGGTCGCGGATTTCTTCCGGATCCGATTGGGTAATATGCTCCTCGTTCGGTAACATTAATGAACAGGATAAAATCGGCTCGCCTAAGGTGCGTAACAAATCTAACGCAATTTGATTGTCGGGCACACGGATACCGATAGTTTTGCGTTTTGAGGTCATTAAACGGCGGGGTAATTCTTTTGTCGCCGTTAAAATAAAAGTATAACGCCCCGGCGTATTATTTTTTATCAGGCGGTAAGCGGTGTTTGTCACTAACGAATAAGTTGAAAGTTCCGACAAATCGCTGCATACCAACGTAAAATTATGCCCTTCCGGCAAATGACGAATTTGCACGATTCGATCCATAGCGCGTTTATCACCAATCATGCAGCCTAAAGCGTAACCCGAATCGGTAGGATAAACAATAACGCCGCCGTTGCGTAAAATATCAACGGCCTGATTAATTAATCGGACTTGTGGATTTTCCGGATGAATATAAAAAAATTGGCTCATAATACGCTGCCCTTCAATAAATGAAATGCGGGAAATAACAGAAGACCTTTTTATCTCCTATAAAACTCGCAGATTATACCGCAGTTTTTAGATATGTTATAACGATTTGTACTATGACTTGCAGGTGTTTTGCAAATACTTCGGATTATCGCCAAATTGCGACCAAACCGGTGTGACATTTTCCGGTAACCACAAGGATTTTCCCAGTTCAACCCAGCCACATGGGAAATGAAAATCCGAGCCGACGGAAGCCAATAATTCAAATTCATTTGCCCAACGGGCAATTAATTGACGCTGATCTGCCGTTTGTCCGCAACCCGAAACCTCAATACCTTCACCGCCCCAGTTCTTAAAATCGGCAATTAAGCGCTTTATCCAGCGCGCCGTCATAGTATAGCGCAACGGATGGGCGATAATCGGAATACCGCCCGCTTGTTTGATAATACTGATTGCAGCGGGAATATCGCACCATTCGGCTTTCACATAGCAGGATTTTCCTTGCGAAAGATAACGTTTAAAGGCTTGATTTTCATTCGCCACTTTACCGATTTGAACCAGATAACGCGCATAATGGGCGCGGGTTACTTCCCCTTTTGCTAACGCACTTGCGCCTTCAAAAGCATTGGCGACACCTGCTTTTGCCAGTTTCTCGCCGATAGTCAAAGCGCGATTTAACCGCAGTTGCGCCTGCCTTGCTAAAAGTGCGGTCATTTCCGGGGAATTTTCATCAAAATTCAGCCCGACAATATGAATAACTTTATTTTCCCAGGAGGTTGAAATTTCAACGCCGTTAATAAATTCCATACCTAACAGCTCAGCCTGCCGACGGGCTTCGGTTAAGCCGGAAATTGTGTCATGATCCGTTAGTGCCAGCGACTGTACGCCCTGTTCGTGCGCTCGTTGAACAATCTCGCTCGGCGATAAAATGCCGTCCGACGCCGTGCTATGGCAATGTAAATCATAAATCTTATCAGTCATTTTACTTTCCTAAACGGTTATACTTAATCCGCCGAAAAGCGGCAGATAAAAAATACTTCACCGGAATACAAAAGTGCGGTATTTTTTACCGCACTTTTGCTTTAAAAAACATATTATCGAATCGCCTCAACCAAGGCTTTTACTAATCCGGGTCCATGATAAATCAACCCCGAATAAACCTGTAATAATTCCGCGCCGGCGACAATTTTTTCCTGTGCGTTTTGTACGCCGTCAATACCGCCGCTACCAATAATCGGAATCTCACCTTTTAATTCTTGCTGTAATCGGCGGATAATTTCCGTGCTTTTATGCTGCAACGGTTTGCCGCTTAAACCGCCGGTTTGATCGGCGTTCTTCATGCCCGCCACCGTATCGCGGGAAATAGTGGTATTAGTCGCTATCACACCGTCCATCTTGTGACGACGTAACGTATCTGCGATTTGCACCAATTCTTCTTCCGTTTGATCCGGTGCAATTTTCACCGCAATAGGCACATATTTATTATAAACCTGCGCTAAATAAGCCTGACGTTCTTTTATGGATTTCAGCAGATCATCCAACGCATCGCCGTACTGCAATTGGCGCAAACCCGGCGTATTCGGCGAAGAAATATTTACGGTAATATAACCGGCATAATTGTAAGCTTTATTCAGGCAAAAAATATAATCGTCTTTGCCGCGTTCCACAGGGGTAACTTTATTTTTACCTATATTAATGCCGATTACGCCGTCAAATTTTGCTTTTTTAACGTTTTCAACTAAATAATCCACGCCGTAGTTATTAAAGCCGTTACGGTTAACAATGCCCTCCGCTTCTACGATACGAAATTGACGCGGCTTCGCATTGCCGTCCTGAGCAAGCGGCGTTACCGTTCCCACTTCGATAAAACCAAATCCCATGGCACCGAAACCGTCAATGGCATCACCGTTTTTATCAGCCCCGGCGGCTAACCCGATAGGATTTTTAAATTTGATTCCCATTACCGTTTTTTCATTGCCAGGCGGACAGGCAAGCAGCGCTTTCAACAATTTATTGAGGATTGGGTTGCCCGCCAAATGCAGCATTTTAATAGCAAGATCATGGGCGTTTTCAGGTTCTAAAGCAAAAATGCCTTTACGGATTAAGGGATATAACATATTTTCATCTCGCCGGATTGATTTAATAAATGTAAAGGTTTATGGAATTGTTAATTAAACAAAAAGTGCGGTAGATTCTACCGCACTTTTGCCGGATTATTGAAGCGCTTTTTCGATCTTTTCAAATAAGTCGTTAGACAGATTTTCCACTTCACGTAAACGCTCTAAGGCGCGCTTCATTAATGTCTGGCGCTGGCTGTCGTAACGAGAAAAACGAACAAGCGGTTCAACCAAACGGGCTGCAACCTGCGGATTGCTTTCATTTAAGCGCAGTAATACATCCGTTAAGAAACGATAACCGGAACCGTCCACCGCATGAAATGCCCGCGGATTTTGGCTTTCAAAACTACCGACTAAAGCACGTAAACGATTCGGATTATTGAAATTGAAACTCGGATGATCCATTAATTGCTTAACCAACGTTAATACGTTACCGTCCGGACGTGTGGCTTGCAGATTAAACCATTTATCCATCACTAATCCGTCATGTTGCCATTTTTCTTCGAAATCTTTCATCACTTTATCGCGACAGGTTAATTGCGCTTTGGTCGCCGCCGCTAATGCCGCCAGCTTATCCGTCATGTTATCGGCATAAAGATAATGTTTATTGACCAATGCGTTACCGTAATCCGTAAAAGCTAAATATTGTAAACAAAGATTTCGCAAGCCGCGCAATGCAATATCTCGCATATCGATGCAATATTCTTCCAAGTTAATCTGATGATAGGTTTTCAACCATAAATCCTGTAATCCCTCCGCAATGGCGTGCTGCATAAAATCACATACGACGGCAATACCTTCAGGGTCAATGGTTTTAAATAATTCCGCAAATTCGGTTTCTTTCGGTAAAGTCAGAATTAAGGTGGTTAATTCCACATTGCTTTGATAATTTTCTAAAACCTGTTGTAACGCGCTTAAAATTTCCGCAGAAAAAGTTAATTGTTCGCCTTGTTGATAAGCAGATAAGTTACGACGTAACTCTTGTGCGAATAGCATTTGCATCGCATCCCAACGGACAAATTCGTTATGGGCGAATTTTAATAAAGCGATCAACTGCGCAGTACTGTAATCATAATCCAGTTTTACCGGAGCGGAAAAATCACATAATAATGCAGGTACTGGCTTGGTTGTAATATTATGGAATTCGAAGACTTGATCTTCCAGCAGAATATCTAGTACATCGTTAACCGCTTCATCGTCTTTAATAAGACTAAAAGGCATGCCGTTCATATCATATAAAGCAATTTTTAGCGGAATATGTAAATTAACTTTATCCATTTGATCCGCAGTCGGCGCCGTCATTTGCGAGACATAAAGTTTATAGCTGCGTTTTTTCTCGTCATAGCTGTCGGTTACCGTCAATTCCGGTGTACCCGATTGGCTGTACCAACGGCGGAATTGAGTTAAATCGACACCAGAAGCCTGTTCCATCGCCGCAACAAAATCCTCACAAGTCGCCGCTTTGCCGTCATTTTCCGCAATGTAAAGCTTCATCCCCTGCTGGAATTTTTTTTCGCCCAGCAGCGTGTGCATCATTCGGATCACTTCCGCACCTTTTTCATATACGGTCATCGTATAGAAATTATTCATTTCCAATACTTTTTCAGGACGAATCGGGTGCGACATCGGGCTTGCATCTTCGGCAAATTGAGCGGTACGCAAAAATTTCACGTTTTTAATCCGGTTGACTGCCCGCGATCCCACATCCGATGAAAATTCCTGATCACGGAAAACGGTCAAACCTTCTTTCAAACTTAACTGAAACCAATCCCGACAAGTCACTCTGTTACCGGTCCAGTTATGAAAATATTCATGTCCGATCACCGATTCGATATTCAGATAATCTTCATCCGTCGCGGTTTCCGGGTTGGCTAACACATATTTGCTATTGAAAACGTTCAGACCTTTATTTTCCATTGCGCCCATATTGAAGAAATCAACGGCGACAATCATGTAAATATCAAGATCGTATTCTAAATCAAAGCGTTCTTCATCCCATTTCATGGCTTTTTTCAGGCTTTCCATAGCCCAGGATGCCCGGTTAAGATTACCGCGGTCAACAAAAAGTTCCAGTTTTACTTCTCTACCGCTTTTGGTTGTAAAACTGTCTTCCAATAAATCAAAATCCCCTGCAACCAACGCAAACAGATAACTTGGTTTCGGGAACGGGTCATTCCATTCAACCCAATGACGACCGTCTTCCAAATCCCCGCCTGCAATGCGATTACCGTTTGATAAAAGATAAGGATACTTGCTTTTATCCGCCGTAATTTTTGTGGTGTAGCGCGCCAATACGTCGGGACGATCCAGCATATAAGTAATTTGTCGGAACCCCTCCGCTTCACATTGAGTGCAAATTCCTTCACCGGATTGATACAGACCTTGCAATGAAGTATTTTTTGCCGGCACTAAACGAGTGATTACTTCAAGTTCAAAGCGTTCGGCATCAATGCCGCTCAAATCAAGGGTTAAGCTCTCGCCGTCCTGCTGATAGGCGGTAAAATCTTTACCGTTAACCTTAATCGAAGCAAATTGGAAACTATGTCCGTCCAGACGTAATACCGTCGCAGCCGGATTTAAGCGTTGATATTGGCTATGGGCGGTAACGACGGTTTTTTGAGGATCTAATTGAAAGTCCAGATGAATATCTGTGACCGTAAAGTCAGGTTTTTTGTAATCTTTTCTATATTTTGCTTTAGCGTGCATAAAATTATATCCATTTATTTTGAGCTAAAATGTAGGGCTTATGGACGTTTCAAAAATATTTACGGACGAGGTGATTTGTAGTGACAACGCAAATATTTTTGAAAGGTTCACAAGCGCTAGTTAGGGTATAATTTTCCGACCGAACTTGCAAAGGTTTTTTCGATTTTTTGTGCTGAAGTTCAGCAGTTCAATCTGTTAATTATTTTCAGCAAAAACCTATCGCAAACGTTTGCCTGAAATGAGTGCGATATGCTATTCTAGCGCCGTTATTATTCTCTGTTTTTTATATGGAAATCCTGATTTATGTCAAATACACATGCTCAAATTGCAATTGTTATGGGTTCGAAAAGCGATTGGTCGACCATGCAGGAAGCGACCGGTATGCTTGATCAACTCAATGTGCCTTATCATGTTGAAATTGTTTCCGCACATCGCACGCCGGATAAACTTTTCAGCTTTGCCGAAAATGCGCAAGCTAAAGGATATAAAGTGATTATTGCCGGTGCAGGCGGCGCCGCCCATTTACCGGGCATGATTGCGGCTAAAACCTTAGTACCTGTTTTAGGCGTGCCGGTTAAAAGCTCAATGTTAAGCGGTGTTGACAGTCTCTATTCTATCGTGCAAATGCCGAAAGGGATTCCCGTAGGGACATTAGCTATCGGTCCTGCCGGCGCTGCCAATGCAGGCTTACTTGCGGCGCAGATTTTAGCCGCATGGGACAGTGAATTGGCCGCTCGTCTGCAAAAATTCCGCGAACAGCAAACCAATGCGGTGTTAAACAATCCGGATCCACGAAATTAATGCTTTTTTGACCGCACTTTTCAAAGACGGAAAAGTGCGGTCATTTTTTTAGGTTTTTTATCATGCAAAAAAGTGCTTTATATCCGACCGTTTACGTACTTGGAAACGGTCAATTAGGACGTATGCTTCGCTATGCCGGCGCTCCTTTAGATATTAACGTTCAACCGCTTGCGTTTAATGCGTCCGTTTTCGATTTACCGAAAGACAGCATTATCACCGCTGAAATTGAGCGCTGGGAAGAAACCCCGCTTACAACCATGCTGGGCAATCATCATAAATTTGTGAATAAAAACGTATTTGTTAAAACTGCGGATCGTTTAACCCAAAAATCTTTACTGGATGAACTGGCATTACCGACCTCACCATGGTGTTTGGTCGAAAACCACCAACAATGGGCGGATATTTTCACAAACGTAGGTAAAAAAGTGGTGGTTAAACGCCGTATGGGCGGTTATGACGGGCGCGGTCAATGGATTATTACGGAAGAAAATAAAACGCTAATCACTGATGAGTTGCTCAATGAGGTTATTGCCGAAAAATTCATTCCCTTCGATTATGAAATTTCTCTGGTCGGCGCCCGTTTCAGAAACGGCGACACCCGTTTTTATCCCGTAACCCATAATCTTCAACAAGACGGCATCTTGCGTTACAGTGTAACTGATGAAACATTCCCTCAACAAGCTCGGCAACAGGTTCAGGCGGAAGCCATGTTAAGCAAAATAATGGCAAAACTGGATTATGTAGGCGTTATGGCTATGGAATGTTTTGTGGTGGGCGACAAACTGTTGATTAATGAACTGGCGCCCCGTGTTCATAACAGCGGTCACTGGACCCAACTGGGTTGCTCCGTAAGCCAGTTTGAATTACATTTACGCGCACTGTTAGATTTGCCTACGCCCAAATTAACCACCTTTGCCCCAAGTGTAATGGTTAATTTAATCGGTACGGATCATAATAAATTATGGCTTGATACGCCGTTCAGCCAGCTCCACTGGTACGGCAAGGAAGTTCGCGCAGGACGGAAAGTCGGTCATATCAATATTTCTCATCCGGATAAAAACGTGATTATCACACAGCTTGAAAAATTAGCCGGCGAACTGCCGGACGATTATCAATCCGGTTTAAATTGGGCAATAAATAAATTAAAATAATTCAATTTTTGAACAATTTTTTAATATATTGTCTAAAAAATTACCTTAAACATAAAATTTTTTAAAACAAGGGTTGCAAATTACAATCCTTGTGAGTATAAAAGAAAAACTCATATCACAGCACAACATTTCTAAGGAAAGCCCTATGTTTAAAAATATCACTCCGGCACCTGCCGACCCGATTTTAGGTTTAGGTGAAGCCTTCAAAGCGGAAACCAGAAAAAATAAAATCAATTTAGGTATTGGCGTTTATAAAGATGCGGACGGTGTAACGCCTATTATGACCGCAGTAAAAAAAGCGGAAGGTCAGTTATTTGAAAACGAAAAAGATAAAAACTACCTGCCTATAGACGGTGTTGCGGAATATAACGCTTATGCAAAAGAATTGTTATTCGGTAAAGATTCGGAAATTATCGCATCAAACCGCGCCTGCACGGTGCAAACCTTAGGCGGAACCGGCGCATTGCGTATTGCCGCAGAATTTGTGCGTCGCCAAACTAAAGCACAAAACGTATGGATCAGCAAACCGACCTGGCCGAATCATAATGCGATTTTTAATGCCGTCGGCGTAACTATTCGCGAATATCGTTGGTACAACCCTGAAACTAAAGCCTTAGACTGGGATAATTTACTGGCTGATTTAAACAATGCCAACCCGGGTGATGTGGTGTTATTGCACGGCTGCTGTCACAACCCGACCGGTATTGACCCGACACCGGAACAATGGAAAGCATTAGCCGAGATGTCAGCGAAAAACGGCTGGTTACCGCTATTCGACTTTGCTTACCAAGGTCTGGCAAACGGTTTGGAAGAAGATGCCGTCGGTTTACGTACTTTCGCAGAAACCCATCGAGAATTATTAGTTGCCAGCTCGTTCTCTAAAAATTTCGGTTTATACAGCGAACGTGTCGGTGCCTTTACATTAGTTGCGGATAATGCGGATGTGGCGGCGGTAGCTTTAACACAGATAAAATCAATTATCCGTACGCTGTATTCTAACCCGTCCGCTCATGGCGCCCGTACAGTTGCAACCGTATTGGCAAATCCGGAACTGCGCAAAGAATGGGAAGACGAATTAACGGGTATGCGTGATCGCATCAAACAAATGCGTAAGCAACTGGTTGAATTACTTAAAGAATTCGGCGCACAGGAAGATTTCAGCTACATCATTGATCAAAAAGGAATGTTCTCATTCAGCGGATTAACCGCCGAACAGGTTGACCGTTTGAAAGAAGAATTCGCTATTTACGCCGTTCGTTCCGGCAGAATCAATGTGGCGGGAATCACTGAAGCCAATATCCGTTACCTTGCCGAAAGCATTGTAAAAGTACTTTAATTCTATAAATTTTATTTTTCAAAGTGCGGTCAAAATTTTGAAATTTTTGACCGCACTTTTTATGCTGTTGATTTTTTGTTTATTTAAAATGTTTAATCATCGTTACTACTACAATTTATATTGTCCTATATTAACAGTTTTTTCATTTCATCATGAACTTGTTTGACAATTTCTGCTCCAAGAATAATTTGGTACTGATTAGTAATGGAAAATAAACCTTTAACGCCATCAATCTTTTCAATGGCCGATTTGTTCATTTTACCGTCATTTTTTAACACTACGCGAATACGGGTGGCGCAATGAGTTAAGGCGCTAATATTAGCTTTTCCGCCCAGTTGTTCAATAAGTTGTACTGCGGTTTCCGTAAATTCATTGGTTAGCGGAACTTCCGTTTTATCACCAGAAAGCGTATTCAACGCATCGGTAATTAATGCATGGAAATTCGGCGCATTCCACGCACTGCGCCCGACAAACAAGCCGTCAATATGCGGTTTAACAATCAAACCGTTGGCGTTTTCAGGATTGACGCTACCGCCATACAGTACCGGTATTTTTTTACTTTCTTCAGCAAAAAGTTCAAACAGACATTGTTTAATAACGGCATGTTTTTCATCGGCGTATTCGGCACTTGCTGGAATTCCTTCCGTACCAATCGCCCACACCGGCTCATAAGCAATCCACAGCTTAGATAATTGTTCGGCGGTAACACCCTGTAATCCTATTTTTAGCTGAGTTCGCAATACTTCATCAGAGATGTTGTAATTTTTTTGCTCCAGCGTTTCACCGATACATAATAGCGTAATGAAATTATGCTTCAAAGACGCAAGCACTTTCTCATTTTCTTCCTGATCGGTTTCCTTCATCACATGACGACGTTCAGAATGCCCAATCATCACCAGTTCGATTCCCAATTCTTTAAGCATTAACGGTGAAATCTCACCGGTAAACTGCCCGTTGTCATTCGGATTCATATTCTGGGCGCCGATTTTAATTTTAGGCCGACCCGTTTTTGATTTCACTAATTCCACGGCATCTTTTAATGTGGTATAAGACGGAATTACAAACAATTGAATGTCATATTCCGATTTAAAGGTAGTGGCAAAATCAGATAATTCGGAGAGATACTGCACGACCTCGGCATTCCCCTTATACATTTTCAGATTGGTACCGAAATAAATTTTCTTTGCTGTCATTATCAAATCCTTATTTATTTTTAATTAACACACGGCAAGGTGCGCCATCGGTATTTTTTATTGCAATCGGAATCATCAAAGCATCAATTACCGCTGAGGTAATACTTTTTGTATTGCAAATATATTCCACCAGCGTTACTCCTTTCATTAACAGATGATGATGAGTCACATGTTTGGTTAACGGTTTCTCCATTGTACCGGTAAGCCAACCGCGAATCGGATAATCCTGCGGGAAATCAAAGGCAATGATTTCCAGATTTTTATCCGCTAAATAAGCGGCGCCTTCAAAGGTAATATAAGGCGAGTTTCCCCAGAATTCTCTCGAATTATAGCTGTAATGGGTATCCCAACAGGTTTTAAAAATCACTTTTTTCACATTTTCCGCTTGCGGCCAACAATGTTCCAACACTTCCGGCGTAATAGCGAAATTGTCGGTAATAACCTCCGCCAAATCCAACACATGAAACTCGCCGATATAGGTTTCAATTGGAATATCCAGAATATTGTAGGCGTCTTTTTTAATATGGCTAAGCGCATCCATATGTGTAAACGCGTGGCAGGATACCTGAAGCTGAGTGGCTTCGAATAAATCACCTTCATCAAAATTACCCTTTTTTTCGACCGCACTTTTCCAGCGTACATGGTCGGTGGAAATCGGCATGGATAAATCAATCCATTTATTCATAATTCAGATCTCCTTATTGTGGAAACAATAAATTCGGTAAATACGTACTAAACTCAGGTACGAGAATTAGCAGTAATAATAATGCGAATAAAGAGAATAGGTACGGTAAACTTGATTTAAGCACTTTCATCGGTTCACATTCCGCAATGTTGGCCGAGAGGAAAATCAAATAGCCCACCGGCGGTGTAACCAAGCCTATCATCAGATTCAGGATGATTACCAAACCGAAGTGAATCGGTGCGATACCAAACTGATTAACGATCGGCATAAATACCGGTACTAAAATTGTCAATGCCGCCGTCGGATCCATAATCATTCCGATGAACAACACAATGGCATTAATCAATATCAGAGCCTGAAGAGGGCTATCGCAAACGGAAGACACCCAATGGGCTACCTGATGGCTGATTTGTAAACGAGCAATTAACCAAGCAAAGATTGAAGATGCTCCGACAATCAGCATAACCGTAATGGTTCCTTTGAGTGAAGAAATCAACGCTTTTTTCAATAGTTCAATACTTAATTCTTTATATACGAATGTACCGACCAGATAGGCATAAACAACAGAAACCGCCCCCGCTTCCGTTGCAGTGAAAACGCCCGAAATAATACCGTATAAAATAATAACCGGACAAAATATTGCCCATACGGCATCTTTTCCGCTATCTTTCACTTCTTTCCAGCTGAATGCGGTTGCCTGATTACCGTATTTATAAATTTTACTTAATATAAAAGTAACCAGGATCAGTACAAGCGCAATCATGATACCCGGAATAATGCCGGACATGAACATTTTTCCTACGGATACGCCCGCACCGGCTAAAGCCGCGAAAACAATCATAGGTACGCTTGGCGGAATAATCGGTCCGATAATGGAAGCGGATTGTGTCAGTGCGGCAGAGAAATCCGCCGGATAACCGGTCTTCTTCATTGCGGGAATCAAAGAACTGCCAATAGCCGCCGTAGAGGCAACTGCGGATCCGCTGATAGAACCAAAAAATAAACTGGAAAAGATATTGATATAGGCCAGCGAACCTTTCCAGCGACCGATTAATGAGGTGACGAAACGGATAATACGTGAGGTGATCCCGCCGACACTCATCAATTCTCCAGCTAAAAAGAAAAATGCGAGCGCCTGCAAAGCGTTAGTATCAAGTCCTTGCATTACTTGCTGTGCTACGATCGTCACGGGGATATTAGGTAAGAAAGTGAATAATGTCACAATAGATGCGAAGATAATACTATAAAACAATGGTAAACCGAGCACCGTAAGGATAAACATTACTCCAAGCAATACGATGAATGACATTATAATTCCCTCACTTTTCTAGTTTTAGCTAAAGAAACGAACGCAATGACAATTCGCACCATCTCTAATGATAAACAAATAAGAAACGGTATATATACCCAAGACTTTGAGATCTTAAACGCCGAATAATAGCTATTCAAATTCATGGAATAAACTTTTAAACCGCCTTTAACTAATAAAAATAAACAAATTAACATCACAATGTATAGAGCGGAGGATAATAACCAGCCGTATTTAAATCGCTCAAAAATCATGATTCTAACCATAGGAACCTGAATCTGGGTTGTCGTCAAAATTCCGAATAAAATCATACAGGTATAGCAAAATCTCAAAAACTCTTCCGCCCAAGGAAACGAAATGTTAATCACATATCTCGTAATAACCTGTACAAACGTCATCGCAACTAACACAAGAAAAAAAAGACATCCTAATGATAAAAAGGTTTTATTGATAAATTTCTCATATTGTTCCAGCATGATATCAGCCTCCTAATCAGACTAAATAAGTGTATTTCCATATGTGTTGGGATTATGCGTACATAACACTTGATACGGACATAATCCCAACTTTTTTATATTTGCTTATTTAGTGGC